>NZ_CAXTHK010000028.1:0-50428 GCF_964244045.1 uncultured Jatrophihabitans sp. | reverse complement strand
GCAACAACGCAGAACTACACGCGAACGAGTTACACCACCCCGCGGGGCACAACCGAACGACCGGGGCTTTCCGTCAACGACAGCCTCGGCGTCTACCTGACCTACGCGCCGCGCGCCGGCCGACACGACGCCGAGCGCAACTGCGTGTCGAACATCCACCCGCCCGACGGCCTGGGCTACGCCGACGCAGCCCGGGTCGTGGCGGGACTGCTGGCGGCTTCGTTCGCAATGGGCGAGTCCGGCGTACGGGTGAAGGACCGGTCCAAGGCCGAGCTCAGCGCGTCGGACGCGAAGGTCCTGGACGCGCAGTAGCGCGGTGGCCGACGGCCTCAGGCGTCGGCGACCTGGGGCGCCACCTCGGTGCCGAGCAGTTCGATGCCGCGTAGCAGGTCGGTGTGGGCCAACCGGGTGTTAGTCATCTGCAACGCGACGCGATCGACGCCGCCGAGCTGCTCGGACACCCGCCGCAGCTTCGTCGCAACGGTAGCCGGGTCGCCGAGGAAGAACGCGCCGTTCGGCCCGCTGGTGGCGTCGAACTGTGCTCGGCTCGGCGGCGGGAAGCCGCGCTCACGCGAGACCTTCGTGAACATCTCGTGCCAGCCCGGGAAGATCGTGTCTGCGGCCGTCTGCACGCTGTCGCCGACGTAGCCGAAGACGTGCAGGCCGACCTTGAGGTCGGTGTGCCCGGCCTCTGCACCTGCACGGCGGTAGAGGTCGACGAGCGGGGCGAAGCGTCGCGGCTCACCGCCGATGATCGCGACCATCAGCGGCAACCCGAGCAGGCCGGCGCGGACGAAGGACTCCGGTGTTCCGCCGACGCCGACCCAGATCGGCAGCGGGTCTTGCAGAGGACGGGGGTAGACGCCCTGACCGGTCAGTGGTGGGCGGTGCCGTCCCGACCAGGTGACGCGCGTCGAGTCCCGGATGCGCAGCAGCAGGTCGAGCTTCTCGGCGAACAGGCTGTCGTAGTCGGCGAGGTCGAGCCCGAACAGCGGGAACGCCTCGGTGAACGACCCGCGGCCGACGACGAGATCGATGCGGCCCTTCGCGATGAGGTCGAGGGTGGCGAACTGCTGGAACACCCGCACCGGGTCTGCCGCGCTCAGCACGGTGACGGCACTGCCCAGCCGGATGCGTGACGTCCGCGCGGCCGCGGCGGCCAGGATGACCGGTGGGGCGGAGTCGTAGTACTCCTCGCGGTGATGTTCACCGATGCCGAACGAATAGAGGCCCGCGCTGTCCGCGAGCGCGATCTCCTCGAGCAGGTGCTCGATGCGCTCCGCGGGTCCGATGAGCCGGTCGGTCGACGGGTCGGTGACGGATGAGACGAAGCTGTCGACCCCGACGTGCACTGCTCAGACCGCCCGCCGCCGCGGGGTCGAGCGGGCCACGACCTCCGGGTCGCGGGTGACGCTATCGCCGAGTGCGTCGTCGATGGCCGTGAGCGCGTCCGCGGGAATGGTGACCCCTGCGGCCTTGACGTTGTCCACGACCTGCTCCGGACGAGATGCACCGACCAGGGCGGCCGAGACGTTGCTGTTCTGCAGCACCCAGGCGACGGCGAGCTGGGCCATCGACAGGCCGAGGTCGCCGGCGATCGGGGCCAGCTGCTGCACCCGGGACAGGACGTCGTCGGTCATCCAGCGCTTGATCATGTCGGCGCCGCCGTTGGTGTCGGTGGCCCGCGAACCCTCGGGCAGCGCCTCTCCCGGCTTGTACTTGCCGGTCAATACGCCCTGCGCGATCGGCGACCACACGATCTGGCCCAGGCCGAGTTCCACGCAGGTGGGCACCACCTCGTCCTCGATGACCCGCCACAGCATCGAGTACTGCGGCTGGCTGCTGACCAGCGAGACGCCGAGCTCCTTCGCGAGAGCGTGTCCGGCGCGGATCTGCTCGGCCGTCCACTCGCTGACCCCGATGTAGAGCGCCTTGCCCGACCGGACGACATCAGCGAAGGCCTGCATCGTCTCCTCGAGCGGGGTGAACGAGTCGTAGCGGTGGGCCTGGTACAGGTCCACGTAGTCCATCTGCAGGCGGCGCAGCGAACCGTCGATCCCCTCAAGGATGTGTTTACGTGACAGCCCGGTGTCGTTCTTGCCCTTAGGGTCCGGGCCCACCGGCCAGAAGACCTTGGTGAAGACCTCGAGCGACTCGCGCCGCTCGCCCTTCAACGCCTCGCCCAGCACCGTCTCGGCCTTGCCATTGGCGTAGACGTCGGCGGTGTCGAAGCTGGTGATGCCGTTGTCGAGCGCCGCGCGCACGCACTGCGTCGCGACGTCGTTCTCGACCTGCGAGCCGTGGGTCAGCCAGTTGCCGTACGTGATCTCGGAGATCTGCAGGCCCGAGTTGCCGAGGTAACGAAAGTCCATGGCCTCGACTCTACGAACCCGTGGTGAACGGCCGTCAGGCGGCGGACGTCTCGCCGGGTGGCGGGGTGCTGACCCAGCGCAGCATGCCGACGAGTCCCTTGCCCGCGGCGCGCACGGCGGTGGCCTCGGTGATGGGCAACTGCGGGGGCAGGTGCAGTGGGCGACGGGCCCAGCGCGGTAGCGACGCGACGGCGGCGGCGCCGAGCACCGCGTACGGCGGTCGCGCGATGAGCGGCAGCGGCGGGCGCAGGAGCAGGAACCGGGCCGTCGCCCGGGCCTCCGGGGTGCCCTGCAGCTCGGGCCGGAACGCCGCCAGTTGCTCGCGAAGCTCGGCCTCGGTGGTGGGTGGGTCGATGATGCCCAGCTTGCGGGCGACGACGGCCTCGTCGGCGACGTAGCCGTCCCGTCCGTCCTGATCGAGGGGTGAGGAACCGTAGCGCTGGTAGGTGTCGAGGAAACTGTCGACCTCGGCGACGTGCACCCACTTGAGCAGGTGCGGGTCGGACGCTGCGTACGGGCGGCCGTCGGGTGCCTTGCCGCGGACCCGCTCGTGCACGGCACGCACCCGGGCCACCGCCTCCTCGGCGTCCTCGGCGACCCCGAAGGTGGTGGCGGCCAGGAAGTAGCTGGTGCGTTGCAGCCGGCCCCACGGGTCGCCGCGGTAGCCCGAGTGCCCGGCCACCCCGGCCATGGCCAGCGGGTGCAGCGATTGCAGCAGCAGGGCGCGCAGCCCACCGATGAACATGGACGAGTCCGCGTGCACCGTCCGGATGGGCCGGTCCTCGGCGAACCAGCGCTCGCCCGGGGTGTTGTGGATGCGGTCGCGATGCTGCGGCCCGTCCGACCCGGCGACGCGTTCGAAGACCATTGAGCCGAGGCGCGTACGCAGATCGGTGAGCATGCCTCCATGGTGCCCCGCGCACCTGGGCCGCACGCACGCCCTACGGCCAGAGAGGTACGACGGTCACAAGGTCATCGAAGCGGGCGAAGTCATCGACGTTCATCGTCACGACGGTGTCGATGCCGTGCACAACCATGGTGGCGACCACGTTGGCGTCGTGCACCTGCTTCCCGGCGCACTCGACCGTCTCGAGCAGGGTGAGCAGGCGATCGGCCACCTTTGCGTCCTCAACCAGCAGGCCGAGCCTGGCGCGCAGGGCGCGAACGTTGGCGACCGCGTCGGATCGGGTCATCCCGAGTCCGTTCTGCTCCAGCGGCCGGGTAGACGCCGCGAGGTACTCCCGCAGAATCTGCCCACTGGCGTAGAGCACGATGCCCGCGGCAGGCCAGTCGTTGATGGCCGCGGTGGCCCATCCGTGCTCGGCGCGTGCTTCGTCCGTCGCCGCCAGCAGGACGTTGGTGTCCAGGACGGCTCGGTCAGCGACCGGTCTCGTCATAAATCTCCCTGCGGCTCCAGGTCGTGGCGCTCGCCGCCCGCACGGTCGTCAGGCGTACAGGTTCGGGGCGTGGGCGGGGGAGGGGCGCCTCGGCCGCCGCCGCCAGGACTTGGCGAATCTCTGCCTGCATCGACTGACCGTTTATCGCAGCTCGCTCGCGTAGGGCAGTCAGCACGGACTCAGGCACATTTCGCACGTGCACGGCGGGCATGGGAGCCATGCTAGCGCTAGCGATACCGTTCCACGTGCTCAGCACGAGCGTGGCAGGCTGCACACATGAGCACGCTGACCGAGGCCCGTCGGCCTCGCCCGAGCTGAGCAGGGACTCGCCGTCGTCTCGACGGTGCGTGCCGACCACACGATTCAGAGCTCACTGGTCAACGCAGGCGTCGTGCCCGAGCCCACGTCGGGCGTCGACGTCCTTGCGTTCGTGACATACGGCCGGGTGAAGCTGGCCAACCTGCGCGCGCGTCCCCAAGCCGCGGTGACGTTCCGGGCGGGCTGGAAGTGGGCGACGGTCGAGGGGGGCGCGTCCCTGGTCGGACCTGCGGACGGCGACCTCGAACCCGAGGCGCTGAGGTTGCTGCTGCGCGCGATTTTCGCGGCGGCCGGCGGCACGCACGACGACTGGGACGCCTACGACCGCGCGATGGTGGAGCAGGGACGAACTGCGGTGCTGATTGCCGCCACTCGCGTGTACAGCAACTGAGCCGCCCTACCGCTGCGCGCGGAGCTTGGTCAGGATCCGAGCGAGCGACTTCTGGTCTGCGACACTGAGCCGCCCGAAGTAGGCCTCGGCCTGCGCGGTGCGGGCCTCGCGCAGGGCACCGAGCACCCGGGTGCCCTCGTCGGTGGTGTCGACCAGGACAGCGCGGCGGTCGTGGGGGTCCGGGCTCCGCCGAGCCAGACCGCGCTCCTCCAGGGCGTCGACGACCTCAGTCGCCGATCGGGGCGCAATGTGCAGCTGGTCGGACAGTTCGTTGAGCCTGATCGGCCCGTGCCGACCCAGCACCCGCAGCGCCCGCGACTGCGACGGCGAGACCTCCCAGGGTTCGGAGGTGGACATTGACAGCCGGCGCAGATCGCGCGCCACGACCCAGAACGCGTCGGCCAGTCCGACGTCCTCACCCGGCTCGGCCGCGTCGGGATCATGGTGGTGTCGCACCGGAATAGCGTACCAACGATTGCTGTTGTAGCCTCATCATGAGGTTACCTCAGTAAACATCTCCGAGCCGGAAGAAGGAATGCTCCTTGGAAGCCAATCCACTTCACAGCGGTGGCCGCCCCGGCCGCCCTACGTCCGAACATCAGAAGGCCGCCGACAAGGCACTTGCCAGCAGTGTCTCGCTGCGCCGCATCGGCCGCTTGTTCACCCCCTACCGGTGGCCGTTGACCCTCGTCAGCGCGCTCATCGTGGCGTCGTCGGTCGTCGCCATGGCCGCCCCGTTCCTGCTGCGTGCGGTGATCGACCACGCATTGCCGCAGCAGAATGTCGCCCTGCTCGCCTGGCTGGTCGCCGGCATGGTCGGCGTCGCCGCCCTCACCGCCGCCTTCGGCGTGGTGCAGACGTGGGTCAGCACCAAGGTCGGTCAGCAGGTTATGCATCGCCTGCGCACTGACGTGTTCGCCCACCTGCAGCGCCAGTCCGTCGCGTTCTTCACCCGCACGCGCACCGGCGAGGTGCAGTCGCGCATCACCAACGACATCGGCGGCATGCAGTCGGTCGTCACCGACACCGCCACGTCCATCGCGTCCAACCTCACGACCGTCGTGGCGACCGCCGTCGCGATGGCTGCCCTGTCCTGGAAGCTCTCGCTGATCTCCCTCGTCGTCATGCCGCCGGCGATCTACCTGACGCGCAAGGTCGCGCACCTGCGTCGCGAGATCACCACCGCCCGGCAGCGCGAGCTCGCAGACCTGAACGTCACGATCGAGGAGGGCCTGTCGATCGGCGGCGTCCTGCTCACCAAGACCATGGGCACCGGCCCGGCGCTCGTCGAGCGGTTCACCGCCTCGTCGCTGCGTCTCGTCGACCTGGAACTGCGTTCGAGCCTGGCCGGCCGCTGGCGGATGGCCACCATGAGCATCATCTTCGCCGCGATCCCGGCGATCATCTATCTCAGCGCCGGCTTGCCGGCAACGCGCGGCGCCATGACCATCGGCACGCTGGTCGCGTTCACCGCGCTGCAGACCACGCTGTTCCGCCCCCTCATGGGCCTGCTCAACAGCGGCGTCACGGTCAACAGCTCGCTGGCCTTGTTCGCCCGCATCTTCGAGTACCTCGACCTGCCGGTCGACGTCGACGAGCCGCTGAACCCGGTGCCCGTCGATCCGCGGCGCGTCCGGGGTCACGTCCGCTTCGAGAACGTCACGTTCGCCTACCCGGGCAGCGAGACGGCCGCGGTCGCCGGGATCAACCTCGACGTCCCGGCCGGACACACCCTGGCCCTCGTCGGCGAGACCGGCTCGGGCAAGAGCACGCTGGCCTCGCTCGTCGCCCGGCTCTACGACACGACCGGCGGGCGGATCACCATCGACGGCATCGACGTGCGCGAGCTCGCCCTCGGTGACCTCGCCAAGGTCGTCGGCATTGTCTCGCAGGAGACGTACCTGATGCATGCGAGCGTGCGCGACAACCTGCGGCACGCTCGGCCCGAGGCCACCGACGCCGAGATCCAGGACGCCGCCCGGGCGGCGCAGATCCACGAGCTCATCGCGTCGCTCCCCGACGGCTACGACACGATGGTCGGCTCGCGCGGGCACCGGTTCTCCGGCGGTGAGAAGCAACGCATCGCCATCGCGCGGACCCTGCTGCGCAACCCGCGGATCCTGGTGCTCGACGAGGCGACCAGCTCGCTCGACACCGAGACCGAACGAGCCGTTCAGCAGGCCTTCGACGACCTTGCCGTCGGTCGCACCACCATCACCATCGCCCACCGCCTGTCCACAGTGCGCAACGCCGACCAGATCGCGGTGCTCGACCAAGGGCGCATCGTCGAGTCCGGCACGCACGACTCGCTGCTGGCCGACGCCGGCCGCTACGCCACGCTCGCCTCGTAACCCGCGGCGTCACGCACTTGGGATCAGGTCGTCTGCAGCGAAGACCTGGATGTGGTCCCCGGTCGCGAGGTGGATCGGCCACCGACACAGCTCGGCGCCCATCGCCGCGCCGAGCTCCCGGGCCCACGCCCGGTCGTCGTCGGTCATCGCGCGTGAGCCGGGACGGGAGACGAGCAGCAACACCGATTGCATGCCCACGTCGGCGACGATGTGGGCCAGGTTGCGCAGGAGCAGGGCGTCGGGATGCAACGGGATGTCCTCGATCGGCACGATCACGTCGCTGGTACAGCCTGTCTCGTCGAGGAACACGATCCACAAGGTGCGTATCCCGAACCCGCCGGGGCCCATCATCTCCTCCCACAACTGCTCCACGTCTGCTGCCGCGCGGATCGGCGTTCCTGGTTTCATGCCTTGAGCCTCGAGCACGACGGCGTCAAACCGGGGTTGTCCACAGGCCGGATCCGTCCGGTTCGGCGATACTCGGCGGCGTGGATCTCGGACTGACCGGTAAGCGCGCAATCGTCACCGGCGCGAGCCGCGGCATCGGGCTGGCGGTCGCGCAGGCTCTTGCGGCCGAGGGCGTGCAGGTCGCCATGGTGGCCCGCGGCGCCGACGAGCTGCGGGTGGCCGCCGAGGGCGTCGGCACGGCGTTCCCCGCCGACACCACCGACGACGCCTCCGTCCGGACCATGGTCGCCGACGTGATCGGCGCCTTTGGCGGTATCGACATCCTGATCAACGCCGCAGCACGACCAGCAGGCGGCACCACCCCGCCGACGTTGGCCGAGATCTCCGATGACGACGTGCGCATCGAGGTCGAGACGAAGGTGCTCGGTTACCTGCGCACCGCGCGGGCGGTGGCTCCGCATCTCGTCGAGCAGGGCTGGGGTCGCATCGTCAACGTCAGCGGTCTGAACGCCCGGCATTCGGGTTCGATCGCCGGCTCGATGCGCAACGTCGCGGTTGCCGCGCTGACGAAGAACCTCGGCGACGAGCTGGGCCCGCACGGTGTCAACGTCACCGTCGTGCACCCAGGGATCACCGTCACCGAGCGCACGCCCGGCATGCTCGAGCGCCGGGCCGCGGCCGACGGAATCACCGTGGACGAGGCGGAGGCCCGCTTCGCCGCACCCGTGAGCATCGGCCGGCTCGTCACCGCGGCCGAGGTCGCCGACGTCGTGGTGTTCCTGTGCTCGCCGCGCAGCGTCGCGATCAACGGTGACGCGCTGGCGGTCGGCGGCGGTACCCGCGGTGCGATTCACTACTGACCCGTTCGGCGCGCCACTAACCTCGACCGGGTGACCTCCGCACGTCCCCGCACCGCGATCCTGACCGTCGACGACGACCCGGCCGTCTCGCGCTCGATCGCCCGAGACCTGCGCCGTCGCTACGGCGATCAGCACCGCATAGTGCGCGCCGAATCGGGGCCGCAGGCGCTCGAGGCGCTGCGCGAGCTGAAGCTGCGCGGCGACGTCGTCGCCCTGCTGCTCGCCGATCACCGCATGCCGCAGATGACCGGTGTGGAGTTCCTCGAGCAAGCCATGGACCTCTACCCGACCGCCCGCCGCGTGCTGCTGACTGCGTACGCCGACACCGGCGCGGCCATCGAGGCCATCAACGTCGTAGACCTCGACTACTACCTGCTCAAACCGTGGGACCCGCCGGACGAGAAGCTGTACCCGGTCATCGACGCCCAGCTCGAGGCCTGGGCGGCCGCCGACCACCGCGTCGTGGCGGAGGTGAAGGTGGTCGGGCACCGCTGGTCGGCGGCGTCATCCGAGACGCGCGAATTCCTCGCTCGCAATCAGGTGCCCTACCGCTGGTACCTTGCCGATTCGCCCGAGGGGACGCGCCTGCTCAACGCCGCCGACGCCGACGGACGCACGCTCCCACTGGTTGTCACGCCCGACGGCGTCGCCCTCGTCGCGCCCAGCAACGCCGACCTCGCCGGCCACGTCGGCCTGACGACGGCTCCGGCCGAGCAGTTCTACGACCTGGTGGTCATCGGCGGCGGACCGGCGGGGTTGGGCGCGGCCGTGTACGGCGCGTCCGAGGGGCTGCGCACGGTGCTCGTCGAGCGAACCGCAACCGGCGGCCAGGCGGGGCAGAGCTCGCGCATCGAGAACTATCTCGGCTTCCCAGATGGGGTGTCCGGCGGCCAGCTCACCGACCGCGCCCGGCGTCAGGCCGTCAAGTTCGGTGCTGAGTTGATCACCACCCGCGAGGCAGTGGCGCTCGAGGCGAACGGGGCGGGACGCACCGTCCGGTTCGACGACGGGACGTCCATCGGCGCGCACACCGTCATCCTGGCCACCGGCGTCGCATACCGGCAGCTGGCAGCTGTTGACGACTTCACCGGGCGCGGCGTTTATTACGGCTCCGCGCTCACCGAGGCGCCGGGCTGCGTCGATCATGATGTCTTCATCGTCGGCGGCGCGAACTCGGCCGGGCAGGCCGCGGTCTACCTGGCCCGCGGAGCGCGCAGCGTCACCTTGCTCGTGCGCGGCCGATCGCTCGAGAGCTCGATGTCGCACTACCTGATCCAGCAGGTCGAGGCCGTCCCCAACATCATCGTTCGAACGTGCACCGAGGTCGTCGGCGCCGAGGGGGACGGGCATCTCGATCGCTTGCACCTGCGCAACGCCGAGACCGGCGAGACCGAGACCGTCGATGCCGGTTGGCTGTTTGTCTTCATCGGTGCCGCCCCGCGCACCGAGTGGCTCGAGGGCACCGTCGTGCGCGACGAGCACGGGTTCGTCGTGTCCGGACCGGACCTCGCCGCGCCGGGCGAGAAGCCGACGGGATGGGAACTCGACCGCCATCCGTTCCACCTCGAGACGAGCGTCCCGGGCATCTTCGCCGCCGGCGACGTGCGCTCCGAGTCGGCGAAGCGGGTGGCGTCCGCGGTCGGTGAAGGTGCGATGGCCGTGATGCTCGTGCACCGTTACCTGGAGGGATCGACGTGAGCGGGATCGTGAACGAGAAGTACTCCCGCGCGGTCGAGACGCTGTCCTGCGAACTCGACGAGCTGCGCACGCTGTTCCTGTTCGAGAAGCTGTCCGACGACCAGCTCGACTGGCTGTGCCGGCACGGCAAGACCGAGCGCTACGAGCCGGGCTGGATCTATCGCGAGGGCGAGCCGGGCCGGTGCTTCTACGTCGTGCTCGACGGCACCATCGCGATGTCGCGACTGGTCGGCGAGGACGACGTCGAGATCACCCGCACCGATCAGCGCGGGGTCTATGCGGGCGCGTGGTCGGCCTATCTCGGCGATCGCGTGCCGCAGACGTACGCCGGCTCGCTGCGTGCACTCACCGAGGTCCGCCTGTACGTGCTCGGCGCCAACGACTTCGCCGACCTGATGCGCGACTGGTTCCCGATGCCCGTCCACCTGCTCGAGGGGTTGTTCTTCGGCAACCGGACCACGCAGCAGGCCGTCAGCCAGCGCGAGCGGTTGCTGGCTCTCGGGTCGCTGTCAGCCGGCCTGACGCACGAGCTGAACAATCCCGCCGCCGCAGCGGTGCGCGCGACGTCGTCGCTGCGCGAGCGGGTCGCCGGCATGCGGCACAAGCTGGGCCTGATCGCCGAGGGCACCGTTGACCGCGAGACCCTGCAGATGCTGATCCGGCTGTCGGAGGTCGCCGTCGAACACGTGGCCAAGGCACCCCAGCTTGATCCGCTGGCAACGTCCGACCGTGAGGACGAGATGTCGGACTGGCTGGACAGGCACGGCATCGACGGCGGCTACGACATCGCCCCGACCTTCGTCGCCGCCGGGCTGGACATTGCGTGGCTGGACCGCGTCGCTACGAAGATCGACAGCTCGACGCTCGCCAGCGCCGTCCGCTGGCTCAACTACGCGCTCGAGACCGAGTTGCTCATGAACGAGATCGAGGACGCTACCGGGCGCATCTCGACGCTCGTCGGCGCGGCCAAGCAGTACTCGCAGCTGGATCGCGCGCCCTATCAGGTGGTCGATGTGCACGAGCTGCTGGACAGCACGCTGGTCATGCTCAGCGGCAAGATCGCGCGTGGCGTCGAGGTGGTAAAGGCTTATGACCGTTCGGTACCGGACGTGCCGGTGTACGCCGCCGAGTTGAACCAGGTATGGACGAACATCATCGACAACGCACTGCAGGCGATGGCCGGCTCGGGCACGTTGACGCTGCGTACGAGCCGCGTCGATGACGACCTGCAGGTCGAGATCGCCAACACCGGGCCGCAGATCCCGGACGCCGTGCAGGCCCGCATGTTCGAGCCGTTCTTCACCACCAAGCCGGTGGGGGAGGGCACCGGCCTCGGGCTCGACATCTCGTGGCGCATCGTCGTCGACCGGCACCACGGGGATCTGTCCGTCGTCTCCGAGCCCGGGCTGACAACATTTCTCGTGCGAGTGCCGTTGCATGGGCCGGTGGAGGACTGATGACCGAGGCAATCAATCCGAGTGTGCCGCCGAGTGGCGCGGGCTGCGTCGAGTGCGAGGCCACCGGCGGTTGGTGGTTCCACTTGCGGCGGTGCGCTGCGTGCGGGCACGTCGGGTGCTGCGACTCCTCGCCCTCGGGCCATGCGACCGCACATGCGAAGGCGGCCGGGCACCCGCTCATCACCAGCTTCGAGCCGGGTGAGGACTGGTTCTGGGACAACGACACGGAGCAGTTCTACGACGGCCCGCGGCTGGCCGACCCGCAGGAGCACCCGTTGGATCAGTCCACGCCGGGGCCGGCGGGGCGGGTGCCCGCGGACTGGCAGCGGCACCTGCGCTGACCGGCCGATCCCGGGCGAAACGACGAACGCCCCGCACCGGAAATCCGGTGCGGGGCGAACGCGTGAGAGCTGGTGCTCAGATAGCGCGGACGTTCTGCGCCTGCGGGCCCTTCTGGCCCTGGGTGACGTCGAAGTCGACGCGCTGGTTGTCGTCGAGGCTCTTGTAGCCATCGCCGGTGATGCCGGAGAAGTGGACGAAGACGTCGGCGCCGCCGTCGTCGGGAGCGATGAAGCCGAAGCCCTTTTCGCTGTTGAACCACTTCACAGTGCCCTGGGTCATTCCTCTTGCCTTTCGATCGGGTGATTCATGGAGGGCTCGCCTTGTGCGAGACCTCGGTCCTGCTCAACTTGCCAACCCGAGGAAGACACGATGTGCGTTGCACTTCCCGCACGCGTACACGTTCGAGGAATGATGCGATAGACCGCGTCGAGCATAACAGCGTTGCGGGCGCAGGTCAGCCGTCTCGCACCGATTCTGTCGGCGGTGTGCTGCACGATGAACAAATGACCGCCACGCTCGACCTGCGCGACGCCGCCCAGCAGCACCTGACCCGCCTCGCCGGTCCGGCCGCGGTGCTGCGCGAGGATCAGTGGGCAGCCGTCGAGGCGCTCGTCGCGCACCGTCGCAAGGTCGTGGTCATCCAGCGCACCGGATGGGGCAAGTCGGCGGTGTACTGGATCGCCGCCGGCCTGCGGCGGGCGCAGGGCTTCGGGCCGACGCTCGTCATCTCGCCGCTGTTGGCCCTCATGCGTGACCAGGTCGCCGCGGCCGAGCGCTCGGGGCTGCGGGCGGTCACGGTGAACAGCGCCAACATCGAGGACTGGCCGGCCATCGAGGCCCAACTCGCCGACGACACCGTCGACGTCCTGCTCATCTCGCCCGAGCGGCTCAACTCCTTCGGCTTCCGTAGCCGGGTGCTGCCGCACCTGTCACCGCGCATCGGCATGCTCGTCGTCGACGAGGCGCACTGCGTCTCGGACTGGGGCTCGGACTTCCGCGCCGATTACCGCCGCATCAAGGACGTGCTGGCCGCGCTGCCCGACGCGACGCCGGTGTTGGCCACCACGGCCACCGCCAACGACCGCGTGACCGCCGACGTCGCAGCCCAGCTGGGTACCGACACTCTCACACTGCGCGGGTCACTCGACCGTGAAAGCCTTGCGCTGTCGGTGATCCCGACGCCCGACGTCCCGACCGCCTACGCCTGGATCGCCGACGCGCTCGCCGGGGACCAGCCAGGCGGTACAAGCTTGCCGGGTGCCGGTTTGATCTACACGCTCACCGTCGCGGGGACCACGCAGCTGGCCGACTTCCTACGCGCGCAGGGGCACGACGTCGCGCCCTACAGCTCGGCCACGCCGCCTGACGAGCGCGCCGAGATCGAGCGCCGGCTGTTGGCCCACGAGCTGCGCGCCGTCGTGGCGACGTCGAGCCTCGGCATGGGACTCGACCATCCGACGCTGGGGTTCGTGGTGAACCTCGGCGCGCCCGCGTCGCCGATCTCCTACTACCAGCAGGTCGGCCGTGCCGGGCGCGCGCTCGACACCGCGCAGGCGGTCCTGCTGCCCACTGCGGCCGATGAGCGGATCTGGGCCTACTTCGACTCCACCGCCTTCCCGGCCGAGGACCGCGTCCGCCGGGTGCTGGACGTACTGGGCAACGGTCCGCTGAGCCTGCCGCGGATCGAGGCGGACTCCGGGTTGCGCCGCGGCCGGCTCGAGACCCTGCTCAAGGTGCTCGACGTCGAGGGCGCGGTCGAACGCCTCGACGGCGGGTGGGTCGCCACCGGGCGCCCATGGTCCTACGACGCCGAGCGGTACGCGGGCATCGCCGCGGCCCGGCGCCGCGAGCAGCAGGCCATGCTGCGTTACGAGCAGTCCGAGACCTGTCTGATGCAGCAATTACGCCACGAGCTCGACGACACGTCCGGCGGGGATTGTGGTCGCTGCGCGGTGTGCACCGGACGGTTGCCTGCTCCGGGCACAGCGCCCTCGCGTGACACGGTCCGGGCGGCGGTCGCCCATCTTCGTGCGCAGACCACCGTGCTCGAACCGCGCAAGATGTGGCCGTCCGGCGCCCCGCGGCGCGGGCGCATCGCCGAAGCGTCGCGCGCCGAACCGGGCCGTGCTCTCGCCGTGGCCGATGACCCGGCCTGGTCGGCGGCCGTCTCGCGTGCGCTGGCCGCCGACGAACCCGTGCCCGACGAGGTGTTCGACGGGCTGGTGAGCACGTTGTCGCGGTGGGGGTGGCCGGCGGGCCGTCCGACGTGGGTGACTTGGGTGCCGTCGCGCACGCATCCGACGCTGCTGGCCGATGCCGCTGCCCGGCTCGCCGCGCTTGGCCGGATGCCCGTCGCCACGCCACTACGGGCCGACGGCGGCGGGTTCCAGCGCGACGCCGGCACCAACGTCGAATCGGCGATCGGCGCGCTGCGCCGGTTGTCGGTCGACGGTGACATACCTCAAGGTCCGGTCCTGCTGCTCGACGACACCACGCGCAGCGGATTCACGCTCACGGTCGCGGCTGTGCTGCTGCGCGAAGCCGGCGCGGGCCCGGTGTACCCACTCGTGTTCCAGAAGGCGTTTTGATGACGGGCCCTGGCTTCCACGTCGGCGAGCTCGCGGTGCAAGAGCGGGCCGGCGTCCGCGAGTCTGCGGCGCGGCTGGCACGCCTGCTCGACCCGGCCGATCTCGACGGCGGCCTCAGGCGGTTCCTCGCCTTGCAGCGCTTCGCCGCACTCACCGCACTGGGTGTCGACGGCCTGCTGTGGAACTCACCGCTCGTCGGACCGGCCGGCTTCCTGGCCGGCCACGGCAGCGAGCTGACTGTCGCGGCCCTGCCTCGAGCCGGCGATCCATTGGTGAGCCTTGCCGCGGGCGCCGAGATCGGATTGGTCGACATTGACCTGCCCGCTCGCCGTTGCTCGGGTCAACGGCACGGTCAGCTCGCTTGACCTGTCCGGACCGGCACCCGACGCGCCGGTCTCGACTCGTCGCATCGTGGCGGCCCGCCCGGCTTCCGCACCGTCGAGCCCGACGGCAGCGTGTCGTGGCCGGACTACCCGGGCACCCACATGTTCAACAGCCTTGGCAACCTGACGGTTGACCCGAGCGCAGCCTTGCTCGTTCCCGACTTCGAGTCGGGCGCATCGCTGCACATCTCGGGTCGAGCGGAGTTGCGCTGCAGCGATCAGCGGCGCGTCATGCTGACGCCGGTCCGCGTCGTCGAGGACGGCTGAGCGGGCGCCCCAGCACATCGATCAACTTCCCGCGCGTGGGTAACCTGACTGCGTGAAGAGCCGGCCATGACGCTCGTCGAGCGGCTTGATCGGTTCCAACGCGCGCACCCGCGCGCCGGACTTCCCCTGGCCGTGGCGTACAAGTTCTTCGACGATCAGGGCTCCTACCTGGCCGCGCTGATCGCGTACTACGGGCTGCTCTCCCTGGTGCCGCTGCTGCTGCTGTCCACCACGATCCTGAACTTCGTCCTCGAGGGCAACGAGAGCTTGCAACGCAAGGTGTTCGACTCGGCCCTGGGCCAGTTCCCGGTTGTCGGACATCAGCTGGCCAATCCGAACGGGGTCTCGGGCAGCAGCCTCGGTCTGACCGTCGGCATCGTCGGCACGCTGTTCTTCGGGCTCAACGTCGCCCAGGCCGGGCAGAACGCCATGAACACGATCTGGCGGGTGCCCCGCAACGAGCGGCCGAACCCGTTCAAGAGCCGCGGACGCAGCCTGCTGCTGCTCAGCCTCGGCGGGATCTCGGTGCTGCTCACGACCGGCCTGGCCGTGCTCGGCAGCCAGGTCGACGGCTTCCCGATCACGACGAAGGTCGCTATCGGGCTGGGTACGCTCGCGCTGAACGCGGCGTTCTTCACGGCCGGCTTCCGGCTGGCTACCGCCCGCCCGCTCACCCTGCGCCAGACCGTGCCGGGCGCCGCCGGCGCTGCCGTGGTGTGGCAGGGGTTGCAGTACGTCGGTGCGCTCTACGTCAACCACGCCGTGCGCGGCGCGTCCGACACGAACGGCACCTTTGCGGTGTTCCTGGGCCTGATGGCCTGGCTCTACCTCGGCTCGCTCATCGCCGTGATCGCCGTCGAGTACAACACCGTCCGCTCGCTGAAGCTGTACCCGCGTTCGTTGCTGACGCCGTTCACCGACGACGTTGACCTCACCTCGGCGGACGTCAAGAGCTACACGCAGCAGGCCGAGGCGCAGCGCTTCAAGGGCTACGAGGAGATCACGGTCCGCTTCCCGCAGCCGCCCGAGTGAGCGCTATTTGATGATGATCGGTGGCAGCGCGAGCAGCATGATCACCGACCAGACCAGGTGCGTGATCATCGGCGCGAGGATGCCGCCCGAGGCGCGCCGCTGGAAGCCGAACAAGGTGCCCATGAGCACCGCCGCGAAGACCAGCATCGGGTTGCCGGTGGCGATGGTGACCAGCGAGTAGATCACCACTGAGATCGGGATCGGGTGCTTGCGCCCGATGGCGGCGAACAGCGCGCCACGGAAGAAGACCTCCTCCGAGGCCCCGTTCAGCAGGGTGACGAAGAAGATCAGTGCGGTGTTGCCCTGCTGGGCGTGCTGCAGCACCGTGTCGATGATCTTCCGGATCGGCTCGATCTGCGCCACGATCAGCGCCCCGACGACGAACACCGCTCCGGCCAACAGCCCGGTGACCAACGGGGTCACGAGGGGGCGCCGCAGCGACCCCCGGAACGGGATACGGCCCAGGTGCAGCGGTCCCGAGGTGAACCCGCCGATCAGCCAAACAGCGGCGACCGAGATCGTGAGCGGGTAGAAGGCGGAGTCGCCGGGGTCCGTGGCCAGCGAGAGCCCCAGCAAGGTAGTGCCCAGGACAAGGGCGATCGCGGCGACGATGCGCCGGCGCTTGAACGCCGCGTCGGACTGCTGGTGGTCGCGGGGCACCTGCTCGAGCAGCGAAGGCGCCAGCAGACGCTGAACCCTTGTCTGCAGGGCGCCGATCTTCTCACTGCTCGCCATACCGCCAGCCTCGTTCATGTCGACTTGGTCGTCAGCGCCTGGGCCCGATCTTGTAGCGCGAGTCGCACTGAGTCCCGGTAGTTCATGGTGTCGCCGGGCAGTAGGTCATGGATCGACCGGTCGTGCACGATCGTCTCGTTCCGCATCGACTCGACCAGGTTGCGGGCCGTCTTCAGATCTACGTCGGTGACCAGCGCGAGCCACCCGGACGACAGGTGCGGGGTCAGCAGCGGGACGTTCAGGCTCGGGAAGCTGCGCCCCTTGGCCTTGGCAGCCTGCTTGAGCATGTCGACGTAGCGCAGGACCTCGGGTCCGCCGATCTCGAAGCACCGCCCCATGGCGTCCGGGTTGTCGAGCACGCCGACCAGGTAGCGCAGGACGTCGGGCAGCGCGATCGGCTGGGTGCGGGTCTTCGTCCACTTCGGGGTGATCATGAGCGGCAGGTGGTCGACGAGCTGGCGGGTGATCTCCCACGAGATGCCACCGTGGCCGATGATCACCGCTGCGCGCAGCACGGTCACGGGCACGCCCGTCTCGCCCAGCAGGTCCTCGACCTGGCGGCGCGAGCGCAGGTGCGCCGACAGCTGGCCGGACTCTTCACCCAGCCCACCGAGATAGATGATCTGGCGGACGCCGTTCTCTGCGGCAGCGTTGGCGAAGTTGCGGGCCGCAGCGGCGTCCCGCTCTTCGAAGTCCTTGTTCTCCAGCGCATGCACGAAGTAGTAGGCGATGTCGACGCCGTCGAGCGCGGTGCGCAGGCTGTCGATGTCCTCGACGTCGGCGCCCACGGCCTTACCCGGACCGTCGTAGCCGTCGGGATGGCGCGTCATCGCCCGCACGTCGTGTCCAGCGTCGACCAGCCGGCCGACGAGGTGCGACCCGATGAAGCCGGTAGCGCCGGTGACGAGCACGGTGAGAGGCATCCTTGGAGCCTTCCCTCGCTCGCTGAGGACTATCCCGCCGCCGAATCGCGCCGCAGCACCTGCAGCAGCTCGCCGTAGGGCCCGACAAGGTAGGCTTGGTCGCCGCCGTCGAAGCGGGTGCCGCGTCGCGGCGGATACTCGAAGTCGCCGGTCGAATGCCGGCGGATCGCGATCACTCGGATGCGTGCCGACAGCTCGGCCATCGTCTTGCCCCGCAGCCCACCGTCGTCGGCCACGGTCAGGCGGCCGACGAGCATCGGCTGCTTGTCGACGTAGAACGTGTTCAGGATGTCCAGGCCCAACGCGGCGCCGACGAACCACGGCGCAGCGAGCGCAGCGGTCGAGCGCACGAAGTGGAACCCGAAACCAGTCTCGACGGTGTGCGCGAGATCGCGGTCGAAGATGCGCAGCACCACCGGGACCTCGGTGCGCCGCTCGGCGAGCAGGTCGTCGACGACGAGACCGGTCTCGATGTTGGCGAGGTCGCTGCTTGTCAGCACCGCGACCGCTCGGGCGCGGTCGATGCCGACCGCGTCCAGGCTGGTCGGCACCGTCGAGTCGCCGAACACGACGGGTACGTCCAGCTCGCGGGCGCGGGCCAGGAAGCGGTTGTCCTCGTCGCGTTCGAGTACGACGACGGGTTGTCCGGCCGCCACCAGGTGCTCGAGGACGCCGAGTCCGACGGATCCCAGGCCGACGAGCACGACGTGGTCGTGCATCCGGGTCGCGAGCTGGCGGCCCAGCGACTGCGCTATGCGTCGGCTCACGAGCAGATTGGTCAGCATCGCGTAGAGGACGGTGACGAGGGTGGCGCCCAGGACCATCAGCACGATGGCCCACACCCGCAGCCAGTCCTGCTGGCGGGCGAAGAAGAAATCGCCGAAGCCGACCGTGGTCAGCGTCTCGGTGGTGAAGTACGCCGAGTCGAGCAGGCTCATGTGCTTGCCCTCGGCGCTGCGGTAGCCCACTTTAAGCAGCAGCACGGACAGCACCGCGACGCCGAACAGCGCGCCGAGGGTCAGGCGCATTGCCCGTTCGGACTCGGCCACGAACCCGTGCACGTAGCGGCGCAGGGTGCCGATGGGTTTCAGTGGCGCCCGCCGGCGCGGCGGTCGGGTCATCTCGGTGACGCCGCGGCCCTCGAGGTCCTCGGGCGTGCCAATGACGAACACCCGGTCGCCGGCCTTGACCTTGAGGTCACGGCCTGGGCAGACCACCATCTCGGCGGTGTCGTCGACCGGGACCACCGCGATCGGCGCGAGGTCGCCGAACAGCAGCCGCAGGGTGCTGTCCCGCGGCGCGGTCAGCTCGCGCAGCTCGAAGGCTGACCCGTCGATGGGGAAGGGCCGAGCGCTCAGGTCCAGGCACGACTCGGCCAGCGTCGGGGCGGCGAGGGCGGCCGGGTCGAGGACGCTGTCCGGGCCGGTGACCCGGGCGAGGGCGCGCCCGAGCGCGGCGTTGCCCAGCTCGACGACGACCCGAAGCTCGGGTTGCAGGCGGCGCGCGAGCAGCGCGATCTCGAGGTTCTCGAGGTCCGTGCCGGCCGCGCACACGAGCGCGGTGGCCGTGGCGAGGTTGGCGTTCTCGAGCGCCGTCGTCCGGCGCGGGTCGGCTAGTAGGTGCGCCGCGCCGAGCTCGGTGACGATGGCCAGGCGCCGCGGGTCGGGGTCGTCCTCGACGATGACGACCTGCTCCCCGGACAACCGCAGCTGCTCGACCACCCGGAGCCCGACACCGTTCAGGCCGCAGACGATGACGTGGGCCCGCCACTCGCGCCAGGGCGCCGGGTCGATGCGGGCGGCCGAATCCACGGTTACCGGGACAGCGGGCAGGTCGTCCACGGCGGCATCATCTGGGGCGTCCATTACCGATCTGTTTCCGGGCGGACCGAGGTGGAAACCCTCGCCTCCATGAGCCATCCGCAGCCGGCACCCGCATCCGTCCTGACCGAACCGTGGGCCACCCCCCGTCGGCTGGAGTTGCAGGCCGCTGCGCGGTCCTTCGCGCTGGACGAGGTCAAGCCGGTCGCCGACGAGTTCGACCCGCAGAAGCGGGAGATGCCCCGCAGCCTCATCGAGGCGATGGGCAAGCGGGGTTACTTCGGCATCATGATCGATGAGGAGTTCGGCGGCCTGGGTTGCGGCGTCTTCGAGTACACAATGATCTCCGAGGAACTGGCCCGCGCCTGGATGAGCGTGGCCAGCATCATCGCCCGCGCCCAAGGACTGGGCACCGATGTCGGCGACGTCGAGCGGCGGGCGGCCCTGCTGCGGCGCAGTGCGGCCGGCGACTGGATCGGCGCAGCCGGCTTCTCCGAGCCGGACGCGGGTTCGGACCTCGCGGGCGTCAGCACCCGCGCCGAGCTCGACGGCGACACCTACGTCGTGACCGGTGAGAAGCGCTGGATCGGCAACGCCAAGGCCGCCGACTTCATCCAGCTGCTGTGTCGAACCGAGGACCCGGCGCCGGGGGAGAAGCGCGCGGCCGGGCTCGCCACCCTGATCGTCGAGAAGGAGCGCGACGAGTTCCCACCCGGGTTGACCGGCACCGTCATCGACAAGATCGGCTATCACGGTTTCCTGACCTGGGAGCTGCACTTCGACGGCGTGCGGGTGCCGGCCGCGAATCTGGCGGGCGGCACTGACGGGGAGGGCGACGGAAGCGACAGTGGCCCGGGCAGCACGCAGGCCTTCCGCGACACCCAGAAGTGGCTGAACATCGCCCGGGTACACACCGCGGCGCGTGCGGTGGGCCTGGCGCGTGCGGCCGTCGAGGACTGCACGCTGTACCTGCAGGAGCGCGAGCAGTTCGGCCACCCGATCGGCGACTTCCAAGCACTGCGGTTCATGCTCGCCACGATGGCGGCCAAGGTCGAGCAGTCGCGCACCTTCTACCGGCAGGTGGCCGACCTGCTCGACCGTGGGGAGCCCTGTGCCCGCGAGTCGGCAATGGTCAAGCTGGTCGCCACCGAGATGGCCGTCGAGGTCACGAACGACTCGATGCAGCTGCACGGCGGCAACGGCTACACCACCGAACGGCAGGTCGAGCGCTACTGGCGCGACGCGCGGTTGACCACGATCTTCGAGGGCACCAGCCAGATCCAGCAGAAGATCATCGCTGACTCGCTGCTGCCCCGCAGCCCGCTCGAGTGAGGTCTAGACAGGGATGGCACGCTGGACCGATGGGACTGCTGAGCTTCGGAACCGTCGGATTCGCCATGGCCGCCACAGGCGCCGCGCACTTCGTTGCCCCGGAGGCCTTCGCGGGCATCACCAAGGCCGCCTTCCCCGACGACACCGCGACCTGGGTCATCCGTAACGGGGCCACCGAGACGGCGGTCGGGCTGGCCATGATGGCCCCGCCCACCCGCAAACTGGGTGTGGCAGCGCTGCTCGGTTATGTCGGCTGGTTGGGCTACAACGCCGCCAAGGTCAAGAACAACGCGTAGCCGGCGCTACTTGCGGCGGTGCACCAGTTCGTTCGGTGGCGTCCCGCCGGGCACCAACGGTAGGCCGGCCGCGGACCAGGCCTCGACACCACCGACCAGGTCGGTGGCCGGGACACCGATGGAGTTCAGCGCGTCTGCCGCCAGCGAGGACGTGTAACCCTCGGCGCACACCACGACCCAGCGCTGCCCGGGTGCTGCCTGCGGTACCCGGGCGTCGGAGTCGGGGTGCAGGCGCCACTCCAGGTGGTTGCGCTCGACGACGAGCGCGCCCTCGATCTCACCGACCGTCTCGCGCTGCCAGCTCGGCCGGATGTCGACGAGCAGCGCGCCGTCGTTGCGGGCGGCTGCCGTCTGCTGCGCGTCGAGCCGGTTGAGGCGGGAGCGGGCGTCGGCGAGCAGGTCGTCGACCGAGGAGAAGCGCTTCATGCGACGACGAAGTCGGAGCAGGACGAATGGGCATGGCCGATGGCGGCCGGAGCGCAGCGGAGGTCGGCCATGTGGCCTAGGTTGCCACGCTCGTCAGGACGCGCGGCGGGCCGTCCCGGCGTCGAACTCCGGCTCCGGGTCGTCGGTGGCCAACGTCGTGATCGCGCTCAACTCGCCGTCGGCGAGGTCGTAGTAGGTCATCGACGTGAGCGGCGCGGAGTAGGCGTGCACGCTGACCGCCGGGCCGTCGCCGAGGTTGCGGACGTCGTGGACGTAGTGCGGCCCGAAACCGACCGTCGAGCCAGCCTCGCGCTGGTGGTCGCGCAGCTGCCGATCCCGCGTCGACCCGCTGGTCACCGTGCTCTCGGTCAGGACGCCCGAGAGCACGGTGAACGAACCAGACGAACCGCCGTGGTCGTGCAGCTGGGTGCCCTGTGTCGGCAGCCAGCTGATCAACCACACGTCCACTCGCCGGTCGCGGTAGATCCGCTGGTGCCAGCGCTGCTCGGGATCGAAGTCGACGTAGGGGTACTTGCCGGAACACACCTCGTCAGCAAAGAAGCGCGTGAAGTCGGTGAGCTGTCCGAGGTCGAAGTAGAGCCCCGTGGTGGCGACGTCGATCATAGCACCGAGTCTGCCCGACAACTCCGATAATGTCTATCGAATCGGTAGGTAATTGGCGTCGGATCTGGCACACCCCTCAGAACGGGCCGGCCGGGCCCGGTGGGACGTCCGCACTGTCGCCGGCGAACTCGGGTGGATAGGGCGTCTCACCGCCGAACATGGCGGCGAGCAGCAGCCCGATGTCCTCGGCCACGCCGGCGACGGCGTGCAGCGCCTGCTCGAGCACCGGCGCCGTGAGGCCGATCGGGCTCACCGTCTGCGAGACGACCACCGCATCGCCCTCGAGCAGTACCGCGCAGGACAACGCACGACGCTCGATGTCGTTCAGTTCTCGGAACAACCGCAGCGAGGGTTTGAGGTCGAGCGCGGCGTGCGCGAACACCCGCACCATCACCGGCGCGGTGGGCAAAACGGCTACCCAGCACGCCGCGGTGCCCTGCCGGAACGGATAGTCGCCGTCGTCGTCCGGAGCGACCCGGCAGATGCTCCAGATGTGCTCCAGCAGCTGCTCGACGTGCGATCGGATCCACAGCACTTCGCCCATGATTGGCCCCCCGTGTCTTGGTGCCAGCACCATGACAGCAGGGTCCGACAGTTCCTGCGGCGCGATCAGCCGATGAGCCGGGTTCGGGTCCAGCCCTGCTCGATCTCTATGCGGTTCAGTTCCTCGGCCAGCCATGCGGGCGAGGGAGGGCGGTCGTTCGGCTGCCCGGACATCGCCCAGGTCAGCAGGTCCGACAACGTCAACGGGATCTCCGGGTCCACGATCGGGCGCACGCTGCCACTGAGCACCCGCACGATGATCGCCGCCGGTGACTCACCGGCATAGGCGCGGAAGGCGCCGCGTCCGGCGACGAGTTCGTACAGGGTCGCGGCGAGTCCGTAGACGTCGGTCTGCACCTGCGCCTCGAGGCCCTGCAGCAGCTCGGGTGCGGTGTGCGACGTCGTCGTCTGCAGCGCCGGACGTCCCGACTGCCCGGCCCCGATGCGGACCGCCTCGTTGTAACCGGACAGGACAGGCTCGCCCCATTCGCTGAGCAGGACGTTGCCGGGATGCACGTTGCAATGCACGACGTCGCCGTTGTGCGTCGTCTCGAGCGCGCCGGCGAGCTTGACGCCTATTGCCGCCACGTCCCGGGCCGACAACCGGCGGCCGCCCTGCAGTGCGTCGGCCAGCGTCCCGCGGCAACGTTCAAGCACGAGCCCCGGTCGTCCGTCGTCGAGCTCGAGACGTTGATAGAGCGAGATGATGTGCGGGTGCGTGCAGATGGGCGCCAGCACGTTCGCCTGATGGTCGATGATCTCGTGCAGCCAGCGCGGCCCGCCCCGCAACGGCACCTTCACGGCGACGGTGCGCCTGATCGTCACGTCGCGCGCCTCGTAGACGGTGAACCGGGCGCCGCGGTGCAGCGTGCGGACGTCGGCGAACCGGTCGCCGAGATCGTCCTCGGCGACCGAGCGTCGGTCGATCAGTGCCACGCATGCTCCTTTGCAACTTCGAGCTTAACTCACGTCGGCTTCACAATCACTGTGGTGGCTCGTCACGGATACCTGCTATGGCACCACGGTGACCGGCCAGGCCGCGTCCTTCACCAGCCGGCTCGCCAGTGAGCCGACGAGCTTGTAACCGGCCTGCGTGGAAGCGCCGATGACGATCGCATCTACGCGGAACTCCTTGGCCACCGCGATCAGCGCCTTGTAGGGGTTGCCGCTGCGAACCTCGAACTGGGCACTGAGACCCAGTCGCTCGACGCCGTCGTCGAAGCTCTTTCGCAGGTCGGCCGTGATGTCCTCGGGTGCCTCGATCAGCGCGCCTGCGGTGGCGGCCACGGCTTGCACGGACGCGCTGGTCGTCGGCTGGACGTACAAGCCGATCAGGTGCACGCCCTGGCGCCGTGCCATGCCGGCCGCGTACGCCGCTGCGCGCATCGAGGTGTGCGAACCGTCGATGCCCACCAGCATGGTGCGCGGGCCGTCGGTACCGAGCTCGAAGCCTGAGTCCACCATGGCGAGATTGTGCACCTGGCATCGAACCGTCGGCGGGTCGCCTCGTTCCGTAAGTATCGGTGACCGGCTGTAACCGGTAAATTCTCGCGGATGACGATGCCGAAGAGCCGTCCGGCCCTGGCCGGTCGCGCCGATCGTCCGGGTGACGTCGGACCGGACGAGCTCGAACCCTTCGCCCTGGCCGACGGCACCGTGATCGCCCTGCACGACACCGGGCCGGCCGGGTCGTCGGTCGTCGTGCTCCTCGTCGCCGGGTGGACGCAGGATCACACGAGCTGGACGGATGTCGTGGCCGAGCTGCACCGTCAGCAGCCTGACGTCCGGGTGGTTGCCTTCGACGCGCGCGGGCACGGTCGATCGGACGCCGGCCCGCGCGGCACGTACACCGTCGATCAGCTGGGTGATGATGTCGCCCAGCTCGTCACCCGCTACTTGCCCGGGCGTCGCGTGGTGCTCGCCGGCCACTCGCTGGGTGGTCCGGTGATCATGGCCTTTGCCGAGCGGCATCCCGAGGTGGTGATAAACCAGGTCATCGGCGTCGCGTTGGTGGCGACGAGCGCGGCCGGTCTAGGGCACGACGTCTTCGGGCTGTCCGCCCGGGTCACCGCGCCGGTCATGTTTGTCACGCCGCTCCTGGCCAGGCTGCGGGGCCTGTCGCGCGCGAAGATCAACCTGAGGCACCCGGAGCTGGTCGCCGGCTTCATCCGCATGGGCTTTTACGGCCCCGGCGCAGCAACGGCCCACAATCGCAGGCGCACCGCAGCACAATTCAGTCGCGCGCATCCCGCCACCACCGCGGCGTTGGTCAACGAGATGTTGCAGCACGATCGACTGCGTTCGTTGGCCGAGCTCGACCGCACGCCGACCGTCGTCCTGGTCGGCACCAAGGACGGCTTGTGCCCGATCGCGCATTCCCGGGCCATTGCCGACGCGATGCCGAACGCCGAGCTCGTGGTGTACCCCGGCGCGGGTCACATGCTGCCCTACGAGCGACCCGCCGAGGTCGCCGAACAGCTCGCCCTGCTCGCCGTCTCCGCCGATCGTCGAAGCGCGATCGGGTAGGGGCAGGGTCGGCGGCCAGCTGAGCGGACGGCCTGCTTGCACTGGTCCGCCGGCTTCGGGCGCGGCTCGGCGTTCAGCCGGGCTTGCGCCACACTGACACGTGGTTCTCGCTGTCCGACGTGAACGGATGGCCCTGCCAGTCGGCGTGCCGCGACTCCGACTCCAAGCCGGCGAGCTCGGCCATGAGGTCGCACTCGGACGGCCAGATGTAGCGGAAGTTGCCCTGCCCGTAGTCGACCGTCCCGTCATCGCGGCGCCGGTAGTGGTGCGACGTGCATCGCTGGCTGACCAGGTCGTAGGTGTCCACGACGAGATGGCCGTCCGAGACGTGCATCGGCGCCGCGTGCTGGCCCGGCGGAAGTCGGCGTACCGGTGGTACCCAGAGCTCGACGACGAACCGACCGCCCGGGCGTAGGTGGCGCGCGGCGTTGCGGAAGCACGCCACCTGCTCGGCCTGTGTGCGCAGGTTCGAGATGGTGTTGAACACGAGGTAGACGAGCGAGTAGGTGCCGGGCACCTGCACGCTCGCCATGTCACCAACCACGACCGGCAGTTGGGGCTCGTCAGCTTTGGTCCGCAGCTGCGCGACCATCGACTCGGACAGCTCGATACCCGTCACCGGAACTCCGCGGCGCACCAGCGGCAGGGCGACGCGTCCCGTGCCGACCGCAAACTCCAGGGCCGGGCCCTCGCCGGCAAGGCGGACCAGGACATCGACCACGGGGTCGAGCGTGTCGGCGCTGAACATCGAGGCGTGGTCGCGGTCGTAGGCCGCGGCGATCGACTCGTCCCACATCTCGCTGCTCGTCATTGGCAGCAGCGTCCCCCACGGCTCGCGCCACGTCGAGGGAATAGCTGTCCGGGACGGCTCGTTCGCACGGCATGTCGACAATCAGCATTTTCGGCGGCACCGGGTTCGCCGGCAGCCGCATCGCTCGCGAGGCTGTCGCCCGCGGCCACCAGGTGACGTCCTACTCGCGCCACGAGCCCGAGACGCCGATCGACGGCGTCACCTACCGCGTCGGATCGCTCGCCGATCAGCAGACCGTCGCCGCCGCGGCGAAAGATGCCGACGACCTGGTGATCGCCACCCACGGCGCCGACGTCGACGGCAAGAAGCTCGTCGAGTACGTGCCG
This sequence comes from uncultured Jatrophihabitans sp., assembly GCF_964244045.1. NCBI lineage: Bacteria > Bacillati > Actinomycetota > Actinomycetes > Jatrophihabitantales > Jatrophihabitantaceae > Jatrophihabitans > uncultured Jatrophihabitans sp. Next base: position 24,202 of record NZ_CAXTHK010000028.1, on the reverse strand, counting down.
AGCCTCATCGAGGCCGCCAACGCCGGCGGCGCACGGTTGTCCTTCGTCGGTGGGGCCGGGTCGTCGCTGCTGCCCGATGGCACCCGGCTGATCGACGGCCCGGATTTCAAGGACGAGTGGAAGTCGGAGGCCTCGTCGCACGGTGAGGTTCTCGAAGCCCTGCGCGCGGCGCCCGAGCCGCTGAAATGGTTCTACGTCAGCCCGGCGGCGATGTTCGGCGCGTGGACCCAGTTGCCGCCCACGGGTAGCTACCGGTCGGGCGCCGATGAGCTGATCAGCGCTGACGACGGCAGCTCGAAGATCTCGGGCGAGGACTTCGCCACCGCCTACGTCGACGAGATCGAGCAGGGCAACCACCCGCGTCAGCGATTCACCGTCGGTCAGTAGCCGGATCGACCAGCGCCGAGTAGACGAGCTGGCGCAACTGCGAACGGATCGGATAGGTCGACGACGGCAACAGCTGCGTCATGAACACGGCGGTGATGTCCTCGACCGGATCGATCCAGAACGCGGTGCTCGCCGCGCCGCCCCAGCCGTACTCGCCGGCCGAGCTCATCGAGTGCCCGGCCAGCGGGTCGAGCGTCACCGAGAAGCCGAGGCCGAAACCGGTGCCGGTGAACGGCGTCTCGGCGAACAGCGGTCGACCGAACGATTCGAGGTCCGCGCCACCGGGCAGGTGGTTGCTGGCCATGAACCGCAGCGTGCGGTCACCGACGAGCCGGACGTCGCCCAGCCGCCCGTTGTTGCGCAGCAGCTGGGTGAAGCGGTGGTAGTCGCCGAGCGTCGAGCACAAACCACCGCCTCCGGAGAACCAGGTCGGTGACGTGACGCCCTTGCCCGCGGCGTCGGCGCGGGCGATTCCCCCGCCGGGTGCGGGTACGTACAGGGCGGCCAGCCGGTCGAGCTTGTGGTCCGGCAACCCGAATTCGGTGTCGGTCATACCGAGGGGCTCGAAGATCATCGTCCGCAAGGCCTCGTCGAGCGGCATACCACTGAGTACCTCGACGAGGCGTCCGAGCACATCCGTCGCGACCGAGTAATTCCACTCGCTACCGGGCTGGAACAGCAGCAACGGCATGGCCGCGAACGCGTTGGTAGCGCCTGCGAGATCGACGTCCGGCGGCGCGCCCAACTCGTAACCGCGGGCGCGGTAGATCGCGTCGACGGGGTGCGCGTGGTGAAAGCCGTAGGTGAGGCCCGCGGTGTGCGTCAGCAGGTGCCACACCCGCATCGGCTCGACCATCGGCACGGTGACCGGTTTGAGGTCGGAGCCGCCGGTGAACACCCGGGACTCGGCGAACGCCGGCAGGTAGTCCGACACCGGATCGGTGAGTTCGAAGGCGCCCTGTTCGTACAGCATCATCGCCGCGAGTGAGGTTATCGGTTTGCTCATCGAGTAGATGCGGAAAACGGTGTCGAGGTCCATAGGCAGGTCGGCCTCGGCATCGCGTCGGCCCTGGGTGCTCAGGTGCGCGATCTGCCCACGGCGGGTCAGCAGAAACGACCAGCCGGCGAGCTGCCCGTCCTCGACATAGCGGCCGATACGTCGGTCGATGCGGTCGAGGCGGTCGGGGTCGAAGCCGAGTTCGGCCGGGTCGGTCTCAACGGTGAGAGCCGGTGTTGGCGTTGTCATGTGTTCAGCATGCCCGTGTCGGGCGACATTCTCGGCGCGGGTGATGGCGTTGACCGCGGTGGTTTGGCTACCGTCGGTACGACCATCAGGACCAGCGGCGAGCGGCGTCGCGGGGACAACAGGGGCGGAGGGCGAATGATCAGCATTACGTCCACTGCGCTGACCCATCCCGGGCGCGTGCGCAAGTCCAATGAGGACAACATGGTGGTCACCGAGCGGTTGGCCGCGGTAGCCGACGGGTTGGGCGGGCACGCTGCCGGCGAGGTGGCGAGCAAGATCGCCGTCGACCGGTTGCGCGAGCTCGGCGAGATCGCCGACCTGCACCCCGACCACATCATCGACGCCATCGCAGACACCAACCGGTTGATCCTCGCCGCGGTCCGCGAGCACCCGGACAACGCAGGGATGGGCACGACCATCACGGGCGTTGCGGCTGTCTCGCTCGACGGCGTCGAGCATGCGGCGGTCTTCAACGTCGGCGACTCGCGGACGTACCGGCTGGTCGAAGGTGACTTCGCGCAGGTCTCGGTCGATCACTCCGAGGTGCAGGAGCTGCAGGACTCCGGCCAGATCACGGCCGAGGCCGCGGTGAACTACCCGCGCCGCAACATCATCACGCGGTGCCTGGGCACCGACCCGGCGCCGCAGCCCGACATCTGGGTCTTCGTGCCCAGCGAGCTCGAGCGGTTCGTGCTCTGCTCGGACGGGCTCAGTGGTGAGGTCACCGACGACGCGATCGCGGCCACGGCGCGCGAGCACGCCGACGCGGAAACCGCTGCCGAATCCCTGCTGCAACAGGCCCTCGACGGCGGCGGGCGCGACAACGTCACCGTCATCGTCGTCGACTTGACCAACGACGATCCGGTGCTGGTCGACGAGCATGGTGTCGACGAGCATGGTGTCGACGAGCACGGTGTCGACGAGCAAGGATTGGCTGGGCCCGGTGTCGCTGAGCAGGGTGTCGCCGGCGCGAGCTCGCCGCCCTCCTCGTGACGCCGGCTCCGCAGTAGGCGGGCTGGCCGCATGCCCTTCCCGCACGTGATCACCTACGTTCCCGGGCCGAGCACCGCGGTGGTTCTCTACGGGGCGGTACTGCTCGTCGACGCCGACCCCACCGACCCGGTGGTCACCGCGTGCCGCGCGGCGCTGCTCGAGCGCGGCAGCGACGGCGCGCTCGCTGCGCTGGCAGTCGGCGCGTCGCCGGCTCCGAGCTTCGCGCTCGCCGCAACCGAGGACGACGGGTTGCGCCTGATCGTCGGCGGCCGCGGGCAGGCCGAGTTCGCCGGTGGTGTCGCGGCGACAGTCACCGCCGCGGGCTCGCCCAGTTGGCTCGACCAGCGCCTGGACAACTCGCCGGAGCTGCGCCTGTCCCTCGTCGACCCGGTCCAGCCCGTGCCGTCGTGGCCGACGCTGCCCATCGAGGCGGGGACCGTGCTCGCCGCCGCACTCATCGTCCCGGCTGTCGGCGCCCGACCCGTCGACCCGGACGCGACCACCGGCCCGTTCCCGGCCGTCGCACCCCAACCGCCGCCAGCACCCCCACCAGCAGCACCACCGCCAGCCGGGCCCCCGACCTACCTGCCCGCGCAACCGCCGGCCGCCGGCCAGAGCCCGATGGTGCAGGCCGTCATGTGCGCGAGCGGTCACCTGAACGCGCCGTTCGTGGTCGGCGCCTGCCGGGTGTGCGGTTCGCCGGTGCCGGCGCAGGAGCCGTTCCCCGCCCCGCGTCCGACCTTGGGTGTGCTGGTGCTCGCCTCCGGCGAGACGGTGCCGGTGGACCGTGACGTGCTGCTCGGGCGGGCGCCGTACAGCGTGGACGCAGGCCCCCGGATCGTCACCCTTCCGAGCCCGGAGAACGACCTCTCGCGCACCCACGTCCGAGTGGCTATCGACGGGTGGCTCGTGCAGGTGACCGATCTCGGGTCGACCAACGGCACCGTGGTCACCATGCCGGGCCAGCAGGACGTGCGGTTACGGGCGCACGAGCCGTTCGTACTGGTGCCCGGGACGGTGCTCAACCTCGCTGACGAGGCCCTCGTGCGCTTCGAGGTGCCGGTCTGATGGCGTTCGACTACTCGAACCTGAGTGGTCGCCCGCGTGGTGCGTTCATCTCGCTAGCCGGCCGGGTGCTACCCGGGATCACCCGCGTGCAGGACGACGTCGTCCCGTTCGCCGAGGCCTGGCGACGCGACAACCTGGCGGCGCTGGCCGGTGAGCGTCCGCTGTGGGTGGCCCTGGGCGATTCGCTGACGCAGGGCATCGGAGCCCCGAGCCACGATCGCGGCTGGGTGGGCCTGGCCCGCGATCGCCTTTCCGGAGACGGCTTCGACCTCGCGGTGCTGAATCTGGGGATCAGCGGGGCCACGACCGCCGACGTCCTGGAGCGACAGCTGCCAGTGCTCGCCGAGCTGCCGGCCGAGCCGCCCGTCGCCCTGGTGACGCTGATGGTGGGCTCGAACGACCTGATGCGACCGAACCAGCGCAAGCTGTTGCCAACGCGGTACGCCGAGATCCTGCAGGCGCTGCCGCGCGGGTCTGTCGTCACCACCATGCCGAATCCGTCGGCGGTCGCCCGACGCGCGAATGACACGCTGCTCGAGGTTGCTCGTCAACGCGGACTCGTCGTCGGTGAGCTGCGTGATCCGCGCACGTCGTCCTGGCGTGGCAAGCTGGCCGCCGATCACTTCCATCCGAATGAGGCGGGATACGCCGCCATCGCCGACGTGCTCGCGGGTGTGTTGCGGGCGGCGGCTCGAGAGGTCTGACCGGGACGAAAGGATTACGGTGTCCAATGTGAGTGGTGGTTTGGCCGATGCCGCGGACTCGGTGACCACCCGCCGCGTGCTCAACGACTCGATCGACCGCCGGCTTGCCCACGCGCTGTCGGCAGACGGCCGCAGCACCCTGCGTTCGCTGGCCGAACTGACCGGCTTGTCGGTTTCGGCTGTCCAGGCCCGCGTGCGCCGGCTCGAATCCGATGGGGTCATTCGCGGCTACACCGCGCTGCTCGACCCGGAGGCCATCGGCCTGCCGCTGGCCGCCTTGATCGCGATCACGCCGCTCGACCCGGGACAACCCGACGACGCCCCCGAGAGGCTGGCCGGGCTGAACGCCATCGAGGCCTGCCACTCGGTGGCCGGGGATGACGCCTACGTGCTGTTCGTGCGGGTGGCGACACCCACGGCGCTGGAGCAACTGATCCGGGTGATCCGCCGGCGGGCAAATGTATCGACTCGAACGACTGTCGTGCTGCAGACGTTCTTCGAGCATCGCGCCGGTCCGCTTGAAGCCGGACCGTAAGTTTCACCGTGAGATAGCTTTTCAGCAGGAAATCCTTCGCTAGGCTGCGCATATGACCACGTTGCAGTCAGCCGCCACCGTGACCCCGGCCGAGGTCCACCGGACCATCGCGCGACACATGCTCGCCGACGGTTTCGACCTCGTGCTCGATCTGGACGCCTCGCAGGGGTCCACGCTCGTCGATGCTCGGGACGACACGCGCTACCTCGACCTGTTCACCTTCTTCGCGTCGTCCGCCCTCGGGATGAACCATCCTGCGCTCGTCGACGACCCGGACTTCGGTGCCGAGCTCGCCCGGGTCGCGATGAACAAGCCCAGCAACTCCGACATCTACACGGTGCCGATGGCGCGCTTCGTCGACACGTTCGCGCGCGTGCTCGGCGACCCGGACCTACCGCACCTGTTCTTCGTCGACGGCGGTGCGCTGGCTGTGGAGAACGCGCTGAAGGTCGCCTTCGACTGGAAGTCACGCTGGAACGAGGCGCACGGCCTCGACCCTGCGCTCGGCACCAAGGTGCTGCACCTCGAGAACGCCTTCCACGGCCGCAGCGGCTACACAATGAGCCTGACGAACACCGACCCGAACAAGGTGGCCCGGTTCCCGAAGTTCGACTGGCCGCGCATCCCGTCGCCGTCCATCAACGGGCACGCCGACGTCCAGGCGGCTGAGGACGAGGCGCTGGCCGCTGCGCGTCGCGCGTTCGAACTGCACCCGCATGATGTCGCCTGCTTCATCGCCGAGCCGATCCAGGGCGAGGGCGGCGACAACCATTTCCGGCCCCGCTTCCTGCACGAGATGCAGGCCCTGTGCCGCGAGTTCGACGCCTTGTTCGTCCTGGACGAGGTGCAGACCGGCGTCGGCATGACCGGCACCGCCTGGGCCTACCAGCAGCTCGGTGTCACGCCCGACGTTGTCGCCTTCGGCAAGAAGGCCCAGGTCTGCGGAATCATGGCCGGCGGTCGGGTCGACGAGGTGCCGGACAACGTTTTCGCGGTGTCGTCCCGCATCAACTCGACCTGGGGCGGCAACCTCACCGACATGGTGCGGGCCAGACGCATCCTCGAGGTCATCGAGTCCGACCAACTCATCGACCGCGCCGCCTTCCTCGGGGCGCACCTACTGCGCGAGCTGAGCGCACTGGCCACCGAGCACCCGGTCATGACCGATGTCCGGGGTCGTGGACTGCTCTGCGCCTTCACGCTCCCGAGCGCCGAGCTGCGCGACGAGGTCGTCACCCGGCTGCGCGAGCAGGAACGCGTGCTGGTGCTCGGGTGTGGCACGTCGAGTTTGCGGGTACGCCCCGCATTGACGATCTCGCTCTACGAGGTCGCCGCGGGCATCGCCGCTCTGGGCCGGGTCCTGTCCGAGCTCGGGCGGTAAGTCCGCAGCAAGGCACGTCGCGCGGGCGATCCCGGTGGGGACGTCCGCGCGCCGTGTCGACACCCGCCGGTCAGCGCACCAGCAGCTCCCGCGCCGCTGTTTCGATCTCATCCTCGCCGAGCAGGACGAGGTTGGCGGCGTCGCCGAGCGGTACATAGCTGTCGCGGCTGGCGACCCGGGCCATGCGTCCGGGGAAGCGCCGCTCGACGAGGGCGGTCAGCACCCCTTCGCCGACGCCGCCTGCGTGCCGTGTCTCGTCGACGACCAGCACCCGGCGGGTTGCGGCCGCGTTGAGCAGGATGTCTTCGACGGGTAGCGGGGAGATCCAGCGCAGGTCGACGACCCGGACGCCGACCCCTTCGGCCTGGAGTCGACGGGCCACCCGCAGGCTCATTCGCAACCCGTTGCCGAAGGTAATGATTGTCAGCTCGGTGCCGGCGCCGTGCACACGCGCGTCCCCGATCGGCACGTGCGAGTCGGTCGAGTAGTCGCCGAGCCAGCCGCGGTCGCCGGGCTCGTACAGGTCGCGTTCGTGGTACAGCGCGATCGGCTCGAGGTAGACGCTGACCTGCCCGTCGACGGCGGCCGCGGCCAGACAGGTGCGCAGCATCGGGGCAGCGTCCTCCGGCCGGGACGGCACCGCGACAACGAGGCCGGGGATGTCGCGCAGCACGCCGACCGCGTTGTCGTTGTGGAAGTGCCCGCCGAAGCCCTTCTGGTAGGCCAACCCCGCAATGCGCACGACCATCGGGTTGCGGAACGCGCCGTCGGAGAAGAAGCGCAGGCTGGCCGCCTCGCCGCGCAGCTGGTCCTCGGCGTTGTGCAGGTAGGCCAGGTACTGGATCTCGGGGACGGGCAGCATGCCGCTGACGCCGAGACCCAGGCTGTAGCCGAGGATCGACTGCTCGTCGAGCAGGGTGTCGAAGACCCGCGCGGCGCCAAAGGTGTTCGCGAGCCCGCGAGTGAGCCCGTAGACGCCGCCCTTGCGGCCGACGTCCTCGCCGAACACGAGCGTCTCGGGGCGGGCGGCCAGCGCGTCGGTCAGCGCGGCGTTGATGTTCTGCGCGAGCGTCATGGGGCCGGCCTGCTCGGGCAGCTTGCCGCCGAACACCTCGCTGCGCCGGGCTTCATCGCCGCGCTGACCGGCAGCCTGGGTGATCTCGCGACGTCGGCGGGGCGCCAGCGGCGCCATCACCTGCGCCGCACTCGTCAGGGTCGGGGTACCGGCGAGTTTGTCGGCAATGGCCTTGATGCGTTCGCCGACGAAGGCGTAACGCTCGGCCGGCACGGCACCGCCGATGTGGCGGGCGAGCGCGAGCAGCGGGTCTCGCGCCCGATCGGCCGAAAGGTCGGTGGCCGCCCGGTATGCGGTCTCGACGTCAGTGCCCGCGTGGCTTAGATACCGCACAGTACGGAGATGGAGCAGGGCGGGTCGACGACGTAGACGGGCGATATCTACGGCTTCCCGGGCCGCGGCGCGCACAGCGTCCGGGTCGTCGCCGTCTGCGGCCAAGTAAGTGATGCCGGGGCGTCGCGCGGCCTGCGCAACCCAGCCGGAGGGGGTGGGCACCGAGATGCCGATGCCGTTGTCCTCGCAGACGAACAGCAACGGAAGGGGCAGGCCCTGCTCGGCGGTGTAGCCGGCCGCGTTGAGAGCGCCGGCGGCCGTCGAGTGGTTGAGGCTGGCGTCGCCGAACGAGCACACGGTGACCGCGTCGGCCGGCCACCGCACCGGCACTCTCAGGCGCTTGGCCCGGCTCGTCGACATCGCGACGCCGAGCGCTCGTGGCAGGTGCGAGGCGATCGTCGACGTCTGGGGGATGACGGCCAGCGCGGCGTCACCCCACACCTTGTGCCGGCCGCCCGAGGCGGCGTCGGCCGTGCCGGCGAGCATGCTGAGCAACACCGCGCGCAGCGCGTCGTCGATCGAGCGTCCGGCCTGCAGGGCACGGGCGAGGAAGAACCCGCCCGAGCGGTAGTGCAGCAACGCGGGGTCGGTGGGCCGCAGCGCCTCGGCCACGTAGGCATTCGACTCGTGACCGGCCGAGCCGATCGTGTAGTGGCCGCGACCGGTCTCGCGCATCCGACGGGCATGGATGTCGAGCAACCGGCTGCCCGCCATCGCGTCGAAGAGGGTCAGCAGAGCAGGGTCCGCGTCAGGTGACGCGGGCCCGTCCGCAACCGTCGCCAACTGCTCTCGGACGTGCTCGTCAAGGGTGTCGTGCGGTGCAGCAGAAGCCGGGAGAGTCACGCCTGCGATCCTCTCGTACCGTCGAGGTGACCGAGTACAAGCGTGTTAGTTAGCCGGGCTAAGTATTGTGAATGCCGTGCCCGAACTGAGTCGACGCCGCCGATTCCTCATCCTCGGAATCTGCTGTCTCAGCCTGCTGATCGTCGGCATGGACAACTCGATCGTGAACATCGCGCTGACGTCGATCCATCAGGATCTGGGCGCCTCGCTCAGCGGTCTGCAGTGGACGATCGATGCGTACACCGTCGTCCTGGCCAGTCTGTTGATGTTCGCGGGCTCGACCGCTGACCGGCTCGGACGCCGCCGGTTGTTCCAGATCGGTCTCGGCGTCTTCGCCCTCGGTTCGCTGCTGTGCAGCCTCGCCCCGACTTTGGGTTGGTTGATCGCCTTTCGAGTCGTGCAGGCGGTCGGCGGCTCGATGTTGAACCCCGTCGCGTTGTCGATCGTCACCAACGTCTTCACCGAACCGAAGGAACGCGCACGGGCCATCGGGGTCTGGGGCAGCGTGGTCGGGTTGTCGATCGGACTGGGCCCGGTGGTCGGCGGCAGCCTCATCGACGCCATCAACTGGCGGGCAATCTTCTGGGTCAACATCCCGATCGGGCTTGCGGCGCTCGTCCTCACCGCGCTGTACGTGCCGGAGTCCCGGGCCGCGCATCCCCGCCGGCCCGACCCGGTCGGCCAGCTGTTGATCATCGCCTTGTTGGCCGGGTCGACGTTCGCCATCATCGAGTCGCCCCGATGGGGTTGGACGTCCCCGGACACCCTCGTTGCCGGCGGCATCGCTGTCGTCGCGCTCGTGGCACTGCTGGCCTACGAGCCACAGCGGGCCGAGCCGCTGCTGGACCTGCGATTCTTTCGCAGCGTCCCGTTCGCGGGAGCCACTGTGATCGCCGTCTGCTCCTTCGCCGCCTACTCGGGCTTCCTGTTCCTGAACACGCTGTACCTGCAGGAGGTGCGCGGGCTGCGGCCGCTCGTCGCCGGGGTGTGCACGCTGCCGATCGCTGCCATGACGGCCGTGCTGCCGCCGATCTCGGGTCGCATCGTGGCAAGTCGTGGTGCCCGCATCCCGATGCTGTTGGCCGGCTTGCTGCTGTGCGTCGGCGCGGTGACCCTCGTTCCGCTGTCGGCAAGCGAGTCGTACTGGTGGTTGACCGTCAGCTACCTCGTCTTCGGGGCCGGCTTCGGGTTGGTCAACGCGCCGATCACGAACACCGCCGTGTCGGGCATGCCCCGCGAGCAGGCCGGGACGGCGGCCGCCGTGGCCTCCACGAGCCGCCAGGTCGGCGCGACGCTGGGGGTCGCCATCATCGGGACGGTGCTGGCCAGTCAGCTCAACGGCCCGCTGCCGACCGGTTTCGTCGCGGCCAGCAGGGCCGCGTGGTGGGTGATCGCGGTGCTGGGCCTCGCTGTCCTGGCTTTCGGCCTGCTGTCGACAGGCCGGCGCGCCGACGCGACCGCACAACGCACGGCCCGACTCATGGCCGAGGAGCGGGTGCCCGTCCTCGCGGACTGACGACTACGAAGTCGTCAGGCGCGGCTGCGTACACGCAGCGCCCAGCCGATCAGCGGAGCCTGCGCCGGCAGCCGCAGGATCGTGCCGGCGCGGTAGGCGACGGAGTCGCTGCGTCGGGCGTCGATGGCCATCTTGACGTTGCCGGGTAGCACGGCGGCGAACAGCGCGGCCGCGGCCAGCGCTCCGGCACGGCGGGTCCGCGGCACCAGCACCGCTGTGCCCACAGCGAGTTCGAGGACACCGCTGCCCCGCGTCCACACGCGCGGCGAGCCCGGCAGGAACTCGGGGATCATCGCGTCGTAGAAGGCCGGTACCGCGAAATGCGTGACGCCTGCGCCGATCAGCAGCGTGGCCAGAGCAGGCGCAGGCGGGTACGGAGCGGTCACGACGGGAGGGTCTCACGTTTCGGTGCCGTTGCTACCCTCGGGCACCAGGTGCGCTTGTGAAGTTTGGGAGGTTCGGTGGCGCTGATGCGTCGTTCGAAACCTGCCCCGCAGCACGATTTCTTCCCGGGGTTCACCGACGTTGCCGAGATCGGCGTCGGCAGCCTGGCCACCGTCTACCGGGCTCGGGAGACCGGCACCAACCGCTTCGTCGCGCTGAAACTGCTCAACATTCGCGACGCTTCGCCGCGAGCCCTGGAATCCTTCGAACGCGAGTCGATCGCGCTCGGCGCGGTCAGCTCCCACCCGAACATCGTGACGCTCTACCGCTCGTTCCGGGCTGCAGACGGTCGGCCCGTGCTGGTGTTGGAACTGTGCCGCGGATCGATCGGCGACCGGATGCACGGGGGAGCGGGGCTACCGGCGGCCGGGGTGGTAGCGCTCGGCATCAAGATCGCCGGTGCGTTGGAGACGGCGCACCGGGCCGAGATCCTGCATCGCGACGTCAAGCCGCAGAACATCCTGCTGACCGAGTTCGGCGAGCCCGCCCTGGCCGACTTCGGCGTGGCCATGCTGCAGTCGTCGACGCAGACCACCGCCGGCCTGTTCGACTTCACCACGCTGCACGCAGCGCCCGAACTGCTTGAAGGCGGCGAGACGTCCGCCGCGACCGACGTGTATGAGCTCGCGTCGACGCTGTACCAGTTGATCGCCGGTCGGGCGGCGTTCCGGGCCTACGAGGGAGAGTCACCCGCGGCGGTCATCCTGCGCATCCTGCGTGACCCGGTGCAGCCGCTGGTGAACACGCAGGCGCCGACGTCGCTGTCGGATCTGCTGCTGTACGCAATGTCGAAGGAGAAGAGCAGCCGCCCGCCGACTGCGGCCGAGTTCGCCGCCGAACTCGCCACGATCGAGGTCGAGCAGCAGTGGCCACGGACGCAGTTCCTCATCCGCGATGCGAGCGGCGGCACCTCCGGGCTGCCAACGATCACCAGGATGCCGGACGTGGGGCGTCGCGCCGCTGGGCTTGTCGCTGCGCCGCTGCTCCCGCCGCCGACGGGTCGGCCGCTGGCCGGCCCGCAGCCTGTCCCGCCCCTGGTCGATCCGCGGCCTACCAACGAACGGGTGGTCGTCGAGCGGCAGGTCATCGAGCGGTTGGTGTTCGAGCGTCCGCCGGTCGCCCGGGACGGGTGGTCCGAGGTCTCGATCGTCCACGTGCATCCTGACCAATCACCGACGTCCGCGGACGAGGTGCCGGCCGATGAGGAGCCGGCCAACGAGGTGGCGCTGGCGGGGCCGCCGCAACCCTGGGCGCCGCCTCCACCACTCGAGGTCACCGAGGCGGAGCTAGTAGCGGCCGCGCGGCTCGAGGCTGAGCGCGAACGTATGGAGGCTGAGCGGCTGGAGCGCGAGCGCGTGGAGGCCGAGCGCGTGGAGGCCGAGCGCGTGGAGGCCGAGCGCGTGGAGGCCGAGCGTCGTGCGGCCGAACGGGTCGAAGCGGAACGGGTCGAAGCGGAACGGGTCGAAGCGGAACGGGTCGAAGCGGAACGGATCGAGCCCGCGCGGAGCGCGACGGCACGGCATGCCGAGCCCGAACCAGAGCCTGAGCCCGACCCCGTGCCGGTGGCGGAGCCGGACTTCGCTGCCATCTGGGGCGACCTTGCCGAGCTGCCGTCCGCCCCGCCACCGCTCGCCCCGCCCAGCCCGCCTCCGTCGGCGTTCCACCCACCCCCGGACCCGGCGACACGCATCGACCGGCCAGTTGGCGAGCCGCAGCTCGACGTGCCGTTCCAGCCCGCCGAGCCCATCGAACCCGTGAGCGAACCGCTCGAACCGGCGGAGTCGGAGACGCCGCTGCCTTTCGTCCCCTGGCGAGGTGCGGTGGCCGAGCCCGACCCGTTCGACACCGGCGAGCACGAGGTCGATCCGACCCTCGCCGCAGGCGGCGCGCCGGCGGACGGCCAACCTGCCCAGTACCCGATCCCGCCCGCAGGCGTGCCGAACGACGCGTCGGTCGAGACGGTCGGGGGCACCGGCACTGTCCCCACCTGGGCCTTCCGCGCGGCCACCCAGGCACCGGCCGGCCCGGCCTCCTACGGAGACCTCGCCCTCGACCCGATGTCGCTGCGCAATAAGGTCAGCCTCCGCGCGGGCACGTCTTCGCTGGTCGTCGACGATTCCGGATTGGCGGTGCGGATGCGTATGCGCAAGTCCTCGATCCCGTGGGGCGAGGTGCTCGGGTTCGAACCACGCTTCGACGAGGGCGGCCGCGCCGCGCGGCTCGTGGCCCTGACCCACTCCGGACCGGTCGAACTGGCCGCCACCCACTGCCCGGCCGGGGAAGTGCGCTACATCCACGCGCTGCTCGACGCCTACCGCCAGCGGGCAGCAATCCTCGGCTCACGCTGAGGGACCTAGCTGCTTAGTGCGCCCGGTGCCGCCGGCGACCACCAGCCGGTCGGGTCCCGCTCGTCCACGACGTCGGCCCACGCTGCTGCGGCACGCGCGGCGGACGGTGGTAGCGCAACCGCGCCGTCATCCGCTGGCGCCAGCTGAGCCGCCGACGCACCGATCGCCGCAGAACCGTCTGGGCGCGCCAGGCGGCTTCGGCCTCGCCGGCCCCGATCCACGACGTCGGGCTGAAGATCGCGGCGTTGGCCGAGTCCCCGAGATAGCGCGCCTGGGCCGCCGGCTCACCGCCGAACTGCTCGTGTGTGCGCGCTGCGACCTCGGCGCTGGTCAGGGTCGACAGATCGGGCAGGCCGTACTCGACAAGCATGTCCAGGCTCTCCTGCCACGCTCCGACGACGCGTTTGCGGGGGTCGCCGCTACGTCGTCGGCGGCGGATCCGCAACCGTTTGCGCAGGACGAGCAACAGCAGGACGAGTACACCGATTCCGACCGCAAGCGCTGTGACCAGGACTGTCAGCGCGGTGGACGAGATGGTGTGACGTCCACCGGTCGAGCTCTTCGGGGCGACGGCGTTGCCGTTATCGGCCTGTGTGACAAGACCGTTGGGGGTCAGCGTCGGCGTGGGGCTCGGGGACGGGCGTGCACTGGCGCTCGGCTGGGTCGTCTGAGCCCCGTAGGTCGTCGGCGACGGGTCCAGGACTACCCATCCGCGACCCTGCACAGGGATCTCGACCCACGTCCACGCCTGGTCACCCGTCACCCGGTGCATGCCGGCCGCGACACTGGTCGAGCGACTCAATCGGAATCCGGTGACCAGCCGCGAGGGCACCCCGATCTGGCGTGCCACCAAGGCCACCAGCGTCGCGTACTGCTCGGGCGAGGCCGCCCGGTTCGGGCCGAGGATCGCCGCCAGGACGTTGGCGAAGCCGGTCCCCCCGCTGCGGGCGGGCACGGTCGTCCCCGAGGCCGATGACGACCCCGTGGCGGACGGCGAGGCCGACGCCTTCGCCGGGCCACCGGACAGCGTGTAGTTGGTGCGCAGGTCGTTCGTCAGGGCGCGCAGGAACGCGAGCTGGTTGGTGCTGCTCGTGCGCGTCTCGTCAGCCAGCGACGTGACCACCGTGCCCAGCGAGCGACCGACCGCTGCGGGCACGCTGAGGAAGTTCGGCGGGGTAGAGGTCGCGATCGACGCCGACGCGGCAAGGGTGGAGATCGTGCCGGTCGTTGCGGTCGAGCGCACGGTGTACATCGTCCCGGCGTGCAGTCGGCCGGCCGGCACCACCATGCCGCTGGCCGTATCGATGTCGACCGCGGTCCCCGTGACACTCTCGGGGCGGTAGACGAATGGCATCCACGGTGCGTCGGTCAGGACACCGGCCGAGACGCGGTATTGCTGCGTGACGGCAGGACCGGGCGGCCGCAACCCGGGATCGATCTCTGCAGGTAGCACGCCGCCGGACGGGCGGAAGGTGCGCTCGAAGGTCCATCCGTCGCCGTCATAGGAGTCGACGTCAGCGATACCGACGTACGGCGACGTGCGGCGGTTGAGGTCGACCGTGAACAGCGTGCGCCCGCCGCGCGTCGGATCGTCGGGACGTAGTCCGGCGACGAACTCGACGGGGCTCAGCGGGGTGCCGCGGTCGAGCGGCGGTGTGCGCGCCGGCATCGCCGGCGGTCCGGAGAACGCCGAGGACTGCACGGCCGCGCCGGCGACAAGGGCGACGACGACCGACACCACGCCGCCGATCGCGAGTCCGCGCAGCGGCAGTACGCCGTCCGGCTGCGCGGTCTCGGCGTCCAGATCCTGCTCTATCCACGCCTGGGCGGCACGCATCAGCAGCAGCGTCAGCAGCAGCCCGCCGGCGAGCAGGGTGTCGTAGCGCCGGCCGTCGTCGCTGTTCGTGATGCCTCGGACGCTTGCCGCGTAGGCCAGCCCGAAGGCGACCAGCAGCGTGACGTACGGCAGCAGCGAGTGCCAGGCCCGCGCCACGCACTCGCCGACGACGGTCCCGGCGATCCAGCACAGTGTCACCGGGGCGACGAGCAGGGTGCGCGGGCTGATCAACGGCAACGCGAAGCTCAGGATCTGGGCCGGGCCGTGCACGACGCCGTCGTAGAGGTGGCCGAATCCTGACGGCTCGTGCAGCGCGACGAGCAGGGTGAAGAAGATGTAGATGACGACGTCGACGGCAGCGGTCTGCCAGAGCTTGCGCACGCCGATGCCGACGGTGATGACCGGCACGAGCACGCTCAGCGCTGCCGCACCGAACAGCGGTACGGCCAGGACGCTCGCCGGATAGGCGCGCAGCCACGGCGAGGAGGCGAGCGCCGTGGCGACGAGGGCTAGCGGCAGGACGACGAACGGGACGGCGCGGCGGATCATCGCGAGTTCGGGTGGTTCCAGGCCAGCGCGACCTCGTCCGCGTCGGCGCCGACAATGATGCGCAGACCCGGCAAGCGCGGCACCGGCGTGCGCTGCGGATCCAGCGAGACCACGACGAGCCGGTCGTACCGTCGGCGCAACGCGGCTACGTACGGCAGGTCCTCGCGGTCGATCTCGCCGGTGATCATGATCAACGACGTGCCGCCTCGATTGCGCCGCAGGCGGGTCAGCTCCGTGCGCAGGTCCCCGTCGGCCACGGCCTCGATGCCGGTCAGGTGGTCGATCAGTGAGGTCGCGTCGCGCAGCCGGGGACCACCGACGACCGTGCCGTCGGTGGTACGCAGTTCGACCGGGGACTTGTTGGCCGCCGCCGCGCTGACCACGGATGCCGCGATGTCGACGGCGTGCTCGAACGCGGCCTCGGTGTACAGGCTGGGCCGGTGGTCGAAGAGCACGACCGTGTACGGCTGCGAGGTGTCGACGTTGTGCTTGACCAGTAACTTCCCGGCCCGGGCCGACGAGCGCCAGTGCACCAGCCGCAGGTCGTCACCCTCGACGTAGTCACGCAGCCGGTGGAAGGTGATGTTGCCCTGGGGCGACGTGTCGGACGACGGGCCCTCGAGGTTGCGCGTCTGCCCGGTGGGCAGGGTGCCGAGTCCGACGACGCGCGGATACACCCAGATGCGCGCGACCTCGGCCTGCCGGCGAGAGCGGCGGAACAGCTCGAAGGAGTCCCGGCGCGTCAGTTCGACGGGCTCGATGTCGAAGACCCCGCGCCGGGTCGTCGGCAACCGGTACGCCCGCGTGCCGCGCTCCCCGCCGCGCAACTTCGGGATGACCGTGCGTACCCGCTGCGTACCGAAGGCCTGCGTCGCGATCGTCACCGGGATGGTGCGTCTGCCCCGGTTGGCAAAGGTCAGGAACGCGATGGCCGGCGAGCCCTTGGGTACCCGCGGCGGCTGGATCTCGCGTTGGATCGCAAGGCTTGACGGGCGGACGACCACCGCGAAGCCGAGGACGACGACCAACAGCAGGCCGAGGCCGACGAGATCGAACGACAACCAGTCGAACGTCAATCCCAGCACCAACGAACCGATGCCGGCCAGCAGCGTCGCCAGCCCGACAGGAGTCATCGCGGCTAAGCCGAGACCGCGCGCGGCACCGGCACCGACTGCACCGCCCGCGCGACGAGTTCGGTTCCGGTACGGCCCTGCAGTTCGGCGTCGGGCTGCAGGATGACGCGATGTGCCAGCACGACCGGGGCCATTGCCTTGACGTCCTCGGGCACGACGTACGGCCGGCCGGACGCCGCGGCCCAGGCGCGAGCCGCACGTAGCAGGGCAAGGCTCCCGCGTGGGGAGACGCCGAGGCGCAGCTCGGACATCGAGCGGGTGGCCGTCGTGACGGCCACGATGTACTGCTCGAGCGCCGGCGCGACCTCGACCCGCCGGACGATGTCGATCATGGCCGTGACGTCGGCGGCGCTGAGCACCGGCTGCAACGTCGTCGCGGTCGAGCCGGACTTCTGCGTACGGAGGATCTCCGCCTCGGACTCGAAGCTCGGGTAGCCGACGGTCACCTTCATCAGGAAGCGGTCGAGCTGCGCTTCGGGCAGGACATACGTGCCCTCCATGTCGATCGGGTTCTGGGTGGCCACAACCATGAACGGCCGGGCCATCCGGTACACCTCGCCGTCGGTGCTGAGCGTGCCCTCCTCCATCACCTCCAGCAGCGCGGACTGGGTCTTCGGTGACGCCCGGTTGATCTCGTCGGCCAGGACGATGTGCGCGAAGACCGGACCCCTCTTGAACTCGAAACGGCCGCTGGCCTGGTTGTAGATCGACACGCCGGTGACGTCGGAGGGCAGCAGGTCCGGCGTGAACTGGATGCGGTGCCAGCTCAGCGAGATCGACGACGCCAGCGCGCGGGCCAGTGACGTCTTGCCGGTCCCCGGCACATCCTCGAGCAGCAGGTGACCCTCGGCGAGCAGGCAGGTGACGACCTGACGGATGACCTCGGACTTGCCCTGGATGGCGATGCCGATGTTCTGGCACAGCCGTTCGACGTCGTGGGCAACGCGCGGTATCGCGTCTGCGGGGCTGGACACGGGCTGCTCCTAGTTCGGGGGGTCGCCAATGACGGTTACGGACGTGGTCTTCGAACTGCCGTCGCTGTCGAGGTAGCTGATGGTTACCGACCAGCCGTTCTCGGTGGGAGTGGCCGAGCAGGTGACGGGCACCGTCTGCGCCGGCGCCCCGGAGGCGCTGCCGCAGTCGCCGGACGGCGCCACCACGCTGTACGTCCAGTTCGAGCAGCTCTTGAGCGGGCCGGAACTGCCGGCCGCCACGATCACGGACGGCGCGGTCTTCGACCCCGACCAGGTCGCCGACAGGCCGGCGTTGCCGACGTCGCACACCGGCGCGGTGTACGTCGGTGCGGCGCCACCCGCGATGCCGTTGACCGCGTAGGGGCCCTCGTCGGTGCCGCCGTAGTCGAAATGCGTGACGGTGACGGTCCAGCCGTCACCACTGGCTCCGGACCTGTCCACGCACGACTGGTCGATCGGGACGTCCTGCAGGGTGGCTGCAGCGGTGTAACCGCCGCAGCGGGTGCCGTCGGGACCGGTGACAACGACGTCGAAGTCATGGCCGAGCTGGCCGACGAGGACGTTGCCAGACGTCACCTGTACGGCCGAGGAAGAGCCGGCGCTCGTCCACTGCGCGGCGAAGTTGGCGTCGCCGAGTGCCGGCAGGCTCGGCGCGGCGATGTCGAACGTTGGTGTCGTCACCTCGGCCGAGCTCGTCCCGTCACCGAACAGCGGCGGATCGGTCAGCGAGCCCGACTGCGTCAGACGCAGCTGGACGGCGCAGGTACCGAAGTTGTTGTGCGTCCGATCGGTGGTGAAGGTCAGCGGATCGGCGGGGTCGATGTTGCTGCTTGCGATGCCGTCGCTGGCGTTGCCACAACGCAGCGTCCCGTCGACCGCGAAGGTCTCACCGCGCGCGGCGGCGCTCGTGACGCCGGCGATCTGCACCTGGTAGGTGGCGGTGCTGGGGGAGGAGGTGTCGTCCACCGCTGTGACGCGCGCGGAGATCGCGGGCCAGGGTGCAACGGCGGCCTCGAGCGGCACCGGCCCCACCGTGACCGCTGCCTCCGCGTGCCGTGGCGGCGCGACGCTCGCCTGGGCCTCGTAGCGCTGCCTGGGCCGGATCCCGTCGAAGCTGACGCTCGTCTCCTGCGTCGGACCGATCGTGCGCACCGGCGAACCGCCACTGAGCAGGGTGTACGAGAACTGCGCGCCGACGCCGCCGGTGGCACGGCTGGCGTTGCTGCCGAGGTCGAGCGTGACAGTGGCGCTGGTGGTGTCGGCCGCGCTGTTCAACGGCTTGGTGCTGGCGTGCAACGACAGTTGGGCAGTCAACGGTGTGGCCCAGCTGTAGGTGCACGCGGTGTAACCCGAAGGTTGGCCGACGGTGCCCTGAGGACCGGTCCCCTCGACCTGGAAGCGCAGGCCGCGTCCAAGCAGGGCGTCGCCGCCGCGCAGTTGCGCCGGCGGCTGGGTGACCGAGGTCGGGTCCGCCGTGACCGAGATCGGCGACGGAGCGCCCGCGAGTCCGCGGCCGTCGCAGAATTCCGGGACGACCTTCCACGCGGCCGCGGCAACACAGCCCCTCCGTGCCGACCCGCACGAGGACCAGGTGACGGTCCAGTTGCCGCTGGAGTCGGTGTCGGCGCGGACGCCCTTCGGGGCAGCCGGGCCCTCGGGTCCGGTGGTGACGCGACGTGGCACCGACTCGGTGCCTTGGCCGTTGATGTAGGCACCGACCGTGATCTCGTACTGCGTCGACGGGAACAGCCCCGCCAGGTTCACGCTCTGCTGACCCTGCACGGTGACCGCGGACGGCGGGGACGGAGCGTCGCCGCTCAGCACCCGGACACCGACCTCGTACGTCGACGGCGCGCAGTCCTGCGGGCTCAGCAGGGGATAGGTCCAGGTGAGCGCGACCGAGCGCGACCCGGGCACCGCAGCGATGATCGTCGGGATGTGCGGTTTCTGCCTGACCGTCCTGCAGTCGATCTTGTTGTTGACCGGGTTGTTGGCCCTCGGCTGCGTGACCGGCGTCGGAGTGCGGCGCGGAGCGGCATCGACCCGGCTGCGGGTCAATGAATCGGCGCCGCCGGCCGCACTGACGGCCACCGCCGAGCTCTTCTCGATGGTCAACGGGAGGTGGCTGCCGTCGGTGAAGACGGCGAGCGCGTCGAGGTGCGTCGGTGAGTTGTAGATGACGCGCGAGCCACGGGCGATGACGTAACCATCGGCGAAGCCGCCGGGCTCGACAACCCGTCCGCCTTGCTCGGCCAGCGGATAGCGTGCCGCGCCGGAGATGGCCTGGACGCGATTGTCGGCGTCGATGCGGACGAGCTGACCGTTCGTGGTGTCCATCGTGTACAGCGAGCCGGCGCTCGCCGCCGGCGTCGCGAGAGCGGCCCCGTCCGACAGTCCGGTCAGCTGGGTGGGTCCACGCAACCCCCGGCCGTCCGCGCCCACCGAGGCGACACTCCAGCCGGCGCTGCCGTGGAAGAGATACGACAACCGGCCCTGCCCGTTCGTCGCGGCCAGGACGCGGTCGAGCCCGGCGATAGCCGGAAAACGCGCGGTGCCGATCTCTGCCGTTCCCTGAAAGACCCGGATGCCGGTCGCCGATGCGACGCCGATGACGTCCCCGCTGCCACCCGCGGCCGGCGGGTCCGTCGCTGCGGTCGGCGACAGCTCGGCGGAGGCCAGTGCCGCCGGCCCGTTGACCTGTCCGTGGTCCGTACTGCGCAGGGTGGCGCCCGTGCTGCTGCCGGACGGGACAGCGAGCTGACGGACGACGCGCTGATCGCCGGCGCCGAGCAGCACCCACAGACTGCCGGCGGCGCTGGCCGCGGCGCCGGGTTCGGTGCTGCCGGGCTCAGACATCGACCTGAAGGCGCGTGGCCGCACTCGGGCCGCCCCATTGCTGGCCGTCTCGACCGTCGTCTGCCCGACGAGGTACACCGACGTGCCGGTGGGGCCGGTCTGCTCGATGTAGGCGAGGTCGCCCGCACTGATGGCCGTCGCGCCGATGGCGCCTGCGCGCTGCGCGACCGGTACGCCGCCGTCGGTCTTGACCACGAAACCGGTGGCGGCAACCAGGTTGAACTCACCACTGGTGCGGTTGAGCAGCAGCGTTCCCTGGTCCAGGGGGGTGACGGCGAGGTCGGAGCCGGTGCGTGCGCCCACCTGGTCGTCGGCGTCGATCAACCGCACCGTCGGGCGTCCGCTGGCGAGGTCCACGGCTACCGGAGCCACTGAGTCCGCCAGGAACACCGAGCCGTGGAACAGGTCGAAGGTGCGCGCCCGGTCCGGTCGGACGAGGTAGGAGACCGCCACGACGGTGCCGGCGACGAGGGCCAGGACCGCGAGCAGGGCCAACGCTTGACGACGGGACGGCCGCGCGGCCGGCGTGGCGGAAGGAGCCGCGCGAAAGGCCGTCGGCCGCTGCCCGAAACCGGGACGCCGGCGTGTGCGGGACACCGCTGGCGCACCTCCTGCCACGTCTTGCCTGTGCTCCTCGGCCGCACGGGGTCGGCTACCCGATGCTCGGCAGAGCCCCGACGAGCGTAACCGAATATGCGCAATTTTCACGCGCCCGTTACATGTGGATTGATCGCTGCCCGGTGCGGCAGTCGTCGCAGACGACGTTTACTCTTTCCATAGACGGACGCGTGCGCCCGTCGGAGCCTGCCGAACTCTGGCAGGTCGCCCGAACCGAAGGGGTAACGCGTGTCCACTACCGCCGAGTCGCCTGCAGCTGCGGGGTCGGAACCAGCCGACCCGCAGCCGATCATCGCCCGGCCCTACCCCGAGCGGGTGGCAGCCAAGGGTTCCTACCTGTCGATGATGCTGCGGACCACCGACCCCAAGGTGATCGGACGCATGTACCTGGTCAGCTCGTTGACCTTCTTCGCCATCGGTGGCGTGATGGCCCTGCTCATGCGCGTCGAACTCGCGCGGCCGGGACGGCAGTTCCTTGCTCCTGAGCAGTACAACCAGCTCGTCACGATGCACGGCACGATCATGTTGCTCTTCTTCGCGACCCCGATCGTGTTCGCCTTCGCGAACCTCGTCCTGCCACTGCAGATCGGTTCCCCCGACGTCGCGTTCCCCCGGCTGAACGCGTTCTCCTACTGGCTCTACCTATTCGGTGCGCTGACCGCGACCTCAGGCTTCCTGACCCCGGGCGGCGCTGCGGACTTCGGTTGGTACGCCTACTCGCCCCTGAACAACGGTGTGAACTCTCCTGGCGCCGGCGCCGATCTGTGGATCCTCGGCCTCGCCATCTCGGGCCTCGGCACCATCCTGGGTGCCGTCAACATGGTGACCACGGTCATCACGCTGCGCGCGCCGGGCATGACGATGTTCCGGATGCCGATCTTCACCTGGAACATCCTGGTGACGTCGCTGCTGGTGCTGCTTGCGTTCCCGATCCTCACGGCCGCGCTGCTCGTGCTCTACAGCGATCGGCATCTGGGCTCGGTGGTGTTCGAGGCCAACAACGGCGGCGCCATCCTCTGGCAGCACTTGTTCTGGTTCTTCGGCCACCCCGAGGTGTACATCATCGCGTTGCCGTTCTTCGGCATCGTCACCGAAGTCATCCCGGTCTTCAGCCGTAAACCGCTGTTCGGCTACAAGGGCATGGTGCTGGCCACGCTGTCCATTGCGGCCTTGTCGCTGACGGTGTGGGCGCACCACATGTTCACCACCGGAGCCGTTCTACTGCCATTTTTCAGTGTCATGACGTTCCTGATCGCGGTGCCCACCGGCATCAAGTTCTTCAACTGGATCGGCTCGATGTGGCGTGGGGCGGTGACGTTCGAGACGCCGATGATCTTCGCGGTCGGCTTCTTGGTCACCTTCCTGTTCGGTGGCCTCACCGGAGTCATGCTCGCCAGCCCGCCCATCGACTTCCACGTCGCCGACAGCTACTTCGTGGTGGCGCACTTCCACTATGTGCTCTTCGGCACGATCGTGTTCGCGGTCTACTCGGGCATCTACTTCTGGTTCCCGAAGTTCACCGGCCGCTACATGGACGAGCGATTGGGCAAGTTCCACTTCTGGCTGACCTTCGTCGGGTTCCACCTGACGTTCCTGGTGCAGCACTGGCTCGGCGCCGAGGGCATGCCGCGCCGCTACGCCGACTACCTGCCTAGCGACCACTTCACGACGTTGAACACCATCTCGAGCATCGGTTCGTTCGTGCTGGGTGCGTCCCTGCTGCCCTTTGTCTACAACGTCTACAAGAGCTACCGCTACGGCGAGATCGTCACCGCCGACGACCCGTGGGGTCATGGCAACTCGCTTGAGTGGGCGACGTCGAGTCCGCCGCCGCGGCACAACTTCACCTCGATCCCGCGCATCCGTTCCGAGCGCCCGGCCTTCGAGGCCCATTACCCGCACCTGCTCGAGCGTCTAGAGCGCGAGGCGCACGCCGGCGGTCGCAAGCACAACCCAGAGGCGAAGTCGCTGGCCACGTCGATCTCCGGCACGGGTGGCCAGCGCCAGGGGCAGAGGGACGTCGACCCAGGCAACTAGGACTCGGGGCACGGGGAAATGGAGCCGACCTCCATCCTCGTCACGATCTCCGGGCGCGACCGTCCGGGAGTCACAGCGTGGTTCTTCGCGGCTCTGGCCGCCCATGATGTCGATGTCCGCGATGTCGAACAGGTTGTCATCCAGGACCGCCTGATCACGGCCGTGCTCATCGACCTGCGCGGGGACCCGGCCGCGCTGCGTCACTCCGTCACCCATGCCGCTGACGCGCTCGGTATGGAGTGTGAGGTCGTCGTCGCGAACGAGTCGGACGGCGCGACGCCCGGCACTCCAGTGGGTGTCGAGCGAGGGAGCCGCAGCCACGTGATCATGATGGGTCGCCCGCTTCGCCCCGGTGCGATCAGCCACGTGGCCCAGTGCGTGGCCGACGTCGGCGCCAACATCGAGTCGGTGACCCGGCTGGCCACCGAGCCGGTCTTCAGCATCGAGATGATCGTGCGCAGCCCCGACCCGGCCGCACTACGTGCCGGACTCGTCCGAGCCGCCGACGACACGGGCATCGACATCGCCGTCGAGCAGGCGGGCCTGCGGCGGCGGGCCAAGCGTTTGGTCGTGCTGGACGTCGATTCCACGCTCATTCGTGACGAGGCCATCGACGTGCTCGCGGAGCGGGCCGGCGTCGGCGGCCAGGTCGGCGACATCACGGCCCGTGCCATGAACGGTCAGCTCGACTTCGCCGAATCGTTGCGCGCCCGGGTGGCGCTGCTCGAAGGGCTGACCGTCGACGACCTCGCCGCGGTCCGCGACTCGCTCGAGCTCACGCCGGGCGCACGCACCTTCGTGCGCACCCTGCGCCGCGTGGGCTGCCACGTCGGAGTGGTGAGCGGCGGATTCACCTTCGTCACCGACCGGTTCGTGGCCGAGCTCGGCCTCGACTTCGCCGCGGCCAACGTGCTGGAGATCGTCGACGGGCGGCTCACCGGGCGGCTGGTGGGCGAGCTGCTCGACCGCGCAGGCAAGGCCGCAGCGCTGCGCCGGTTCGCCGAGCGCTTCGGGGTGCCGCTGTCGCAGACGGTCGCCGTGGGCGACGGCGCCAACGACATCGATATGCTCGAGGCGGCCGGCCTCGGGGTGGCCTTCAACGCCAAGTCGGCTCTGCGCGCGGCGGCCGACACCTCGGTGAACCTGCCCTACCTCGACAGCATCCTCTTCGTGCTCGGCATCAGCGGCGACGAGGTGGCCGAGGCCATCGCCGCCGACGACGCCTGACCCACGCCGCCTGACCCACGCCGCCGACCTCCCGACGCGCCCCGCGACGACGCGGCCGAGAAAGGCGCTGCTTCGCCCCGACCTCACCGCCCGCCCCT
>NZ_CAXTHK010000027.1:0-52370 GCF_964244045.1 uncultured Jatrophihabitans sp. | reverse complement strand
GCCCGAGCAGGGACCGGCTGGCGACGTCGAGGGCGTCGAGGTACTGGGCGACCTGCTTGCCCAGCAGCAGCGCGGGCTCCTTCGCAGCGTGCCGTTCGCTGGTGGCCGATGTCGCGGTGTCCTCGCGGGTGAGCGCGCTGGTGAGGATCTCGGCCGCGGTGCGGGGATGGACAGCGTCGGCGAGAGTGACGTCGTCGAACCGCGTCCCGAACGTCCCAGGTGTCACCGGGCAGACGCGTCAATCCAGCGGAGCGTGGCACTGGGCGTACGTCGTCGAAGTCCGTTGGCCGGTCACCAACGGGAGAACAGGAGCGATTGCACGACGACGGCGGTGAGAAGTTGCAACGCCAGCCCTCGTCGCCGCCAGGTGTTGGTCAGCAACGCCGTGCCGAGGAGAAGCCAGGGAACAAAGGGCAGCCAGATGCGTTCGACCTCGCCCTTGCTCATCTCGGAGACGTCGGCCAGCACGATGCACGCCGCTGCGCAGAGCGTGAGCACCGGCGCCGGATCGGAGGGCGTTGCGAAGCGGTGCGTACGCAGCCGCTGCCCCGCGGCGACGACCGATGCGCCGAGCACCGGGCCGGCGCTGACGCACAGCGCAGCAAGATCGCCCCACAGCCAGTACGAGGCGGGACGTCGGTCAGCGATGCCGGCGTAGTAGCGGCTGCGGAGCACTGGGTAGGCGTGCCACCAGGTGAAGCCGCCGAGCGCGAACGCGGCGACGACGGCGAGCGCCCCGACGCCCGCTGCGAGCAGGACGCGGGGTTGGCGGGCGAGCACGACGATCGCCGCCGCGAGCACGGCGAGCAGCGGAAGGCCGTAGGACAGGAAGCAGCAGTACCCGAGTACCGCACCGCTGAGCAGGCTCCAGACGAGGCGCTGGGCCGGGACAGCGGACGTGGCGGCCAGGGCCAGGTAGCAGAGCCCCCAGGCGGCGACCGCAGCGAACAAGGCGTCCGCCGAGACGGCCAGCCAGATCGCCGAGGGTCCGAACACCAGGAAAGGCGCCGCCCGTCGGGCCTGCTGCTCGGCCCCAAGCCGGCGCAGCGTGATGAGGACGGCCGGCCCGGTCGTGGACGCGATCACCACGACTGTCCAGCCGGCGGCGATCCCGCTGCCAAGGCCGAGATGGACGAGCAGGACGAAGAACAGCAGCGCCCCTGGCGGGTGCCCGGCCACGTGGGTTGGCCAGTTGTCGTGGCTGGTCAGCGGAATGCGGCTGACGAACCGGTGGAGCAGCGTCGGCACGCCATGGACCCGGCGGGCCGTCGCGAGATACTCACCGCTGTTGCCGAGGATGCCGCCGATTCCGCGGTTGCCGTCGACCATCGCCAAGGAAGCGGCCCAGAGCAATGACGCCAAGAAAGCCCCCAGGAGCAGCCCCGACCAACGCAGCGACGCCGCGAGCATCGGTGCCCAGCGCGCACCAGCCAGTGCGAGGGCCACCGCGGGGACGGTCCCGCGTCCGACTCTCGGATCCCATCGAGCGCTCAGCGGAGCGCGGCCCAACGCGTTCACGTGCCAGCCGAACAACGGCGGCACCGCGAAAGCGACGCCGATGAGGATCAGCGCCGCCGCGACACCGGTCGCCGGCGCGGCCGTGCGTCGAACGGTGGGGACCGACCTCTCAGCGGCTGTCATCGGCACCCTCGCGTCCGTCGGACTCGATGCCGGGGGCGGTGGCGGGCGTTCGGTGATCGTGCACCACCCGACCGGCGTAGGCGAGCACACTCGCCGCAGCGACGATGGCGAGCAGGACGGAGAGATTCCCGCCGTAGTTCTGCTGCAGGATGGCCTTGTCGGCAGGCTGCGATCCTTCCCGATATATCAGGGGTATCGCGATCACCGAGATCAGCCCGCCGCCGACCAGCGCGCTCTGGACGTAGCGGCCCGCCCGCGCAGGCGTCACGCGGGCGACGAGCCACCCCACGGCGATGACGGCCGGCGAGAGCAGTCCGTCGTGGATCGCCACGGCCAGGATCAACCACACGGCCAGGACGACGAGATCGGCCACCGGGATCTGGGTGACGAGGCGGAACGCGCCGAACAGGGCCAGCGCGACCCCCAGCGCGCCGAGGGTGAGCCGGATCTTGCGCATCAGAGGACCTCGATCCGGCTGAGCCATTTGGTGTTGTGCACGCCGGCCCGGTTCGGCGCGATCAGGCGGAGCGGGTACCCGTGGTCGAGGTCGAGGCGCTCGTTGTTGAGGTGGGTGGCGAGCAGAGCCTGACCGACCTGGGGCCCGTCGACGATGCTGGTCCGGTAGCTGCCGTGCTGTTCCAGCGAGACGACCCGAATCTGCGAGTCGCTGTTCCCACCGGCTCGCCGGACGAGGTCGATCAAGCGCAGGCCGCGCCAGTGAGCGCCCACGCTCCATCCCTCGACGCAGGCGATCGGGAGGTCGGCCGCGTGCTGGGCCAGGCGCTCGACCTCCTCGAGCCCGAGCGTGAAGCCGATTGGACCCATGACCTGCAGTCGCCACGTCGCGGACTGCGCGTGGCCCGCGATCCGCGCCTGCGCGGCGGTCTTGTTGACCGGCACACCCTGGGGCGCTCCCGCCGATTGGCGGACGTTCAGGAGCCCGATGTGTTGCAAGGGGGTGATAGTCGAGCCGACTGACGTGGCGATGACGAGCCCCATGGTTGAGCCGGTCGCGACCAGCAGGCCGCGTCGTGACAACACCCCGGGGCGGTCGGAGCCCGTGTCGTCCTCGGAGACCGTGCCATCGTCTGAGCTGGTGTCGTCCTCGGATCCGGTGCCGTCGTGGGCGAGCGGGGTCGCCAGACCACGCGAGATGTCGGGCAGCTTCACCGCGATGTGGAGCACGAGCGAACCGATCAGCACGTAGCCCAGGAATCGATGGACGGGAACGAAGCTCCATGGCCACGGGTACCAGTCGAGGGTGTTGACGAAGCCGGTCAGGAGCTCGACGAGGGCGGAGGAGACGAGCACGAACACCGACAACCGCTCGACCACCTCGATGAGGGTGCGGACCGGCGGCCAGGTGAACAGTCGCGGGTACACCGACCAGAGCTTGACCAGCAGCAGCGGGATCGTGGCCACGCCTGTCGTCACGTGCAGGCCCTGGGTCACGCGATACAGCCATACCGGGCTCGCTGGCTCGGGCAGCCAGGACCACGCCTGGTACTGGTAGTGACTGAGCAGGCCCGTGACGAAGCAGATCGCGAAGCAGATGCCGAGGACGCGACCGAGCCGGGCGGTCAGCGCGAGTGAGCGCAGCGGGCTGGTGAACCGGGGCCACAGGGCCGGGGGATGGGGCGGTAGGTGCAGTACGGGCACGGTGACGCCCTTTCCGAGAACTCCTCGGACTCAGTCGTGCGCGGCCAGAGCGTGCAGCAAACCTTCGAGGTCTTCGGCGCACGGGCCGCACGCGCGGATGTGCGCCGCAACCTGCGGGAACCGTAGCCGGGCGGCGTCGCCATCGTCGCGAAGCCGTTCGGCGTACATGTCCAGCAGTTCCCTGCCCGTGTCGCAGCCGCCGTCGATCGGATCCGTGGCCAGCAGCTGGTCGAGTGCGTGCCACCCGGTCATCTGCTCACCTCTTGGTCGCGATCGGCGTGTGCTCTGGTGCGTGGACGTGTTGTCCCTGATATGACCATCAGTGACGAGGGCGGCGCGAAGCTTACGTCGGGCGTCGAACATCGTCTTGTAGACGGCCCCGCGGGATGACCCGGTGTCGGCCACCAGCTCGTCCAGCGGCCTGCCTTCGAGCACGAGGGCGGTGAACACGGACCGCTGGCGGTCGCTGAGTTCCTCGGTGACTGCGCGCCGCAGCGAGAGAACGAGCTCGCGCCACTCGGCGCTCTCCTCGGGCGCCATCCCGAGTCGCGACGGGAGCTGGGCCCACCGGTCGTCGTCCAGCACAACGGTGCGCCGCTGCCAGTGATGTCGGTTGACCTTCCCAGCGACCTCGAAGACCACGAATTTGTAGGCCCAGGTGGTGAAACGCGCCTCGCCGCGGAAGGTGTCCAGTCGTCGGAGGATCGAGACCACGGCATCGGCGGCGGCCTGGGCGGCGATGTCGTCCAGCTCCGGGCCGACGACACCCAGGCTCACCGCTCGACGTCGGGCCTCGGCGTGGGCGGCCCGCATCAGAAAAGCGTGCAGGCGAGCGATCGCGAGGTCGCGGGCCGGGCCGACCGCAGCGAGCTCGGCGCGCCAGTCGGTCGATGCGTCGTCGGGAACAGCAGCGAGCGCAGGGGACGGCACACCCCGATCGTATGGACGGTCCGCCCGAGGGAGGTGCTGTTCCGGTCGGACGTAAGACAACCGCCATCTTTGTCACCAACGCAGTGACCCCTGTGACAGGAGAAGGCGTGCACACACCGGCTGACGGATTTCCCGAGCTCGTCCCGACGCGGCCCAGCAGAGCGACGGGCTGACGATGGAGGCCGGCGCGCTACTGCCCTATGAACAGTGTCTGGTGAACGGCGAGACCCTGCTGCTGCGGCACGGGGACCGCACGGTTACGACCCTCGACCTGGACCGCTGGGTCCGTCCCGCGGACGACGCCGACCGGCACGCGCTGCTCTCGGTGGTCGCCCCGGCGCTCGACGTGGGGTGCGGGCCCGGACGGATCGTCGAGGCCCTGCAGCTACGGGGAATCCGCGCCCTGGGTATCGACATCGCAGGCACCGCCGTCACGTTGGCGCGTGCCCGGGGCGCGAACGCGCGCCGCTACGACGTGTTCGGTCGCGTACCTGCGGCGGGGACGTGGCAGACCGTTCTGCTGCTGGACGGCAACATCGGGATCGGTGGTGACCCCGCAGCGCTGCTCACCCGTGCCCTGCAGCTGCTCGCCCCGTCCGGCATCGTCCTCGTCGAGGCGCACGAGGAGCCCGGCATGTATCTGCGCTCGCCGGCGCGCTTCGTCCGCGCCGGGCAGACGGTCGGGCCGACGTTCCCCTGGGCGTTGGTCGGCCGGCACGCCCTCGAGCGGATCGCCACCACCCTCGGCTACCGGATCGAGGCCGCCTGGACGAGTCAGCGCCGGGCCTTCATGGCCCTGCGCGCACCTGCGGGAGACCCGTTGTCCTGAGCACGACCGAGACGTCCATGCCGACCGATCACAGCGCAACCTTCATGGAGCCCCGAATGCCTCTGCTCAGTCCCGGTGATTCGTTCCCGACCGTCAGCGTGCTGCTGGCCGGCGGGGACACGCTGACGATCCCCGACGCTCTCGCCGGCAGCTTCGGCGTCGTGCTGTTCTACCGCGGCGCCTGGTGCCCGTACTGCAACGCCCAGCTACGGGCCTTCCAGCGGGCCGCGGGCGAGTTGGCCGAGGTCGTCGCGAAGGTCGTCGCGTTGTCGGTCGACGACGAGGTGACAACGGAGGCGACCGTCGCCAAACACGGCCTCAGCTTCCCGGTCGGGCACAGCGCCGACGCCGCGGCGATCGCAGCCGCGACCGGGGCCTTCGTCAGCGCCGACCCGGTGTTCCTGCAGTCCACCGGATTCGTGCTCGACCCTACGGGCGCCGTCCTCGTCAGCGTGTACTCCAGCGGCGCGATCGGCCGGCTCGTCCCCGAGGACGTCCTCGGCATGATTCGTTATGTGCGTTCGCAGACTGCGAACGCGTCGACGTGAGAGGCGGCCTCAGACCATGAGCGATAACACCGGCGCCGGTGAGGCGAGCAGTCCCGCGGACATCGACTTCTACTTCGACCCCGTCTGCCCGTTCGCCTGGATGACGAGCAAATGGGTCCGACTCGTCCAGGCGCAACGCGACTACAGCGTCGACTGGCGGTTCATCTCGCTCCGGCTGATCAACGCCTCGACCGACTACGACAGTCACTTCCCGGCCGGCTACGAGGCAGGACACACCGCCGGCCTGAGATTGCTGCGGGTCGCCGCCCGCACCCGGGCCGAGCACGGCCGCGCTGCGGTCGGCCCGCTGTACGCCGCCCTCGGCGCGCGGGTCTTCGACACCGCCGCCGAGTCCAACCCGGCACACGCCGACGGAGGTTATCGAGGCACGCGGGAGTTCGTCGAGCCCGCGCTCGCCGAAGCCGGGCTGCCTGCCGAGCTGGCCGACGCGCTCGACGACGACTCGTGGGACGCCGAGTTGCGTCGCGAGACCGACGAGGGCCTGGCGCTGACCGGTAAGGACGTGGGGACGCCGATCATCCAGTTCCACCCGCCGGCCGGCGTAGCGTTCTTCGGACCGGTCATCAGCAGGCTGCCCACCGAGGAGCAAGCCGGTCCGTTGTGGGACAACGTCGTCGGGCTGGCCTCGTTCCCCGGTTTCGCCGAGCTCAAACGCAGCCTGCGGGAGCGGCCCCAGCTCCGCAGCTTCGGCGTGGACGCCGAGGACGTCGGCCTGCAGGAGGACTGGCACGGCGGCAGCAGACGGCAGAAGAAGTAACCGCATGCCGCGCGGACGCACGGCTCGGTCGCGAGGTGTCGCGGCGCTGCTCGCGACTGCGGTGCTGTGCCTCGCCGCGTGTTCGGGTGGGGACGCCTCGCCCCGGCTCACCACCCATACGGTCGGTCGGGGACTCGACGGCGTCGGCGACCTGCCTGCTGCGGCCAGCGCGTGGCCCGAGGCCGGGTACGACGCGCGCTTCTCCTCCGCCACGACCGCGATCGGACCGCAGACCGGTCATGTGCGCTGGCGCGCGCACCTGGACGGCAACGCCACGCCGGGCCCGGTGCTCGCGGCCGACGGGAGTGTCCTGGCCGCCACGCAGACCGGACGTCTGTACGACCTGGACAGTGCGACCGGTGCCACGCGGTGGAGCTTCGACGGCGGCGGCGCCTACGGGGTCGACCTGTCGACGAGCCCAGCGGTCCTCGGCAACGGCACGATCCTGTGGCCCGGGGCGGCCGACACGCTGTTCGCGCTCGACGCCGGCGGGCATCTGTTCTGGAAGCACAGCTTCGGGGCACAGGTGCTCTCGCCGGCGATCGCCGGGCACGATCGCGTGTACGTCGCCGACCTGTCCGGTCGGGTGGTGGCGCTGGACGTGTCGGGCCCGGCACCCCGGATCGCCTGGCAGCTCGACGTCGGCGGCCCGGACTACGCGAGCCCGTCGGTCGGGCAGAACGGCACGGTGTACACCGCCGCCGACCACGACCTCGTGGCCGTGCGCGACCTCGGCAGCCGCGGTGCGGTGCTCTGGACACTGCACACCCGAAAGCTCGTTGAGGTCAGCAACGCGGTCGGCCCGAACGGTGTCGTCGTGCTGGGCACCAACAACGACCACGAGTTCGGCGTCGCGCCGAGCGGTCACGTCGCGTGGTCGCGTGACATCAACGACTACACCTACTCGTCCTCCGTCGCGACGAACGGCGGGCTCGCCTACTTCGGTGACAACACTGGACGACTGCGGGTGGTCGACGTGCGCAGCGGCGAGGTGAAACAGGTCGTAGCACCGCTCGGCAAGGACAAGGAGAAGATCTGGTCATCGGCGGTGATCGACGTGCGCGGAGACTTCTACTGGGCGACGACTGCCGGGCACGTCTACGGCTACGACCGGAACGCGAAGCAGCTGTTCCACCTCGACGTCGACGGGGGCGTGAACTCCTATCCCGCGGTCGGCGGCGACGGCACCCTCTACCTCGGCACCACCAACGGCTCGGTCTGCGCCGTCGGGCCGTGATGACGACGAGCCCGTGAGCCCGAGGTCCGAGCGCCCGGCAGGGCATGCTGGGGTGATGCGGCTGCTCCGGTTCCGGCGATACTCGCTCGGCGCTCGCGCCTACGACGCGATCTCGGGGGAGCGGCCGGTCTAGCGTCCGGGACGGGTACGGGGCATCGAAAGAGCAGAGCTCTCGCTGGGCGAGCGTGCTTTGGATCTCGGGTGCGGTACCGGCCTCAACCTGGCTCCCGTGCAGCGCCGTGTCGGGCCCCAGGGGTCGGTCGTCGGAGTCGATGCCAGCCGGCCGATGCCGGCGGTGGCCCGTTCGCGGTGCGGCGGTCCGGCTTGGTGAACGTCGACCTGCGCCGCGCGGACGCCGGTCGACCGGGCGTCCTGGACGGGGTGACCGCACCGTTCGACGCGGTGACCATCACCTACGCGCTGTCGATCATCCGCGACTGGCACACCGCGTTCTCCCTGCTGCGCGAGGGCGGGCAGATCGTCGTCGTCCGACATGTCGTACCCGACGGGTCCATGGCGGGTCTTCGCGCCCCTGGCTGCACTCGCGTTCGTTGTTACCGCAGCTTCGTCGTGCCCGGTCGGTGGCCTGGCGCCGACCGGCTCCCGACGAGATGGCCGGACTACGCGAGGCGCGCGGCTACATGTTCGGCGACGCGGATGGCGTTGGCGATGATGGTCAGGGTGGGATTCACCGCGCCGATGGAGGGCATGAAGGAGCCGTCGACGACGTAGAGGTTGTCCAGGTCGTGGGCCTTGCAGTGGACGTCGAGCGCGGATGATGCAGGGTCGGTGCCGAAGCGGACCGTGCCTGCCTGCTTCGCCTTTCCAGAAGGTGACGCCCCGGGCGGGGATGGTGAACCCGACGTCGTT
This sequence comes from uncultured Jatrophihabitans sp., assembly GCF_964244045.1. Classification (NCBI taxonomy): domain Bacteria; kingdom Bacillati; phylum Actinomycetota; class Actinomycetes; order Jatrophihabitantales; family Jatrophihabitantaceae; genus Jatrophihabitans; species uncultured Jatrophihabitans sp. The sequence continues at coordinate 43,878 of NZ_CAXTHK010000027.1, read as the reverse complement.
GAGGCATTGGAAAGGATCGCGCCGATGTGGTGTGCGCCGTCCTCATTCCCGACAACAGCTGCGACGGCGACCTTCCCGAACGTCAGCGGACGGTCTTGATCGTCGGTTTCGGACAGTTCTGCATCGAGTCCTTCCAACGCGCGAACGCACACGCTGCTGGGCTGTAGCCTGCCGAGCGTCAGACCGCGACGGCGATGACGCCGCCAGCGACGAGAACGGCGGCCCCGACGGTGATGGGTCCGAGCTTCTCGCGGAACATCAGGCGCCCCAGGAACGCGGCGAGCACCACGCTGACCTCGCGCAGGGTCGCAACAGCGGCGATCGGCGCGCGGCTCTGGGCCCAGACGATCATCCCGTAGGACAGCAGCGAGAGCAGGCCACCCACGACGCCCAGCCGCCACTGCGGCGCAAGGTCCTTGACGAACCCGCGGCCTCTCACTACGAACACCCCGAGCGGAACGAGTGGGCCCTGCAGCGCGAACAGCCAGGCTGCGTAGGAGATCGGGTGCCCGGAATGCCGTACTCCGACTCCGTCGACGAGGGTATAGACGGCGATCATGGTGCCAGTCAGCGCGGCCATTCCGTAGCCACTGCCCCGGCGCGGTGTACCGCGGACGAACACTAGGCCGGTCAGACCGGCACAGACGGCAGCGATGCCGCCCAGCTGCTGCAGCGAGACCCGCTCGTCGAGGAAGCAGAACGAGACGACGCTGACGAGCAGCGGTGCCATTCCTCTGGTGACGGGATAGATCTGTCCGAACTCGCCCTTGCGATACGCGGCCATCAGCATGAGCAGGTACGTCGCCTGCGCGATCGACGAGACGGCGAGATACGGCCAGGCGGCAGCGTGCGGCAGGGGCAGGAAGGGCACGACGGCTGCGCCGGCCGTCAGGTAGACGAGTCCGATCCAGCTCGCCGAGACGAGGCGGTCGGGGATGAGCTTCCCGAGCGCGTTCCAGGTGGCGTGTGCGACCGCGGCCACCAGGATGACGGCGGTGGTCAGTTCGGTGAGCTGGGCGGGCACTGGACCCATCCTTCGCGCACATCAGCCATAGGTCCAATCGATTTTTTAGCTAGAATCATCGACTATGCCTATGAACTACACCTACCTGCGTGCCTTTCATGAGGTCGCGTCCGCCGGCAGCTTCACCGTGGCCGCCCAACGCATGCACGTCAGTCAGCCGACGCTGTCCGAGCAGGTAAAGGCTCTTGAGCGCACCTATGGCGCCAGTCTCTTCTCTCGGCGCGGACGCAGCGTCGCCTTGACTCCGTTGGGCGACAACCTGCTCGACGTCACCCGACGGATGACCGAGTTGGAGCGGGAGGCGGAGCAGTGTCTGAGCTCCGCCCGTGACCTCACCAGCGGGCGGTTGCGCCTCGGCACCGACGCACCCATCCACGCGATGCCGCTGCTCGCCACGCTCGCCCGTCGGCACCCGGACGTCGGGCTGTCGCTCGTTTCCGGCAACGCGGAGCAGGTGCTCTCCGACGTGCTCGAACACCGTGTCGACGCAGCGCTGCTGTCCAACGCACCGGCCGACACGCGCCTGTTCGCGCTTCCACTTGTCGAGGACCGCCTGGTGGCCTTCGTCCACCGCTCCGACCCGCTCGCAGCCCGCCGGCGGCTGCGTCTGCAGGACCTCGTCACGCACCGTCTGATCCTTCGCGAGCTCGGATCGCAGACCCGGCGCATCGTCGACCATACTCTCGCCGGAGCAGGCCTGACCCTGGGCGAGACGATCGAGGTCGACAGCCGCGAGAGCGCGCAGACCGCGGTCGCCATGCGATTGGGCATCGGGGTGGGCGCCGAATCCGAACTGTCGCGAGACGCCCGGCTGGTCGCGCTCCCGATCGTGGGTGCCCGCATGGAGCTGACGGAATCCCTCGTGTGCCTGGCGGGCCGACGCCAGACCCGGCTGATCAGCGCGGTGTACGCCGCCGCGGCGCCTGCCCGACGAAAGCCCGCGAAGCCCTAGTTCGAGGGCGCTACGTCACCACTACGTCAATCGGACGGGCGGCTCGGTCGCCTTCTGAACGTCCTCGAGGGTGACGTCCGGCGCTAGCTCGATGAGACGCAGCCCGTCGGGCGTCACGTCGAGCACGCACAGGTCGGTGATGATCCGCTGCACGACACCGCGGCCGGTGAGCGGGAGCGAGCACTCGTCGACGATCTTGTAGTCGCCACCCCGCGCGGTGTGCTCCATCAGGACGATGACCCGGTCGGCGCCGTGGACGAGGTCCATCGCGCCGCCCATGCCCTTGACCATCTTGCCGGGGATCATCCAGTTGGCGATGTCGCCGGTGGCGCTGACCTGCATCGCGCCCAGGATCGCGATGTCGACCTTGCCGCCGCGGATCATCCCGAACGACGTTGCCGAGTCGAAGTACGAGGCGCCGCGGCGCACCGTCACCGTCTCCTTGCCCGCGTTGATCAGATCGGGGTCGACCGCGTCATCGGTGGGGTAGGCACCCACGCCCAGGATTCCGTTCTCGCTCTGCAGCACCAGCTCGACGTCGTCATCGACATAGTTCGGGACGAGTGTCGGCAGACCGATGCCGAGGTTGACGTACGAACCGTCCTCGAGCTCGGACGCTGCACGGGCCGCCATCTCCTCCCGCGTCCACGTCATGCCGCTGTCCGAACGGTGCGCTTCTCGATCTGCTTGTCGCCAGCCTGCTCGGGCGTCAATGCGACCACCCGCTGCACGTGGATGCCAGGCGTGTGCACGTCATCGGGGTCGATCTCGCCCGGCTCGACGAGGTGCTCGACCTCGGCGATCGTCAACCGACCGCACATCGCGGCGAGCGGGTTGAAGTTGCGCGCGGACTTGCGGAACACCAGGTTCCCGTGTCGGTCGCCGGTGTGTGCGCGCACGAGCGCGAAGTCGGCGACGACGCCTTCCTCGAGCACGAACTCCCGGGGACCGCGCACGGTGTCGAAGGTGCGTACTTCCTTCGGCGGGGAGGCGAGCGCGATTTTGCCGTCGACGTCGTAGCGCCAAGGCAGGCCGCCATCGGCGATCTGGGTGCCAACACCGGTGGCAGTGAAGAATGCGGCGATGCCCGACCCGCCTGCTCGCATGCGCTCGGCCAACGTGCCCTGCGGCGTCAGCTCGACCTCGACCTCACCGCCGAGGTACTGACGGGCGAACTCTTTGTTCTCCCCGACATAGGACGCGACGATGCGGCGGATCCGGCCGCCGTTCAGCAGCCGCCCCAGCCCGTGCGCGTCGGTGCCGCAGTTGTTGGAGATGACCTCGAGCTCGTCAGCGCCCTGCTCCAGCAGCGCGTCGATGAGCACGGTGGGGATACCGCAGAGGCCGAACCCGCCGACGGCGAGCGTTGCGCCGCTGGGCACGTCACGCACCGCCTCTGCAGCCGAACCGACAACCTTGTCCATGACACTCCTTCGCGCGATCGACGCGACGACAGCTTACGGTGACTCGATGGGCCGGGACACGACTGTGCGGCGGGTGGTCGTGGCACCCGACAAGTTCAAGGGTTCGCTGTCGGCCGACCAGGTCGCAGACCTCGTGATCGACGCCGTGCACGTCGTGTCACCTGGCGCCACGCTGGTCCGGCACCCCATCGCTGACGGTGGCGAGGGCACCGTCGGGGTCGCGCTGGCTGCGGGGTTCGCACCCGTCCACGTCGAGGTCGGCGGACCGCTGGGCACGCGCACCGGAGCGACCTACGCCGTGCGCGGCGAAGTCGCCGTCCTCGAGTTGTCCGCGGCGGCCGGGCTGGCGCAGCTCCTCGTGCCGCCCAACGTCCGGACGGCGCTCGAATCCAGCACCCATGGCGTGGGCGAGCTCATCGACGCCGCGCTCGACCACGGTGCCCGCCGCATCGTGCTCGGCGTCGGCGGCAGCGCCAGCACCGACGGGGGAGCGGGGCTTGTGCGGGCGCTCGGCGTAAGGGTGCTCGACGTCCACGGCACGGAGATTGCCGGTGGGGGCGCCGGACTCGCCGCTGCCGCGATGCTCGACCCGTCCGGGCTGGACCCGCGTGTTCGGAGGGCCGACCTCGTCGTGGCGGCCGACGTCGACAACCCGCTCACCGGACCCACCGGGGCCGCCGCGGTGTACGCGCCGCAGAAGGGCGCCGACGCCGACGCCGTGCATCGGCTGGACGAAGCGCTGGCCCACTGGGCCGACCTCGTCGCCGCGACGAGCGGCGCAGATCACCGGCACGTCGCCGGTGCAGGCGCGGCCGGCGGTACGGCGTTCGCCGCGCTCGCCCTGCTCGGCGCCCGGCTGGCCCGCGGGGTGGACGTCCTTGCCGAGCTGACCGGACTGGACGCCGAGCTGGCCGACGCCGACCTGGTGATCGTCGGCGAGGGCTCGCTGGACACCCAGAGCCTGCGCGGGAAGGGCCCGGTCGGGATCGCGGCGCGGGCGCACGGCGTCCCGGTGATCGCGATCGCCGGGCGCAATCTGCTCACCGAGGACCAGTGGCAATCAGCCGGGTTGTCGGCCGTGTACGCCCTCACCGACCTCGAGCCGCGCCTCGACGTCTGCATCCGAGAAGCGGGACCGCTGCTGTCCACGCTCGCAGAGCGCGTTGCGCGCGAGTGGATCTACGTCCAGTAGAGAACGCGCGCCTGCGGCAGCGTGGCGTCGACCTCCCGTTCGAACCACGTACGCATCTCGCGCATCAGGGGCGCGGGGTAGACGTACTTCGTCCCGCCGAACTTCGAGCGCTTCGCCGAGCGACCGGCGTCGTCGAGATCGAGCAAGGTTCGCGGGTACCACGACAGCAGCACCGCTCGGCTGGCCTCGGTGAAGCGGTGGGTGATGAGCTCTACGGTCAGGTCTACATCCGCCGGCAACGCAGCGGCGACCTCGCGCAGCAGGGCGGCGTAATCGTCCTGCCAACCGGGCAATGGCATGACGGGGGCGACGGTGAGCCCGACCGGGTAGCCGGCGCGTGCCAGATCGCGCAGGGCGGTGATCCGCGCAGACACCGAGGCGGTGCCGCCCTCGAAGCGGCGCGAGACGGCGGCGGAATTTACCGACAGGCGTACCCGGGTGCGTCCGTCGTGCGGCAGGTCGAGCAACGGCGCGACGTCGTCGAACTTGGTCGTGAAACGCAGGCTGACCCCGTCGCCGTACTCGCCGCGGCCCACACGAGCGATGGCGCTCGACAGCGAGCCCGTCACCGACTCGATGCCGAGCGGGTCGGTGTAGCAGGACAGCTCGAAGGTGGTGCCCTCACCGCCGCGCAGCGCGTCGCCGGTGGTCACCGTGCCCTGCCCGGCGAGCGACGGGATCGGTGCCAGGACGTCGTCGAGGTTGGCGTACACGCGGGTGATCGGCGGGCCTTGCAGCGAACCCGCCAGGTAGCAGTACTGGCAGTGCGCCGGGCAACCCTTGGCGAGGTCAAGCCGCCAGTCGGCGCTGGGTGGGATGGGCTGCGGGCGAAGCGCGCTTGGCGGCGCCACGACGACGGCCAGCGTCTGCTTGGCCCGCGCGTAGACCTCGCGCTCGGTGCCGCCGCGCAGGCCGGTCAGCCGGTCGCCGTCGAGTAGTCGGATGTCTTGGACCCCCGCGGCCGTGCAGCGGGCAATGATCTGCTGGCCGTGCTCCAGCTCGGCGGCCGAGCGGGTCACCAGCACGTGCTTCGGCACCCAGCGACGGGCGGGTCGGACGAGCGTGGCGAGGTCGGCGTCGTCGGCCGGGAGGGTTTCGAGCACACAGGTGGAACACCGTGGCGGATGGTGATCTTCCGGCCCCGTAGCGTCGCCGCGGTGCGGGCTCGGTCACCGGATCAGGTATTGGCCCTGCTGAACCGCGCTTGTGACCCAGCGGGCCTCGCCCGAGCCGTACCGTGAGGTGATGCCCTACGCCGACCGGCACCCGCTCGCGATGGTCCCGAAGACGCTCGGGATGCAGGCGCTGCTGCTGTCCGTGCTGCCGGTCAATCTCGCGCTGACGGGCGTGGCCCTGGTGCGCTCGACGATCGCTCCCGCTCGGCGCCAGGTCGCGACCGTGCCCCGGACGATCCTGATCAGCGGCGGCAAGATGAGCAAGGCGCTGCAGCTGGCCCGCTCGTTCCACCGCGCCGGGCACCGGGTCGTGCTCGTCGAAGCAGCGAAGTACCAACTCACGGGGCACCGGTTCTCCAACGCCGTCGACCGCTTCTACACCGTGCCGAAGCCGCAGGATCCGGCCTACGCGCAAGCGCTGCTCGACATCGTCCGCCGCGAGAACGTCGACGTGTACGTGCCGGTGTGCAGCCCGGCAGCCAGCTACTACGACGCACTGGCCAAGCCGCTGCTCGAACCGTACTGCGAGGTACTGCACTGCGACCCCGACACCATCGACCTGCTCGACGACAAGTACCGCTTCGCGACGACGGCGGCCTCGCTCGGCCTGCCGGTGCCCGACACACATCGCGTTACAGACTCCGACGAGGTGGCGGCGTTCGAGTTCGACGGCGAGCACCCCGGTCCGTACATCCTGAAGAGCATCCCGTACGACCCCGTCCACCGCCTGGATCTCACGCCGCTGCCAGCCGGCAGCTCGGCGGAGACGAAACGCTTCGCCCGCTCGAAGCCGATCTCGCCCGACAACCCATGGATCCTTCAGGAGTTCGTCGCCGGCCAGGAGTACTGCACGCACGGCACCGTGCGCGACGGTGAGCTCACCGTCTACTGCTGCTGCGAGTCATCCGCCTTCCAGCTGAACTACGCCATGGTCGACAAGCCTGAGATCGAACAGTGGGTGCGCACGTTCGCGCGCGAGCTCAAACTGACCGGCCAGGTCTCGTTCGACTTCATCGAGGCGCCCGACGGGCAGATCCGCGCCATTGAATGCAACCCGCGTACCCACTCGGCGATCACCATGTTCTACAACCACCCCGACCTCGCGGCCGCCTACCTCGATGCAGACGGACCGTCGATCCGCCCGCTGCCGTCCAGCCGACCGACCTACTGGCTGTACCAGGAGCTATGGCGACTCGTGCGGCACCCGAGCACGGTGCGTGAGCGGGTCTCGATCATCGTGCACGGCAAGGAGGCGATCTTCGACTGGACCGACCCGCTGCCGTTCCTGCTCGTGCACCACCTGCAGATCCCGTCGCTGCTGCTGCACAACCTGCGCCACCGTAAGGACTGGATCCGCGTCGACGTCAACATCGGCAAGCTCGTCGAGCCGGCAGGGGACTGAGCCGTGCCCTTGCGCGTCCTGCACCTCGTCGGCTCCGCTGTCAGCGAGTTCTACGCCGACCTCTCGCGGCTCTACGCCAGCGACTGCCTGACCGCGACCGCCGACCCACAGCGCTACGAGCCGCTGGTTGCCTACGTGTCACCCGACCGCCGCTGGCGTTTCTTCGAAGCCGTGAGCCCGGCGAACCTCGATCCGGACTCGATCGCCGCGGCCGAGCCGCTGGACGTCGCCGGCGCGATCGCACGGATCGACGCCCTGCGCATCGACGTCATGGTGCCGCAGATGTTCTGCCTGCCCGGCATGACGCACTACCGCGCGCTCTTCGACGTGCTCGGCATCCCGTACGTGGGCAACCGGCCGGACGTGATGGCCATCGCCGCCGACAAGGCCCGGGCGCGCGCGATCGTGGCCGCGGCGGGTGTGCGGGTGCCCGAAGGGGAGGTGTTGCGGCGCGGGGACGTCCCTACCCTCGTGCCCCCGACCGTGATCAAGCCGGTCGACACCGACAACTCGCTGGGCCTGGCGCTGGTGCGCCAAGCGACGGACTACGAGCGGGCGATCAAGGACGCATTCACCCACGCTGACGCCGTGCTCGTCGAGCGCTACGTCGAGCTGGGCCGCGAGGTGCGCTGCGGGGTGGTCGAACGCGGCGGCGAGCTGGTGGCGTTACCGCTCGAGGAGTACGACGTCGACACTGACCGCAAGCCCATCCGCGACCACGCCGACAAGATCGACCGCAGCGGCGACGGCGAGCTGAACCTGGTAGCCAAGGACGCCGCGCACGCCTGGATGGTGGACGTCGACGACCCGATCACCGAGCGGGTGTGGGCGGCCGCGAAGCTCGCGCACGTCGCCCTCGGCTGCCGGCACTACAGCCTGTTCGACTTCCGGATCGATCCCGATGGCGAACCGTGGTTCCTCGAGGCCGGGCTGTACTGCTCGTTCGCGAAGCAGAGCGTGGTGTCGATGATGGCCGCCGCGGCCGGCATCGACCTGCCCGAGCTGTTCGGCGCCGCCGTCGATCAGGCGCTGACGGGCTCGTAACCGATCACCATGCCGCGGTGCATGACGCGGTCGCCCTCGACGTCGGAGTGGTCGGCGCGGTGCAGCACGCAGCCGTTGTCCCACATCACGACGTCGCCCGGCGACCACGCGTGCTCGAAGACGTTGTCCGCGCGGGTCGAGTGTGCGAGCAGGAACTGCACCAGATCTGCTGCCTCGTCGTCGGGCATCCCGCTGATCGCCGCGCATCGCTGCGGTGTCGACAGGTACAGCGCGGTGCGCCCGGACAGCGGATGGGTCCGGCAGATCGGATGGACGGCCGCCGTCTCGTCGTCGTCGCCGAGGTCGAGGCCGGTGACGACGTGGGTGATCGTGCGGTCCTGAAGGCTGGCGCGGACGTCCGGCGGCAGCGTCTCGTAGGCGCGGTACTGATTGGTGAACACGGTGCCGCCGCCGTGGCGCGGCACGGTCACCGCTCGCAGTGCCGTGTAGGTCGGCGGCCGGCTCAGATAGCTCGAGTCGGTGTGGAAGCTGCTGCGCGGGGCAGTGGCGCGCCCGACGTTGCTGATGACATTGAGGTCAGGGAAGCCGTCGACGGGCGTCTCGCCGGTCGTGAACGTCAGCTCGCCGAAGCGTTGCAGAAAGGTTAGGAACTCGGCGTCGTCGGCCTGCTGACCGGGGAACACCAGGACGCCGTGCTGCCCCAGCAGAGCCCTGAGCTCGGTGATCGTTGCGTCGTCGACGCCGGTGATCGAGACCCCGGTGACCGTGACCCCGAGAGGTTCGTGGGTGACAGTCTGCATGACGTACCTCCAGGTACGGTTCAGTCGACGCGTCGGACGAGCGTGAGCCCGTCGCGCACCGGTACGAGCACCTGCTCGACGCGGGGGTCGTCGGCCACGGCGCGGTTGAAGTCCACGATGGCCGCACCGTTGTCGGTCACCGTCCCGACGCCCCACGGCTGGCCCTGCATCAGCGTGTTGTCGACGCAGACCAGCGCGTGGGGGGCGAGCAGGTCGCTGCTCAACAGCGCATCGAGATAGCCGCGGTAGCCGGCCTTGTCGGCGTCGATGAACACCAGGTCGAAGCGGTCGCTCGCAGCAGCCAATTCGGAGAGCGTGTCCAGCGCCGGCCCGACCCGGACGTCAATCTTATTGCCGTCCGGCGATTCGTCGAAGCAGCGACGGGCGAGGTCGGCCGCGTACGGGTCGAGCTCGCACGCGACCACCTCGCCGTCGGGGGGCAGGGCTTCGGCCATGGCCAGCGCCGAGTAACCGGTGAACATACCGATCTCGAGCACCCGCCGGGCGCGGGTCGCGTGCACCAGCATCTTTAGGATCTGGCCCTCGACGTGGCCGGAGAGCATCTCCTGCTCGAGCTCCGGTCCGTCTCCCTTATGCTGCGCCCAGTCCTCCTCCTGCGTCCGACAGGCCAGCTTGTGCAGCGCCGTCGACTGAGGGGTCGTGCACTGCTCGACGTAGCTGTCGATGCCCTGCGCCAAGGCGTGGGCATGGCGCAGGTCCGAGCCGAGATCCTGATCGGGCGCGGCGGCGTCGACGCGCCCGACCAGGTCGGCGAGCAAGGCAGTCAAGATACCGAGGGGGGTTACCGGCCTCGGGTCATGAGCCATCTGCTCGGTCTTCAATGGACATCGAGGCGAGTGACATGAACATGTCCTCGCCGAGCCCCGTGCGGGGGTACACGGTGCTGCAGGTGCGCTTGTGCACCTCGAGCAGGCGCGCCAGCTCGTCGACCGTCAGGTCGTTGACGAAGAAACACGTACCGACCGGATTGGGCACTGCTGCACGCAACTGCCCATCACGGGTCTGCAGGATCGACTCGGTGGCCTTCGCCAGGAGCTCGGCCGTGAAGTACGGGCTGTCGATGGACAACCCGATGCGGCTCATCAACCAGAAGATCCGGTCGCGGTCGGCGACCGTGATGTAGCCGCGCTGCTCTGCGATCGTCGTCGAGTACGCCATGTCGATGGCGATGGCGTGACCGTGGAAGAACGGCAGCTCCGGCGCGAGCTCGAGCGTCGGGCTCCAGGTGTGGCCGAACGCGATGACCCGGTCGAGGTCCAATTCGTGCAGGTTCGGCACCTCGAGGTGCAGCATCGTCGAGATCGCGTCGTACGTGACACGGTGCGCAATCTCGCGCAGCTCCGGGGTGCCGTCGAGGTGGCCGAAGCGGGTGGCCAGCAGGTCCTCGCCATACTTCTCGAGCAGTTCGAAGATGCCGGCGTTGGAGACCACCGCAATCTTGATCAGCTCGGCCATGCCGTTGCGTACCTGGTCGGTCGGCAGGGTCTCGAGGAAGGAGAAGTCCAGGATCACCTGCGAGGAGTTGTGGTAGGCACCGAGCCGGTTCTTGTTCTTCCCGTGGTTCACCGCAACCTTGATCGACACGCTGGCGTCGATGAGGCCGATCAGGGTGGTCGGGATGCGGATGTAGTTCGTCGAGCGGCGGTAGCTGGCGCAGGCGAATCCGGCGACGTCCGTGATCAACCCGCCACCGACGACGAGCACCGGCTCCTTGCGCACGAGGCCGAACTCACCGAAGGCGTCGACGATGCGTTCGAGCTTGTCGAGCGACTTGTCGACTTCTTTGATTGTCACGGGGAAGACGGTCAGTGCGATGCCATGGTGGTCGAAGTAGGCCCGCATCCGCGCGCCGTACAGGCGATCAACGGTGGCGTCGACGACCGCGAGGCACCGGCCCAAGGACAGGTAGTTGTCAGCCAGCTGGGGGTTGGCCGGGTCGAAGACACCGTCGACGTACGTCAACGTGTAGTCGATCTTCTCGTAGGCCTCGACGCGGAACTCGGTGTCGGACTCCGTCACCACCGGCTGCGGAGCATTCACTGCTCGCCCTTGATGAAGGTGCGCAATTCCTCGAAGTCGATGTGGTCCACGACGGCCGCGGCCTTGGCAAAGTCGTGGCCCGCGGTGTTCTCGTTCGGGAAGGCGACACACACCACGCCCGCGGCGACGGCCGAGGCCACCCCGCCGACATTGTCCTCGACAGCGACGCAGTCCTCGGCCTGGACGTCGAGCGTGCGCATTGCATACGAGTACGCGGCACGGTCGGGCTTGGGCTCGTCGACCGAGGTCAGATCGACCACCAGGTCGAAGTCGTCCCGCGAAATCTGACCCTTGAGCGCCTCGAGCAGTGCAGCGACGTTCTCGGGCGTGGTCGTCGTGACGAGCGCGACCTGGTGCCCGCTGCCCTTGGCGATGCGGATGGTCTCGGCTACGCCCGGACGCGGGGTGACCGTCGACGACCCGAGCAGCTTCTGGAAGGTCTCCGACTTCGTACGGTGCACGGCTGCGGCGTCGACGTCCTCGCCGCGGGCGGCGGCGAACTCGGCGATGCGCTTGGCGCCGCCGTTGTTCGTCAGCTGCTCGCGATAGTCGTCGCGGTCCCAGGACCAATCGAGACCGTGCGAGGTGAAGGCCTCGTTGAAGGCCTGTCGCTGGAGTTCAGAGGTGTCGGCGATCGTGCTGATCGAACCGAAGAACAAGGCAGACATGGGGCTACTTCCGGTCGGGGACAGAGCGCTGGCGGGCCGCTGGTAGGACTTTGTGCGACCCGTCGCGACAGAAGCCCTCCGGCGATTGCTCTACCCGTCCAACGGTGCGAAAACACCATTCCGTGCGCAGTTCTGCGCATTCGTGCGTGTTTCCGCGCAATTCGGAGGGTCTTGGCGTTCGCCGGTGATCCGGGCATAGGACTCTCAGGCGTAGCAGCGGACGGTCGAGGTGTGGGCGAACGATACAACGCCGTGAGATCGCGCCACGGCGACGTGCCGGGCGGCTCGCCCGGGGTAAATTCCACCTATTCGCCGCTGCCTCGCTGCTAGGTTCGGACGGTCATGGACGCCGATCCACCAGCCGGCGGTCGCCGCTCCCGCCCACTGCATCGGCAGGCTTTCGCGCTCGTCCGCGTGGCGGCTGGCGGGATTGTCGGAACGGCCGCGCGGTACGGGCTGGCCCAGGCCCTGCCGACCGAGAGCGGGCGGTGGCCCACCGGCACGTTCGTGGCCAATCTGCTCGGCTCGTTCGTGCTCGGTTTTCTGCTCGAGGCGCTGCTGCGGGCGGGACCCGATACCGACTGGCGTCAGCGGACCAGGCTGCTGGTCGGGACGGGTTTCTGCGGCGGCTTCACCACCTACAGCACGCTCGTGGTCGAGGCCGACCTGCTCGTGCGTGGCCACCACGCGGTGCTGGCCCTGGCCTACGTCGCCGCTACTGTCCTCACGGGCGTAGCGCTGGCCGTCGCCGGGATCGCCGTGGCCGCTCGCGTCCGGTCGAGGCCCCCGACGTGATCGACCTGTGGGTCGCGCTCGCAGGCGGCGCGGGTGCTCTCGCCCGCTTCGTCGTCGACGGTGCGGTGCGCAGCCGCTGGCCGTCGGGTTTCCCCTGGTCCACCGTGCTGATCAACGTGAGCGGGTCGTTCGCGCTGGGCGTCCTCACCGGCTTGGTGATCTTCCGCAACGACCCGAACACCCTGCGCCTCGTTCTGGGGACAGGACTCTGCGGCGGTTACACCACGTTCGGCACCGCCAGCGTCGAGACAGTCCGGTTGGCGCAGCGCGGCGCGGTCGTGGTGGCCGCCGGTTACGCACTCGGCTCGCTCGTGCTCGCGGCCGGCGCCGCGGCCGCGGGCCTGCTGGTAACCCGCTGAGCCTGTTCACCGAGCGTTCATCGAGGGGTTGCCCCGCGGCCGTGTGCCCTGCCAACACTCGACCCCGTGGGAAGCGACTTCGTTCTGGTCCTCGTCGTGGTCGTTGCGCTTGCGTTCGACTTCACGAACGGTTTTCACGACACCGCCAATGCGATGGCCACGTCCATCGCCACCGGCGCACTCAAGCCGCGCATCGCGGTGGCGCTGTCCGGCGTTCTCAACCTGGTCGGCGCGTTCCTTTCGCTGAGTGTCGCAGCCACCATTGCCAGCGGGCTGGTCGACGTCACAGGCAAGGAACTCGCCGCACACCTGGAACTCGTGGTCTTCGCCGGACTGTGCGGGGGCATCATCTGGAACCTGTTGACCTGGTTCCTCGGCATTCCGTCCAGTTCGTCGCACGCACTGATCGGCGGTGTGCTCGGGTCGGCGCTGGCCGCCGCAGGGTCCAAGGCGGTGCAGTGGCACGACGTGTTCGAGAAGGTGATCATCCCGGCCGGGTTGTCCCCGATCATCGCCGTGTTCGTGGCCACCGTCGGTACCTACCTCATCTATCGCATCACCCGCGGCGTACCGGAGGGCACTCGCACCAAGGGTTTCCGCATCGGGCAGATCGGGTCGGCGTCGATGGTCTCCTTGGCGCACGGCACCAACGATGCGCAGAAGACGATGGGCATCATCACGCTGGCCCTGATCGCCCACGGCACGCTCAAGTCCGGCGCTGAGGCGCCGTTCTGGGTGATCCTGTCGTGCGCGCTGGCCATCAGCATCGGGACCTACAGCGGCGGTTGGCGAGTCATCCGCACGCTGGGCAAGGGGCTGGTCGAGATCGAGGCCCCGCAGGGCATGGCCGCCGAGTCCTCGTCGGCCGCGGTCATCCTGCTCTCCAGCCACTTCGGTTACTCGCTGTCCACGACGCACGTCTCCACCGGTTCGATCCTGGGCACCGGGATCGGCAAGAAGGGTGCCGAGGTCCGCTGGTCCGTCGCCGGCCGGATGGCCACGGCGTGGCTGGTCACGCTCCCCGCGGCCGGCGTCGTGGGCGCCCTGAGCTACTGGCTCGCCAACGGCATCGGCGGCGATGCCGGAGTCCTCGTGGTCTTCGCCCTGCTCGTCGCTGTGGCCGGGCTGATCTTCTTCCGCTCGCGCACCAACAAGGTCAGCCACGACAACGTCAACGACGAGTGGACGGGGTCCAAGCCCGCGGCTGCGGACCGGGAGGAGGTGTCGGCATGAGCGACGCTTGCGCAGCGAACGAGAGTCATCGCACGAGCCGTCAGGCGAGTATCGGAGTGAGGACGGGCCCGAGCGCAGCGAGTGGCCCAGAGGAGCTTCGATGAACAGCTGGATCGACCTGCACGCGTTGTGGAAGATCGTGGTTGTCGGGTTGATCTGCGGCGCCGGCCTGCCCGCGGTCTTCGCGTTCGGGCTGAAGGCGCTCGACCTGGGCCAGCACGACGGGGACTCCGGCGGCACGGCGACCGCTACCCGGAATCCGGTCGGCATTGCGCTTGCCGCGGTGTGCTTCGCCGTCGTGCTCGTCGCCATCGGTTGGGGCATCTACCTCATCGTCGACGGCACCTGAGTCAGGAGTACTACATGCCGCTTCCGCCGTTGTTGACCTCGATCGTCAGCTGGCTGCGTGCCGGGTACCCCGAAGGGGTTCCCCAGCACGACTACCTGCCGCTGTTCGCGCTGCTGGCCAGTCAGCTCACCGACATCGAGGTCAAGGAGATCGCCGAGGAACTGGTGAACGGCACCGACCCGGCCTCGCAGCACGCCATCCGCGACGCGATCGAGATGACCACGCACGCCGAGCCGAGTGATGCCGACGTCGCCCGCGTCCGGGCCCATCTCGCTGCCGGTGGTTGGCCGCTCGCCCACCCGAGCGCGGGCTGATGCGGGAGGAAGTGCGCGCACACGTAGCCGACCTGCAGATCGACGGTCACCGCCTGGGCGCCGACCACGACGACGACCCGGAGCTGCTCGACGCAGACGGCGTCCCGGTCGACACCTGGCGGGAGAACTACCCCTACGACGAGCGCCTGGACCGAGAAACCTACGACGACCAGAAGTACCTGCTGCAGGTCGAGCTGTTGAAGTTCCAGAACTGGGCCACCGAGACGGGCGGGCGGCACGTCGTGCTGTTCGAGGGCCGTGACGCCGCCGGCAAGGGCGGCACCATCAAGCGGTTCATGGAGCATCTGAATCCCCGCTATGCGCGGGTGGTGGCGCTGAACAAGCCCACTGACCGCGAGGCGCGCCAGTGGTACTTCCAGCGCTACGTGCAGCACCTGCCGACCGCCGGCGAGACGGTCCTGTTCGATCGCAGCTGGTACAACCGCGCCGGCGTGGAACGCGTCATGGGCTTCGCCACCGACGCCGAGTACGAGCAGTTCGTGCGGCAGGCCCCGCTGTTCGAGCAGATGCTGGTCGAGAGCGGGATCCACCTCACCAAGTTCTGGTTCTCGGTCACCAAATCCGAACAGCGCACCCGGTTCATCATCCGTCAGGTCGACCCGGTGCGGCAGTGGAAGCTGTCGCCCATCGACCTGGAGTCGTTGGACAAGTGGGACGCCTACACCGCGGCCAAGGAGCAGATGTTCCGCCGCACCGACACCGACCTTGCGCCGTGGACGACGATCAAGTCCAACGACAAGAAGCGGGCCCGCCTGAACGCCATGCGCTACTTCCTCGCCCAGTTCGAGTACGAGGGCAAGAATCACGAGATCGTTGTCCCGCCCGACGCACTGCTGGTCCAACGCGGGATCGTCGCCGTCGGCGACTAGAGGCGTACCGACGCCGTCGTGATCGTCACACCTGTGCGGACGTGCGGGGGCCGATCTGTTCACCTTCGTCTCGTACTGTCCGCTGCATGCCAGACAACCCCGTGCCGGACGAGGGCGAGCGAGCAGCCAAACTGGACGCCGCGATCGCCGAGTCGCAACGCCTGGAACGCGAGGAGCGCGACGCCGACCTCGCTCGCCAGGTCAAGATCGATCAAGCACTCAGCGAGGCCCTGGCGAAGCGTCCCAAGGACTGACCGAGCGTCGTTCGACCGCCGATTAGGGTGAGTGGCGTGTACGCGGCGCTCATGCGGATCGTCAGCCGCCGGTCCGTCAGCCGCTGGCTCGACGCCGAACTCGCCCACCACCTCGGTTTCCTGCTCCTTCGCCTCGCCCTCGCCGCCCCACCACTGCGAGCAATGGTCAGCTGGCGCTGCGCACCACCGCCTGATGCTGAGGTCAAGGTGCTCGGCCTGCGTCTCCCCGGACCGCTCGGTGTCGCTGCCGGTTTCGACAAGAACGCCCGCGGCGTCCTGGCCCTCACCGTGCTCGGCTTCGGCTTCGTCGAGATCGGCACGGTGACCGCACGGGCGCAACCCGGCAACCCGAAGCCACGACTGTCCCGGCTGCCCGCCGACCGGGCGATCGTCAACCGTATGGGATTCAACAACGACGGCGCCGACGTGGTCGCGGCTCGGTTGGCGGCGTTGCGCCGCACCGCGACCGGCCGCCGCGCTGTGATCGGGGTGAACATCGGCCGCTCGAAGCTTGCCACGCCCGATGAAGTCGTTGCCGACTACAGCCACAGCGCCCGCGCCCTCGTGCCACACGCCGACTACCTCGCTGTCAACATCAGCTCGCCGAACACACCGGGGTTGCGCGACCTGCACGCCGTCGACGTACTGCGGCCGCTGCTCGCCGCCCTGCGCGCCATCTGCGACGACGTGCCTGGGCGCGGTCGGGTGCCGCTCCTGGTGAAGGTGAGCCCGGATGCCGCCGACGCCGATCTGCTGGCGGTCGCCGACCTGGCGCTCGAGCTGGGCGTCGACGGCATGATTGCCACCAACACCACAGTCGGGCGTGCCGGGTTGGTGTCACCGGCGACGCAGGTCGAGGCGGCGGGCGGCGGAGGGCTGTCCGGCCCGGTGCTCGCCGAGCGGGCGGAGGCCGTGCTGCGCCTCTTGCGTGCGCGCGTCGGCGACCGGCTCGTGCTGATCGGCGTGGGCGGGATCGACACCCCGGCCGCGGCCCGCGCCCGGCTCGACGCCGGCGCCGACCTCGTGCAGTCCTACACGGGCTTCGTCTGGGGCGGGCCGGCCTGGCCGGCGCGGGTCACCCGCACGCTGACCCGCCGCGTCTGAGGCAACCCGTCAGCGTTGCACACGACGAGTCGGTTACTGCGGCGACACGCCCCAGGAGTGTCGCTAGTGTGACGTGGTCACTCGGGCCCCAAGGCTTCACAACAGCTTTACTTTCGACTACCGTCGGCTCCGGGGAAACGACACGCAGCGGGGGACACGCCAGCGATCGCCCACCAGAGGACCTCCACATGACCCACCTCCTGGCCGCCACTGTGCGCTCGTCAAGGACTGTGCGCTTGTCGAAGACTGTGCGCCTGTCAGAGACTGTGCACCTGCTCAGCCCCGCCGCCCTGCGACGTCGCAGCGGCTCACTCGTTGCGGTCATCGCCCTCACGGCCGGACTGGCGGTGTTCGCCGCCCCGAGCGCCGGAGCCGTCACGACGGCCCCCGTCACCGCACACAACCCGTCGGGCGGGCTCAGCGCCAAGGTCGCCACCGCCACCGGGCTGACATTGCGCGGCTGGGCCGTGGACCCCGACAACCCGACCAACAACGCTACGGCGTTCGCGCTGGTCGACGGCGTCACCCGCGCCGTACAGGCAACCTCGGTCCCGTTCACCCGGATCACCAAGACGTACAGCGCCGGTCCTACCCCGGGCTTCGTCATGGCCGTGCCCGTCCCGGCCGGCAACCACACCGTCTGCGTCGGCGTGCAGAACTCCGGGCTCGGCAGCAACGTGGTCTTCACCTGCCTGGCCACCCCGCTGGGTCGACGGGCGAGTACGTCCGAGGTCGCCGCCCACAGCCCGACCGGTGTCGTGAGCCGGGCAACGACCACCGCAACGTCCCTGCAGGTCACGGGCTTCGCCACCGACCAGGACTTCCGCAGCAAGCACCTGTCCGTCGTCCTGTACGTCGACGGCCGGCCGGCGGTCACGGTCACGACGACACGCACGACCAGCGGCGCTCCGGCAGGGAGCGGCAGCAACGCCAACTACGTCGCCAGCACCCCGGTGTCGACGGGCACCCACCAGGCGTGCGTCTGGGCCGTCAACGTCGGCTGGGGCAGCAATGCCTTCCTGGGTTGCACGGCCCTCGACACGCGGGCCGGCCAGGCGGTCGCAGCAGGGGCGCCCGCGGTCAGCGTGCTGCCCCTGGTGCTTGCCGAGGCCAGGAAGCACATCGGCCAGCGCTACGTGTGGGGCGCCACCGGGCCCAAGACCTTCGACTGCTCCGGCCTGGTCATGTACAGCTACATGAAGGCCGGCTTCGTGACGCCGCGCATCTCGGAGGACCAATCGCAGGCGGCCCGGCTCATCCCCGCGTCGCACGCCCAGCCCGGGGACCTGGTGTTCTTCCACGACACCCAGGGCGACGTCTACCACGTGGCCATCTACGTCAGTCCCGGGCTGACCGTCGCAGCGATCGACGAGTCCTCGGGTGTGAACTACCAACGCATCTGGGACCCGACCACCGTCACGTACGGCTCGTTCACCCATCTCTGACTGAGGTTGCGAACTGCGCGCGCAGCGCCGGCTTGGTGACCTTGCCGCTGGCGTTGCGCGGCAGCGCGTCGACCACGTGCAGAACGGTCGGCAACTTGTAGCGGGCCAACCGGTCGGTGGCCCACGTGCGCAGCTCGCCGACGCTCAGTGTGGCGCCGTCGCGCAGTACGGCCACCGCCACCACCGTTTCACCCCAGCGCTCGTCGGGGGCGCCGACGACGCAGAGTTCGACGATGTCCGGATGCGCTGCGAGGGCGTTCTCGACCTCCGCGCAGTACACGTTCTCGCCACCGGTGATGATCATGTCCTTCTTCCGGTCGACGACATACAGAAAGCCTTCGTCGTCGGCACGGACCAGGTCGCCGGAGTGGAACCAACCGCCTGTCATCGCCTCAGCGGTCGCCTCCGGCCGGTTCCAGTAACCGGCCATCGTGCCCGGCCCGCGGTAGACGATCTCGCCGACCTCGCCGGGCGGTACGTCGACCATGTCGTCGTCGACGATGCGCACCGACACCGTGCTGACCGGCTTGCCCACCGAGCCGATCTTGCGTAGCGCGTCCTTGCCGTCCAGGGCGCAGGTCACCGGCGACATCTCCGTCTGCCCGAAGACGGCCACGTTCGTGACGTGCGGAAAGACCTCGGCCATGCGTTGCAGCAGGCTGGTCGTCGCCGGCGCGGCGCCCCAGCAGGTGGTCTTGAGGGCGGACAGATCGCGCTGGGGCAGCGTGGGTTCGGCGCAGATCACCTGCCACTGGGCAGGGACGAGGAACGCACTCGTGACCCGCTCCTGCTCGAGCACATCCAGGGTGTCAGCGGCGTTGAAGTTCCCGCTGGGCATCAGCACCGTGGTGCCGCCGATCAGCGTCATCGGCGCCAGCCCGCCGATGGAGGCGATGTGGAACAGCGGCGACGCGCACAGGGTCACCTCGTCGTCGTCGAACAGCCGCCAGTTGCGGATCAACGTCAGAGCCTGGCACTGCAGGTTCTGGTGTGAGAGCACCGCACCCTTCGGGGTGCCGGTTGTGCCGGAGGTGTACATGATCAACGCCGGGCTGTCCTCGGGCACATCGACGAGCGGCGGCTCGGCTCCGGTGGTCGCCAGCTCGATGAGCGGCCGGGCGCCGACAACCTCCCCGACGGCGTAGAGCAGCGGCGGTTGATCGAGCGCAGCCAGCGCGCGGACCGCGGCCGGGCCGCCGACCTCGTCGACCGCGAGCAGCGTGGCACCAGAATCGGCGAGGATGAAGCCGATCTCGTCCGGCGTCAGCCGGAAGTTCACCGGCACCACGATGGCGCCCAGGCTGGTGGCGGCGAACAGCAGGTCCACGAACTCCGGCCGGTTGGCCATCAGTACCGCCACCCGATCACCGAAGCCGATGCCCTGCGCGGCCAGCCCGGCCGCGAGCGCCTGCGCGCGCTGCCGCTGCTGGGCCCACGTCGTGCTCTCGCCCCGGTAGCGCAGCAGCACCGCGTCCGGCTTCTCGTGGGCGTGCCGGGCCAGGTGGTTGTTCCAGTGGTTGCGCCGTAGTGCCGTCAGTGCTGCCAGGGCCGCCAATTCCGTCGGTGCGCTCATCCGACGTTCCTACCGCCCGTGTCTATCCAGGTCGTGAGGCGCACGATCGCCGGCGCCGGGGGAGTGGACGCGAACCCGAAGCGCACGCTGGGTTCGACGCGGCGCACGTCGCCGAGATCGACGCCGTCGAGGGTGGCCTGAACCTGCGTGATGTGGTGCTCGTCGAGCGCGCAGTACCACTCGCGCCGCCCCTGACCGGTGGTGCCGGCGGTGCGAACGCCGCGCCGGGCGAACCGCGCGAACGGGTCGACGGCCTGCGCCCACCAGCGTGCCCGAGCGAGCCGGCGGGGCACGGTCGAGAGCAGCCGCCCGACCCCGGTGCGGCCGCCGACCAGGAAGCGCAGCGTCAGGGACTCCGAGTCGATGATGCGGGCGCCGCCGTCGACGTAGCAGCCGACGGCTTGGATACGCACCTCGTCGAAGTGATACGTCGCGGCGATGAACTCGCCGGCGTCGCGGGTGGGGGCGAGCAGGATGCGCCGGCCGTCCGGCCGCTCGATCATGACGTCGGCGATCGGTCCGAACGGGCTGAGCGGCCACATGCCGATCACCAACCGGACGCCCGAGGACGTACCCACCCCGGCGATCGACCCGTCGAAACGCAGCACGAGAAAGATGCTGCCCGTTTCACTTTCGTTCCACCGCCGGTTGCCGTGTGTCCGCGTTGTTTCCGATGTGCACGACGTCCCGTCGACACCGTCGATCCGGTGCACTCACCACATTGCCCGACGATCAAGCGCGACGGCAGGCTCTACCTCTCGGCAAGGGGGAGCACGTATGGACGACGCTGTGGGCGATGCTGTAAACGACGCTGTAAACGATGTTGTAAACGACGCTGTAAACGACGTTGTACCGGTCATCGACATCGGCGGTCTGAGCTCCGACGACCCGGACAAGCGGGCTGCGGTCGCCGACGCGATCGGGGCGTCGTGCCGCGAGATCGGGTTCTTCCAGATCACCGGGCACGGCATCGACCCGCAGCTCATCGACGCGATGTACTCGGTCTCGCGCGCGTTCTTCGACCAGGACATGCCGGCCAAACGGGCGGTCGCCCAACCGAATCCCGAAACGATCCGCGGGTACTGCGCAGTCGGTGAGCAGTCCTTCGCCTACAGCGATGACCTCGCCACCCCGCCCGACCTGCACGAGAAGTTCGACGTGGGCCCGGTGGACTTCCCGACGGACGACCCGTACTACGCCCCCGAGCAGGCCGGGGCGCACTTCCTGCCCAATCAATGGCCGGCAACGCCGCCGGACATGGCCGAGATCTGGACGGCCTATTTTCATGCGATGAATGACCTCTGCCAGCGGCTGATGTCGGCGTTTGCCACGGCGTTGTCCCTGCCGGCCGACTTCTTCGCCGACAAGATCGACAAGGACATCAGCATGCTGCGGGCGATCAACTACCCGCACAGCGACGTGCCGCCGTTGCCCGGTCAGATGCGCGCCGGCGCGCACAGCGACTACGGCAGCCTGACCATCGTGCGCCAGGAGGAGGCGCCCGGCGGTCTGCAGGTGTTCACCAAGGACGGCGACTGGGTCCGCGTCCCGGTCGTCCCAGGCGCCCTGGTCGTGAATCTCGGTGACCTGATGGCGCAGTGGACGAACGACGCCTGGACGTCCACCCGGCACCGGGTGGCGAACCCGCCGGCCGGCACCGGTGACAACCGTCGCATGTCGCTGGTCTTCTTCCACCAGCCCAACTACGACGCACTCATCGAGTGCATCCCCACCTGCCTGGCCCCGGGTGAGCAACCGCGCTACGCCCCGGTGACCTCGGGCGACCACCTCGTCAGCAAGTTCGCCAAGACCCACAGCGGGGCAACGACCGGGCTGGCCTCGGTGGTCGCCGGTGGCTAGCCCCTCCTCGGGCCCCCCGTCCAGCTTCACCGTTGAGTTGCGCCGAAGCGGTCGCAGCGTCGACGTGCGGGCAGACCAGAGCATCCTCGACGCCGTGCGCGAGATCGTGGATGTCGACTTCTTCTGTCGCAAGGGCGAGTGCGGTACCTGCGTGTCGCACGTCCTCGAGGGTCTGCCCCTTCACCTCGACACGGTCCTCAGCGATCGGGCCCGACAGGCCAATCGACGGATCGCGATCTGCGTGAGCCGATCGCAGACCGCCGTTCTGGCGCTCGACCTGTGAGCGAGGGGACAGCTAGCCGCAGGGACGTAGCGGCGCTGCAGGTCGAGCACCTGGGTGTGGCGTTCCCCGGCGTGCGCGCGTTGCACGACGTGAGCCTGACCGTGCGGGCGGGCGAGGTGCACGCCCTGCTCGGTGAGAACGGTGCTGGCAAATCCACCCTCATCAAGGTGGTCACCGGGGCCCAGAAGCCGCACCAGGGCACGGTGCGCGTCGCCGGCCGCGAGCTTCGGCCGTACACACCTCGCGCGGCGCAGAAGCTCGGGGTGCGCGTGGTGCACCAGGAACGGCAGATCGCGCCCGACCTGTCGGTCGCGCACAACGTGCTTCTGGACGACGTCTCCGCCGGTCGCCTCGGGCTCGTGACCGCGCGCAACGTCGCCCGGCGGGCCCAGCGCGAGCTGGACGAACTCGGGCTCGACCTCGACGCCCGGACCATTGCAGGTGACCTCACCGCGGCCCAGCAGCAGCTGGTCGAACTGGCCCGGGCCGTGCACCGGCAGGCGGCGCTGGTCGTCATGGACGAGCCGACGGCCTCGCTGCGGCGCAGCGAGGTCGAGGTGCTCTTCGGCGTCGTCCGCGGTCTGCGCCGCTCGGGGACTGCGGTGCTCTACATCTCGCATCACCTGAACGAGGTGTTCGAGGTCGCCGACGTCGCCACCGTGCTGCGTAACGGCGAGAAGGTCGCCGATTTCCAGGTGGCCGACACCACCACCGGTGAGCTGGTCGGTGCGATGTTCGACCGCGATGTGTCGCACGTGCGGCTGCCGCGGGCCGAACGTGACAGAAGCACGGTCGCGCTCGCCGGCCGGGGGGTCAGCAGCCCACCCGTGCTGCTGCCCGTTGACGTCGATGTCCGGGCCGGCGAGATCCTGGTCCTCTGCGGCGCGGCCGGTTCCGGGACGTCGGAGCTGGCCGAGGTGCTGTCCGGGGCCAGCTCCTCGCCGACGGGGGTGGTCTCGATGAGCGGCGGGAAGCTCTCCGGACGTACACGGGCCGCGGCCCGGGGCATCGGTTTCGTGCCCGCCGATCGCAAGGCTGCGGGTCTGCTGCTCGAGCGTCCCATCGTGGAAAACCTGTTGATTTCACGCCGGGGCTGGCGTGGCTGGTTGTACTGGCCGAGCGCGGCCGTCGCGCTGGCCCGGCGAGCATTGGTTCGGGGCCAGGTGAAGGCCGGTGATCCGCGGCGGGCCGTCTCGACGCTGAGCGGCGGGAACCAGCAGCGCGTCATCTTCGCGCGGTGGTTGCTCGCCGAAAGCACCGTCCTCGTCCTCGATCAACCGACCGCGGGAGTCGACATCGCCGCCAAGTTCGAGATCTATCAACAGCTGCTCGATCTCACCGCCGAGGGGCTGGCCGTCGCCATGGTGTCCAGCGACTACGAGGAGATCTCCTGCCTCGCCGATCGCGTGATCGTTATGCGGGACGGCGTGGTGGTCGCCGAACTCGACGGGGACGCGGCGACCCCCGAGCGGCTCTACCAACTCGAGATGGGCGACGAGGTACCCGCATGAGCATGGAGTTGACCAAGAAGCAGACCGAGACCCCGCCGGAACGCGCCCCGCGCCCGACCGCGCGCCGACAGTCGCCCACCACGACGTTCTTCCGCACCGCGATCCCGCTGGTCCTCGCCATCGTCGCGCTGACCCTGTACTCGAACTCGCGCAACTCGGCATTCCTCACCACGACCAACTTCGACAACATCCTGTCGCAGATCGCGGTGCTCGGAATCCTGGCGGCCGGCCAGACGTTCCTGATCATCGGCGGGCAGCTCGACCTGTCCGTCGGCAGCATGGTCTCGTTCGTCGCCGTCGTTGCGGCCAAGCTGTTCGGCGCCTCGTGGAGCACCCCCGAGGTGGTGGTGATCTGCCTGGGTCTCGGTACCGGGGTCGGCCTGGTGTTCGGCGTGATCGTCGCATTCCTGCGGGTGCCGCCGTTCATCCTCACCCTCGGCGGTCTGAGCGTGTTCGCGTCGCTCGCGCTCGTGCTGTCGAACAACAGCCCGGTCAGCGTGGCGAGCGGGCTCGAGACGCTGGGCTTCGGACAGTTCCTCGGCCTTCGTGCGCCGGCGGTCACCCTCATCGTCGTGCTGATCGTCATGGGTCTGCTGCTGCACTTCACCCGGTTCGGCCGCAACGTCTACGCGCTCGGCTCGTCACCCCAGGCCTCGTTCCTGGCCGGGCTGCCGACGAAACGGTTGACGGTGGAGCTGTTCGCGCTGAACGGCCTGCTGACCGGGCTGGCCGGACTGGTCATGATGGCTCGGCTCGCCTCCGGTGACCCGAACTCCGGGCAGGGCCTCGAGCTGTCGACCATCGCCGTCACCGTGCTCGGCGGCGCGGCGCTGGCCGGCGGTCGCGGCACCATGATCGGCACGTTCCTCGGGGCGATGGTGTTCGGCACGGTCAACGCGTCGCTGACCTTCCTGCAGGTTGCCGGCGCTTACCAGAGTCTCGTCTCCGGCGGCATCCTGATCTTTGCCGTGGTCGCGACGGCTGCTGCCGACCTGCGCTCGGCCCAGGTGCGCACCCGGGCGGGCTTCGCAGCGGCCCTGCGCTCGCAGGTTTCCAGGTTCGTCTCCCGCCGGCCGCCCGCCGAGGCGCAACCCGCCCCACCAGGCGGCAGCGGCCCCTGACCTTCGCCTGCACCCGCCAGCTCTCCAGCGGACCCCATCGACGCGGTCCGTGCTCCGGCTATTCCAACACCATCACAGGAGTACAGATGTCGCGTCCCACCCCGTACGGTTCCGCCATCCCGACCGGCCCCGTTCCCCTTCCCGACCTCGCCCGGCGTGACTTCCTGCGCGGCACGCTCTCGCTGGCCGGCCTCTTCGCCGCCGGCGGCGTCGTCGCGGCCTGCAGCAGCAGTAGCAGCAGCAGCGGCAGCTCGAAGACGGCCGCAGGCTCCGGCGGCAGCAGCAGTGCGTCCATCGGTTCCGGCAAGACCGTCGGCATCTCGCTGAACGGCATCAACGCCTACTCCGGTTACGTTGCCGAGGGCGTCCTCAAGGCGCTCGAGGGCACCTCCTACAAGGTCGTCGGTGTGCAGAACAACTTCGACAGCAAGAACGAGCTCAGCAACGTGCAGAACCTGCTGACGCAGGGCATCAAGGGACTCATCGTCCTGCCGGCCGACGCCAACGCGATCGGCAAGGCAGCGCAGCTGTGCAGCCAGCAGAACGTCGCGGTCGGCAACGCACTCTGGCCGGGCAAGTCCTCAGCCGACAAGTACTACACCGGTGTCGCCAACCTCGACTCGGTGGAGGGTGGCCGCCTGATCGGCGAGTACCTGAAGAAGAACGCCAAGCCGGGCAAGGTCATCGTGGTGCAGGGCATCCTCGGCCAGGGTTTCTCCGAGAAGATCGACCAAGGCCTGAACGCCTCGTTGTCGGGCAGCGGCTTCACCGTCGCCGTGCGCCAACAGGGCTTCTTCGACCGCAGCAAGGCGACCACCATCGTCGAGTCGGGGCTGCAGGCCCACTCCGACACCACGGCCATCGTCGCCTATTCGGCGTCGATGAGTGACGGCATTGCCTCCTACCTGAAGTCGAAGAAGATCACCAACATCACGCACGTCTCGAGCGACGGTGACGACGAGATGTTCACCTGGCTGGGGACGCCCTACCTTGCCGCCGACCGGTTCTACTCCGACGCCCAGACCGGCCTGGTCGTGGCCAAGGCGGTGCGGGCCAAGCTCGAGGGTGGCTCACCGATCTTCGACAACCCCATCTCGCAGGCCATGATCGTCAAGAGCACGGCACAGGCCGAGATCACCAAGAACCCTTACCGCTACAAGGAGTTCGCCGGCAAGGTGAAGTTCTGAGCACGCATGCAGTGCACGAGTCCGCCGCGGTGACGCTGTCGTTCGTCAGCGTCTTCGCCGACCGCCTCGAGCTCGCCGACTACTACCAGGCCGTGTTCGACCTGGCCGAGGTGGAATCACTGCGCTCGCCGCATTTCCGCGGGCTGTACCTTGGGGACACGGTGCTCGGCTTCAGCGCGGCCGCGACCGCGTACGAGCTGCTCGAACTGCCCCGTCCGCTCGGTGCAGATTCCGGCGTTCGCTCGTTCGTCACCTTCGAGGTATCCGAGGAGCCGTTGGTCCAGGTGCGCCTCGAGCGCGCCCTCGCGGGTGGCGGCACCCAGGTCCAGGCGCCGCACCGCACCTACTACGGCGCCTGGCAGGCCGTGGTCCTCGATCCCGAAGGCAACGCGTTCCGGATCAACCACCTGCCCGAGATGCACGGGTGACGTCTCACCGCACATCTCAACGCTGCGGTGGGCGCCGTCCGAACGTCGTCTGCCGCAGGTATTTCTGCCGCAGGTGTTCACCGGCGGTGAGCACCGGGGACTGCGCGATCCAGTCCGGACGGCGAAAGGGCGGCAGGATGTCGACGTGCATGTCGTAGTTCGGCTCCTGGTAGAACGCGAAGGCCAGCCGCGTGCTGTTGCGCGCCCCGCCCGCGGGCGGGTTGGCCACCCGGTGCAAGGTGGCCGGCCATTCGTCCGCCGTCCATTCGGCGAGCAGGTCACCGACCGCCACCAGCAGCCGACCAGGTGTCGTGGTCACCGGCGTCCACTGGCCGACGCGGTCGAGCACCTCCAGGCCGCCAGGTGCGTCTTCACCCGTCAGCACGGTGAATGCGCCGTAATCGGTATGCACGCCGGTGCGCAGC
Organism: uncultured Jatrophihabitans sp.; assembly: GCF_964244045.1. Taxonomy (NCBI): domain Bacteria; kingdom Bacillati; phylum Actinomycetota; class Actinomycetes; order Jatrophihabitantales; family Jatrophihabitantaceae; genus Jatrophihabitans; species uncultured Jatrophihabitans sp. Next base: position 17,044 of record NZ_CAXTHK010000027.1, on the reverse strand, counting down.
TGGCCGCTGAGCGGCGGTTCGATCTGGGCCGGGTAGTACAGCGCCCGCAACATGCTCACGGAGCGGTCGATCTGGCTGTCGAACCAGTGCACCGGCAGACCCCAACGTGTCGCGCACAGCCGCATCAAGGTGGCGCACACCCGATCCAGGTGCGCGTAGTAGGTCTCCCACACCGCTCGCAGACCGGCCGGTTCGCGCGGCCACAGGTTGGGTGCGAGGTGCGGCCCGGCACGGGCCGGGTCGAAGTAGTAGCCGTCGCGGGTGTCCGCGTCGGAGGCGCGGACGGGCGGGCCGATGTCGAGCTTCTCGCGCAGGTCGGCGGGCGACTCCTCGTCCAGGGAGTAGGCGACGCCCTCGCTGCCCACCGCCGACCAGCCGCGGACCTGATCGGGCGCAGGTTGGGCGACCCGCGACTTGACGCTGTCCGGCAGGGCGAAGAATTGCCGGGTGACTGCGAACAGCTCGGTGAACAGCGCGGGGGGCACGCCGTGCCCGACCACCTCGAACAACCCGAGCCGGCGGCACGCAGCGTCGAGCTCCGCGCCGGCGCCGACAACGCCCTCGTCGGTCGCGGTCGCGGCCAGATCGATCACCGGCAGGTTCTGCACACTGCCCATTGTGCGGTGGCGATCGTGAGCGGCACGCGTACGGCCACCGAGTGCGCGAGGTGAGTGCCGACGTGACACAGGTGGCCGAACACACCGGGCTGTTGCTGCTCGCCGAGCCGGCGGACCCGCAGATCACCGGGGCCTACCTCGTCGAGCCCACCGGCCGGCGGCCGGACGGCGAGGCTGACGAGGACGTGCGCTCCTCCGACCTCGCGGTCCTGGAGTGGGGCGCGGACGACGGAGCCGTCCTCGCCCAGCCGCTCGAACTGGTGCTGGGCCGGCTGCGTCATCTCTACCGGCCAGGCTCCGTCGCAGTGGTCGCCGCCGCGGCCGCCGGCCGGCCGGGACGTTCCGTGGTCGCGGCGGCGGCCGAGGCCCGCGAGGGCCTGCTGTGGGGCGTCGACGGCACGGCTCGCGGGGTGGTGGCCCTGGTGCGTGGCCTCACCCGCAGCGACGGCGGCGACACCCCGGACAGCATCCCGGCCGGTGACGAGCCGCTGGCCCGGTTGCTGCACGGCGACGTCAGCCTGCACCCGCTCGTCGACCGGCTCGCGCAGCTGCTCGACGCCGCTCTGGTGGTGCGCGACGTCGACCGACGCGTCGTCGCGCAGGGCCGACCGGGGCCCAGCGGTGGCGAGGACGAGGACGCCGGTTTCGATGCGCTGGACGCCCTCGACGACGAGGTGGGGCTGGCCGAGCTGCGCCGCACCGGCGGGCTCGTGGGCTCGCTCGCCGTCCACCGCGCCGCGCCGCTCGACGCGGTCGAGCGCCGGCTGCTCGACGCCTCGTCCGGCCTGCTCGCCCTGGCCGTCCTCGTGCACAGCGCGGACCAGACGCGATCGGGTCCGGCCCAGAACCTCCTGACCCTCATGCTCGGCCATGACCTGCAGGCACGCGAGGCCGCCTTCCGTCGCGCCCGACGGCAGCGCCTGTTCACCGCGTTGCGGATGACCGTGGTGGTCGTCGAGCCGTTCGCCCAGCCGCTCAGCCACGCCGGTCTCGGCCGGCTCGCCGACCAGCTGGACCATGCGCTGCGGGCCGCCGACCCGCGCGGGACCATGATCGTGCACGAGGGCGGTCTGGTGTTGCTGATCGATGCCCGCAGCGACCTCGACGTGCTGGTGCGCAGCTTCCGGCGGGTCACGTCCATCCCGCTTGCGGTCGGTGTAGGTCGCACGGTCGACGACGTCCGCAGCCTGCCGGGATCGCACCGCGAAGCGGCGCGGGCAGCGACGATCGCCCGGCGCCTGGGCGTCGCCAACCAGATGACGGCGTACGCCGAGCTGGGCGTTCGGCGCCTGCTGTATCAATTGCCGGAACACGAGCGGCGCGCCTACGTCGAGGAGGTGCTGGGGCCGGTCGCCGGGCCCGACGACGAGGCGGCCGACCTGCGCCATTTCCTGCACGCGCTGCGCGCCACGCACGGCAACCTGGCCGAGACCGCGCGGCTGCTGTTCGTCCATCGCAACACCGTGCGGCAGCGGGTGGTTCGGTTGCAGTCGGTCCTCGGGCCGTTCCTCGACGATCCGGACCTGCGCCTGGCCGTGTTCGTCGCCGTCGAACTGCACCGCCTGGACGAGGAGCCCACCTGATGCCGGCGCAGTTGTGCGGGACGCTGCGGGCCCTCAACATCGGCACCGTGTCGGCCATCGTGCAGGGCGAGCGCCGCATCGTCTCGGCGTACCACAAGCAACCGGTCGACGGGCCGATGCTGCTGTCGATCGACGGCTTGCCGGGCGACGAGCATGTGTACGAACACCACGGCGGCCCGGACAAGGCGGTCTGCGTGTACCCGTTCGAACACTACGAGTACTGGACGCAGCGCCTGGACCTCGACCTGCCGCCCCAGGCTGCGTTCGGCGAGAACTTCACCGTCACCGGGTTGCTCGAGAGCGAGGTGCAACTGGGCGACGAGTTCGAGGTCGGGGAGGCCCACGTCCAGGTGACCCAGCCGCGGGCGCCCTGCTACAAGATCGCTGCCCGGTACGGGCTGCCGAAGATGGCGCTCTACGTGCAGCAGCAGGGCATGACGGGGTTCCACCTGCGTGTCTTGCAACATGGCTTTGTCCGGGCCGGCGACCTGTTGCGCCTGGTGTCACGCGCGAGCCACGGAATCAGCGTGAGCGAGGCCAACCGCATCCTCAACCACGACAAGCACGACGTCGCCGGAGCGCTGCGACTCCTCGACTCCGTCGAGCTGCCCGAGTCCTTGGTCCCCGGGTTGCGCAAGCGGATCGAGCGGCACGGCGAACCCGCCGACCACGCCCGCATGTACGGCGACGATCCGCCCGGGTGAGTGCGAGATCTGGTCGAAACGTCGTCGTAGCAGGATCATCAACAGTCACCATCAATGCAGGGAGACACACCATGAGCACGATCAGAGCCGCTGTCACGCAGGTCGCCTGGACCGGCGACAAGGAGTCGATGATCGCCAGGCACGAGGAACTCACGCGTGAGGCCGCGGCCGACGGCGTGCAGATCATCGGCTACCAGGAGCTGTTCTACGGCCCCTATTTCGGTGCCGTGCAGGACCAGAAGTACTACCAGTACGTCGAACCGATTCCCGGCCCGACCACCGAGCGGTTCCAGGCGCTGGCCAAGGAGCTGAACCTCGTCATCGTGCTGCCGATCTACGAGGTCGAGAACGACGGCGAGTACTACAACACTGCCGCGGTGATCGACGCGGACGGCACCCTGCTCGGCAAGTACCGCAAGCACCACATCCCGCACCTGCCGAACTTCTGGGAGAAGTTCTACTTCCGTCCCGGCAACCTCGGCTACCCGGTGTTCCAAACCGCGGTCGGCCGGGTCGGCGTCTACATCTGCTACGACCGGCACTTCCCCGAGGGCTGGCGCGAGTTGGGGCTGAACAACGCGCAACTGGTCTTCAACCCCTCGGCGACCAAGCCCGGTCTGTCGAACCGGCTCTGGGAGCTCGAGCAGCCCGCGGCCGCCGCGGCCAACCAGTACTTCGTCGCGGCCAACAACCGCATCGGTCAGGAGATCGGCGAGTTCGGCGACGACGCCCCGCACTTCTACGGCAGGTCCTACTTCGTCGACCCGCGCGGCAACTACGTCGGCGAGGTCGGCTCGCAGGACAAAGAAGAGATCGTCACCCGTGACCTCGACCTCGACCTCATCACCACCGTGCGCAACGACTGGCAGTTCTACCGCGACCGGCGGCCCGAGTCCTACACCCGGACCGTGATGCCGTAGTGGCGACCACGCTGGTCAAGGGCGGCACCGTCGTCTCGTCCACCGGTTCGTCCCTGCAGGACGTGCTCGTCGACGGTGAGCGGATCGTGGCGATGCTGGAACCGGGCTCGGCGGTGCTCGGTTCGATCACGGCCGACACGATCGTCGATGCCACCGGCAAGTACGTCATACCTGGGGGTATTGACGCGCATACGCACATGGAGATGCCGTTCGGCGGCACCCAGGCATCCGACACGTTCGAGACCGGGTCGCGGGCCGCAGCATGGGGCGGAACCACCACGATTGTCGACTTCGTGGTGCAGGCGCACGGGCAACGCGTGCAGGACCAGGTGGCGCTGTGGCACGAGAAGGCGGCCGGCAACTGCGCCGTCGACTACGCCTTCCACCAGATCATCGGCGAGGTCACCGACGAGTCGCTCAAGGCGATGGACGAGCTCATCGACGAGGGCATCACCAGCTTCAAGCTGTTCATGGCATACCCCGGGGTATTCCTGTCCTCCGACGGCCAGATCGTGCGAGCCATGCAGACCGCGGCCGGCAACGGCGGGTTGATCATGATGCACGCCGAGAACGGGTCGGCCATCGACGTGCTGGTGCAGCAGGCCATCGCGCGCGGCGACACCGACCCGTACTTCCACGGCGTCACCCGCCCCTGGCAGACCGAGCAGGAGGCGACGCACCGGGCGGTGATGCTGGCCGACATGACGGGCGCGCCGCTGTACGTCGTGCACGTGTCGGCCAAGCAGGCACTGGCCCGAATCGCCGAGGCGCGCAACGCAGGGCAGAACGCGTTCGCCGAGACCTGCCCGCAGTACCTGTACCTCTCACTCGAGGACAACCTCGGCGCGCGGGGCGACGAGTGGGGTGCGTTCGAGGGCGCGAAGTGGGTCTGCTCGACGCCACTGCGCTCACGCGAGGAGGGTCACCAGGACGAGCTGTGGCGCTACATCCGGACGGGCGACGTCACCACGGTGTCCACCGACCATTGCCCGTTCTGCATGAAGGACCAGAAGGACATGGGCATCGGCAACTTCGCCAAGATCCCGAACGGCATTGGCTCGGTCGAGCACCGCATGGACCTGCTGTTCCAGGGTGTGGTCGACGGGCGGATCAGCCTCGAGAAGTGGGTCGACGTTTGCTGCACGACGCCGGCGCGGATGTTCGGGCTGTACGGCCGCAAGGGCGTGCTGGCTCCTGGCGCGGACGCCGACATCGTCATCTACGACCCGAACGGCCACACGTCGATCGGCGTGGGAAAGACGCACCACATGAACATGGACTATTCGGCCTGGGAGGGTTACGAGATCGACGGGCATGTTGACGTCGTGCTGTCCCGTGGCTCCGTGATCAAAAATACCTCTGGGTATGTCGGGTCGAAATCGCACGGTCAGTTCGTGAAGCGCTCCCTGTCGCAGAATTTGATCTGATGGATTTCGGAGTAGTACTGCAGAACGACCCGCCGGCGTGGCGGGTCGTTGACCTTGCCGTCAAGGCCGAGTCGTACGGCTTTACGCACGCCTGGACGTTCGACTCGCACCTGCTCTGGCAGGAGCCCTACGTCGTCTACAGCCAGATCCTGTCGGCGACGCACCGCATGACGGTCGGTCCGATGGTGACCAATCCGGCCACTCGTGACTGGACTGTCACCGCGTCGCTGTTCGCGACGCTGAACGACATGTTCGGCAACCGGACCGTATGCGGCATCGGCCGCGGCGACTCGGCGGTGCGCGTCATCAATGGCGCGCCGGTGACGTTGAAGACGCTACGTGAATCCATCGCGGTGATCCGTGGTCTGGCCAACGGCGAGGCCGTCGACTACAAGGGCAACCAGCTGCGCTTCCCGTGGTCGCGCGGGTCGAAGCTGCCGGTGTGGGTGGCGGCGTACGGGCCGAAGGCGCTCGCCCTCACCGGCGAGGTCGCCGACGGTTTCATCCTGCAGCTGGCGGATCCGGCCATCACCGAGTGGTCGATCGCCGCCGTCCGCAGGGCCGCCGCTGACGCGGGCCGCGACCCGGCATCGATCACCATCTGCGTCGCTGCGCCGGCCTATGTCACCGACGGCACCGACGCCGGGCTGGCGCGCGGCCGTGACCAGTGCCGTTGGTTCGGTGGCATGGTGGGCAACCACGTCGCCGACATCGTCGCGCGCTACGGGACAGACGCCGCCGTGCCCAAAGCGTTGAGCGACTACATCGCTGGGCGGCAGGGCTACGACTACAACTCGCACGGCAAGGCCGGCAACGAGCACACCGACTTCGTCCCCGACGAGGTGATCGACCGGTTCTGCCTCATCGGGCCACCCGAGGCGCAGGTCGAGCGGCTCGAGGAACTGCGAGAGCTCGGCGTCGACCAATTCGCGCTCTACCTGCAGCACGACGCGAAGGACGCCACGCTCGCCGCGTACGGCGAGAAGGTCATGCCGGCGGTGAACACCAGGGTCGACGCGAAGTCCTGACGGGGAGCGGCATGATCGGGGTATGACGACACTTCCGCTCTCGCCCGACGAACTGCTCACCACGACCCGCACCGTCCGCAAACGCCTCGATCTGACGCGTCCGGTGCCGATCGATCTGGTGCGCGAGTCGATCGAGGTCGCGTTGCAGGCGCCGTCGGGCTCGAACAAGCAGGGCTGGCACTGGCTGATCGTCACCGATCCCGCCCAGCGGGCGGCGATCGGGCATCTCTACCAGGAGGTCGGGGAGCTCTATTTCGCCTCCGGAGGTTCGGCTGCCGGCCAGTTCACCGACGACCCCGCGCGGGCGAAGGTGCAGCAGCGGGTCGGGGACAGCGCGCGCTGGCTCGCCGAGCACATCGCCGAGGTGCCGGTGCTGGTGATCCCGTGCATCGAGGCCGCGAGCCTGCCTGCGGGTAATCAGGCCGGGCTGTGGGGCTCGCTGCTGCCGGCCGCCTGGAGCTACTGCCTGGCTGCCCGGGCCCGCGGGCTGGGCACCGCCTGGACGTCGTTCACCCTGGCCCGCGAGCCGCAACTGGCCGAGATCCTCGGTCTGCCGGACAACGTGCGGCACGGAGTCCTGCTGCCGACCGCGTACTACACCGGCGAGACGTTCAAGCCGGCCGCGCGCCAACCCGTCGACGACGTCCTGCACCTCGACCGCTGGTAAGCGCCGCACGTATCTGGGCGCTTGTCCGCCGAGATGGTCGTGATTTGGGCGGAAATCACGACCACCCTGACGGACAAGCGCGCCCCCGGCAGGGTCAGGAGGCGGCAGCGCTTAGGTCGTAGACGGTCTGGCCGCCGACGGTGGTGGCGGTGTAATGCTTTGCCACCCACGCCGCGATCTGGCTGCCGACGCCGCTGCTGCCACCCTGGCCGCCGGAGCTCGCGCTGCCGATGAAGTACCGGATCTTGCCGGCCTTGACGTAGGCCTCGAACTGGGCCGGCGTCGGCGAGTTGTCCGTGCCGCTCCACCCGCCGATCGCGATCACGGCCTTGCCGCTGGCCAGCTCGAGCTCGGCCGCGGTCTGGTCACCGACGACGGCTGCCGCCCAGGTGGACGTCGTCGCCTTGAGCTTGGCCACGAGTGCGGAACTGGTGCTCGACCCGCCACCGATCGCGGCGGCCGACGAAGAGCCGGACGGTGCGCCACCCGAGCCCGTGCCGCTCGAGCCCGTGCCACCCGAGCCCGTGCCGCTCGAGCCCGTGCCGCTCGAGCCCGTGGCGCTCGAGCCCGTGCCGCTCGGGCGGGTGCCGGTCGACGCCGCACCGGACGGCCGCGTGCCGGTCGGCGCCGTGCCCGAGCGCATGCGGCCGCCGCTCGCGCCGCCACCGCCCATGCCGCTGGTCTGCGCCGCGGCCGGGCCGACGCTGGGGATGGAACCGGTGTGCGGACTGGCGGCGGTGGCGACGCCGAAGGCGCCGGTACCGAGCAACGCGGCGACCAGTCCGACGACAACCACGCCTCGTGCGGCCAGGCGGCCGGGGACGGCCAGGGCCAGCACCGCCAGCACCGTCGCAGCGAGCACGACCCAGCGCAACTCGGGATGCCACGACGACGTGCGGCCGAGCAGCACGGACGACCACCCGCCGGCCGCGACCACGATCGCGCCCAGCCCAGCGCGGGTGAGCACCGTCGAGCGCACCCGCCACAGCGCCGCGCCGCCCACCGCGACCAGCGCAGCCAGCGCCGGGGCCAGCGCCACCGTGTAGTACGGGTGGATGGTGCCTTGCATGTAGCTGAAGACCAGCGCGGTCACCAGGGCCCAGCCGCCCCAGAGGATCAGCGCGGCGCGCGTCCGGTCAGTGCGGGCCGCCCGGGTCGTGACGACCAGACCGGCGACGAACGCGACCAGCGCAGCGGGTAGCAACCAGGAGATCTCGTTACCCATCTCGGAGCCGAACAGCCGGGTCAGGCCGGTAGCGCCTCCGAAGGAGGAGCCGGTCGTGCCGCCACCGCCACCCCCGCCGTTGCCCTCGGAGCCGAACAGCCGGCCCAGGCCGTTGTAGCCGAAGACCAGGTCGAGGATCGAGTTGTCGGTCGAGCCGCCGATGTAGGGGCGTGCCGACGCCGGCCACAGGCCGACGACCAGCACGTACCAACCCGCCGAGGCCAGTAGTGACAGACCGGCGAGCAGGGTGTGCCCGATCCGCTTGCGCAGGGACGTCGGTGCACACACCAGGTAGACGAGCGCGAACGCGGGCAGTACGAGCAGGCCCTGCAGCATCTTGGTCAGGAACGCGAAACCGAGCGCCGAGCCGGCCAAGGCCAGCCAACGCCAGGACGCGGACTCGAGCGCGCGGGTCACGGCGTACGCGCCGGCGACCAGCAGCAGGGTGAGCAGAGCGTCGGGGTTGTCGAAGCGGAACATCAGCACGGCGGCCGGAGTGAGGGCCAGCGCGGCGCCGGCGAACAGCCCGGCCGGGACACCCGCCACCCGACGTACTGCGCCGTAGAGCAGCCCGACGGCGGCCACGCCTTCGAGGGCCTGCGGCACGAGCAGGCTCCACGAATTGAAGCCAAAGATCCTCGTGGACAGGCCCATCACCCACAGTGCGGCCGGCGGCTTGTCGACGGTGATCGAGTTGCCGGAGTCCAGCGAGCCGAAGAACCACGCCTTCCAGCTGTGCGTGCCCTGCTCGACCGCTGCGGCGTAGAAGCTGTTGGCGTTACCGGAGGCCGAGAGGTTCCAGAGGTAGAGCACCGCAGTCAGGCCCAGCAGCACCAGCAGTGCCGGACGCGCCCAGCCCGGCTCGTCGGCCGGCCCGCGCACGAGGCGACGCACCCGTCCCTTGCGCGGCGGTGTGGGGCTGGGTGGATCGACGACGCGCAGTTGCGCATCCGGACGGTCGAGAGTTGTTGTCACGGCGGCATCCTCGGTGGCAGGGGCGGAGCACGATCAGTACGTACGAGCCTGCGCGAGTGGGCCTCATGGCCGCCTCACGGCAACGTCAAGAGCAGCCCAGGAGCGGATGTCAACATCCTGTGGACCCCCCACTCGTGACCCACTCGTGATCAACAGCGCCGAAACGTCGGCAGCCGACGTTTCGGCGCTGTTGATCACGGAGGGGGCGGCATGATGAGCCGGTGACCGAGCCCGGGGACCATGACGTGGCCGGCGGTGTGGCGAGCGGTGTGGCCGGCGATGTGCCCGCCGACGTACTCGCCGAGCTCGCGAGCGCGGCCGCCGCGGATGCCGGGGGAGTCCCCGCCGACCTGCTCGGGGATTTCCTGTCCGTTGTCGTCGCCGCCGTGGTCGCCGGCCACCCGCTCGCCCCGGCGGACGTCCGCGGCTACCGAAGCCTGGGCGACCGCGCCGCCCGGCAAGGCGTGGCCCTGCGCGCCGTCCTCGATCTTTATTTGTCGGCCGCCTGGCGGTTGTGGACGCACCTGCCACCCGTCCGTCACGCACCCGAGCGTCCGCAGGGTGTGGTCATGGCCGGCGAGGTCATGCTGCATGCCGCCGACGACGTGGTCGCGGCACTGACCGAGGGCTACCAGCTCGCGCGTCGAGCCCTGGTGCGCACGCAGGAATCCGCCCGCCGCGAGTTCATCGACGACCTGCTCGGCGGCACGGCCGACGTCGTCGGGCTACTGCACCGCGCGGACGGGTTCGGTCTCGATCTGTCGGGCCCGCACGCCGTTGTCACCGTCGAGGCCGAGCGGGCCTTCGACGACGGATTGCCGCTGATCGGCACCCTGGAGCGGTCGATCTCCGGCGTGAAGGGCGACACGCAAACCCTGCTCGCCAGCAAGGAGGGCCGCCTCGCAGTCGTCTTCGCCGCGCCCGACCGCGCGGCCGTCAACTATGTCGTCGAACGCATCGGCGAGGTGCTCGACCGACAGCGTGACGGCCGGGCGTCGGTCGGCGGGTGGCGGCTCGGCATCGGGCGTTCGGGACCGGGCGCGGACGGCGTGGTCTCGTCCTACCGCGAAGCACTCGATGCGTTGGAGCTCGGAGGCCGGCTCGGGTTGCCCGGCCGGGTCGTCGATGCTCGCGACGTGCTGGCCTACAGCGTGCTGCTGCGGGACCGGGGCGCGCTACGCGATCTGGTGGAGTCCACCTTCGGCCCGTTGCGCGCCGCCCGCGGCGGTCCGCAACCACTGGTCGAGACGTTGGCCGCGCACACAGCAGCAGGCGGCAACAACACCGCTACCGCGCGGGCCCTGCACCTGTCGGTACGGGCGGTCACTTACCGCCTCGACAGGATCCGCGACCTCACCGGCCTCGACCCCGCGTTGCCGGCCGATCGCTTCCCGCTGCAGCTTGCCGCCCTCGGTGCCCAGCTGCTTTCCTGGCCTGACTAGCGGGTGGTCCCCAAGTCGTCGACCTCGGCCAGCCAGTCCGCGTGCTCCTGAGCGGCCCACTCTCGCGACACCCGGCCGGTGCGCATTCCGCGCCGCGCCTCCGCGTCCTTCATTGCGAAGTAGACGTGTCCGACAACCAGCAGGCCGACGGCGAGCGCGAACCAGTCATGCACGAAGGTTGCGCCCGTCCGAATCGCCAGCGGTGCGAGCCCGACGAAGTACATGAGTACACCCGTCCCCAGCAGGACGAGGATCGACCCGCAGGCCAATGATGCGTTCAGCTTCTGACCGCCGTTGAACTTGCCGACCCGGATGCGGCCATCGCGTCGGGTCTTCGAGCGCAGCCAGCGACGGTCGCCGGGCGTGACGCGGCTCAGCCGCCGCAGGTCGGCACGGTAGGCGCGCGAGGCCAGACCGAGCACCATCGGCACCGGCAGTGCGAAGCCGCAGTAGACATGGACCAGCTCGACGACGTGGCGGTAGCCGACGTGCACCGAGATCGAACCGTTGTAGAGCACGGCCGCGGTGACGATGCAGACCGTCATCAGCACCGCGGTCGTGCGGTGCACCAGTCGCTCGGCCCGGCTGAACCGAGACACTGCGGTCGACACCACTAATTCCTCAGCTCCGGATGCGTCCGTCGATGTCATAGCCTCGCGTCTCCCAGTAGCCGGGAATTTCGGTGTCGGTGAGCTGAATGCCCGACAGCCACTTGATGCTCTTGTAGCCGTACATCCCACCGGCGTAGATCCGCACCGGCCCGCCGTGGTCGTGGGTCACCGGGCCGCCGAGCATCTCCGTCGCCACGAGCACGTCCGCGCGACGCGCTTCAGCGATCGTCAGTGACTCGGTGTACGTGCCGTCGAAGGACCGGAACAGCACGGCGCGTGCCTTCGCGGTCGGCTCGGCGAGACGAGCAGGTGCGACAGCCGCACACCCGCCCAGTGGACGTCGGGCACGTGCCATCCGGTGACGCACTGGAAGCCCTGGACCAGGCTGCTGCGTGGCAGCGCATGCAGTTGGGGCAGCGAGTAGGTCACGGGATGGGCGACGAGCCCTGACACGCGCAGCCGGTAGGTGGCAGCGGTGCGCGTCGGGACCGACCCGGTGACCGAGTAGTAGCGGAAGGTGTCGCCCAGCGGAATGAGCTGGAGCAAGCCTGTCGGATCGCGTTGCGCGATCGGGCCCAGCGTGCTGGCCATTTCGTCCTGGATCCGATGGCCGAATACCGTGCCCAACGCCCCGAGCCCGAGCAGGCCGAGCACGACGCGCCGGCCGACGGGCGCACCGTCCTCGGTCGCCACGTCTGTTGCCGCATCTGACGGAGTCCCGCGCCGGCGTAGGTGAACGTTCAGCGCGCTCGTCGCCTGACGCCGAAGTCGGGGCTCTGCATGAGGGGCACTCCCGGGTGTTCAGGTCGGGGCCGTCCGCTGCGGGTGGGCCTGCCACCAGTGTGCCGCCGCGCGCGCAGAAGCGCGCGCTTGGTATCGGGCTCGGCCACCGCGCCGTCTGCCGGATCGGCAGGCCGGCGCAGCGTCTTGTCTTATGGTTGCGGCGGGACGTGCGGGGAGAGCGCCATGACGGATGTAGTGAACTGCTCACGGGGTCGCTTGTTGGGTCTGCCGTTCACACGTCGGTGGCGCGCGGTCGCCATAGTCATGATCGCGTCGGCGGTCGCGATGGGCCTGAGTGCGTCCGGACCAGCCGAGCTGCTCGCCGCCAACTCAGCCCCCTTGACGCGACTGACGCCAACGGCGCAGGCCCTGTCAGCACCGACTCCGTCGGGACGAACCAGAAACCTCGTTTTCCACAATGGCGACCGCGTCGCGGGCGTCGGCGAGGTTCAGGTCGTGCCGGGACGGCCCACGCGTTTCTGCGACCCTAATCAGGTGTACGCCACGGACACGAAGCATGCACCGTCGTGTATCGGTGTCGACGCGTACGGTGTCGACGTCTCGCGGCTCAGCCACCGCTTCACCCAGAACCACATCACCTACGGGCAAGCCGAGCTGATCGGCGTATTCGACAAGGGCCGCCTGCGGGTCAAGGCGCAAGGGCCGGCATCGTTGGGCCAGGTCGGCGGGCCACGCGTTCCCTGCAGCGCACCCGCAGGCGGTTGGGCCAAAGCCAAGCCTTCGCCGCCCGGAATCGTCACGCCGTGGGTGAACCTCGCGGCCATGGGCCGGTACAAGCACGCGCACACCGCCAGCACGCTGCGCATCGCCAGTCTCGCGGCGTCGAAGACCCAGGCCGTCGCGGTCATCGTCACCACCGCGAACGTGCGTGCTGTGCGTGCTGCGCTTGCGCCGTCCTATCCGCGGGCACTGTGCGTCGTGAGATCCCGCTACACCCGGTCCGAGATCAACCGAACCGCGTCACGTCTGCTGCCGCTCATCGAGGAACAGCCCGTGCACGCACCCCTGACCCAGGTTGAAGCCGTTGGTTTCGGTTACGACTTCGCGCCGGACGGGCAGATGTGCACCGTGCTGACGCTGCCGACCATGACGCGGCGCGTCGCCAAGATCGTGGACGCGCAACCCGCCGGGATCGTCCAAGTCACCACCTTCCTGCGACGAGCCTGAGCAGGCCAAAGGGTCATTTCGTCAGATACTCTGAGGTCCGGGTACTGACAACATTGCCGTTTTCGCCGCCGGCCTGGGTAAGCACCGTGCACTGCTGAGGGCTCAGGAGGGACGGAGCCAATTCTTGCTGCTGCGAATCATCACTCAATGGAGCCTCGGCCGCCCGTCCCTTCCGACGACCGCAGCCGGCACAGAGCTCTGTGCCCTCATTGCGTTCCTGGGGCTACGGGCAACAGACGCCGTTCAACTCCTCTTCGCGCTGCCCGGAAGCACCGAACAGACCACCAACAGGTGGCTGTTCTTTGCGCTCATCGCCCTTTATGTCCTCGAGACCATCGCAATCTCGACAGCTGTCATCCGAGCCAGGCAGTACCGCAGCGCGACATGGGCAGCCCTGGACACCGCTACGGGCCTACTCGTATTGCTATGTGAGCCGTTCTTCACCACGACTCACGACCGCGTCGGGACTTGGGTTGCCTGGGGTTTTGCGATCAGCGTGGCGGCCGCGCTGGGTGCGGGTATTGGATTCCCGGAACGCTGGCAAACAATGACTGCATCGGCCGCGCTTGCCGTCGGCTACGTCGCAGTCAGCTTGCCGGGCGCCAGCAGCGGCGCTAGGTCCACCGTTCTGTCCAACACCGTGGCGTATTTTGGCTTTGCACTCTTTACCCGCGCTCTAGCAACTTACCTTCGACGCTTGGGCCGCGATGCCGATCAAGCGCGCGACGACGCTGTGGTGGCAGCCCGCTACTACGAATACAACCGGCACCGCAGGCTCCTGCACGATCAGGCCACCGTGCTTGCCCTCCTCGCTCAACCCAGCACGAACCCCGAACTCGAAGTACTTCTGCGTCACCAGGCCGGCGCGGGCGCAACCAAGATCCGCACCTTTTTGGAACGCCCACCCGGTGCTGAACCCCGAACCGGGAACGATGCCCGACACATCCGCGATGTTGTTCATGCCTCTGTCTACGGCTTCGACGACCTTCCGATTGACTTAGCGCTTGACCTCGCAGGCGACACCTGCCTTGACGAGCCTGCCGCCGAAGCGCTGGAGGGAGCGATCACCGCCATCCTGCACAACATCCGGGTGCACGCCGATGCGCAGAACGTCACTATCCACGTGGACCAAGCATGTGGGAAACGGGACGCCGACGATGTCGGCCACTGGGTCATGACAATCCGCGATGATGGGACGGGTTTCGACGCTGCGCACACCTTGACGGGTTTTGGTCTCGCCGTTCAAGTGAAACAGGCCCTTGATGACGTCAACATCTCCACCGAACTTGAGACTGCGAACGGCCAGGGAACCTGCCTCACACTCCGCGGCCCCGTCGTTAAGGAGGCGGCCCGGCGTGGTTGACGGCGACAGCAGGGAGCGCAGATCGGTCCCACCGAACTGTGGAGCTGTTCAATTGAGTATCCGGATCGCAAGCATCGACGACGACACCGTCATACGACTTGCCCTACCGCTGTTGCTGCCCCACATAGAGGTCCTCGGTACCTACCAGTCAACCGAAAAGTTCCTCATCGTGTCACCTAACGTAGATGTTGTTCTTCTCGACCTGCACCTGTCGTCGGATGAGGACGACCGTGCGCAAGGCGCCAGAGCGGTTGCGCGAGTTGCGGCAGCAGGCCACCGTGTCCTGCTCTACACGAACGAGCGCCGTCGCGAAGTCCTCGCTGGTTGCATCGCCGCCGGCGCCCACGGCATCACCCACAAGACCGACTCGATCCAGGCGCTTGCGGACGCGATCGACAAGGTCGCCGCCGGTGGCTTGGTCATTCCCCACTCCTTGACCGGCCTCATTGAGCTCCTTGACCGCCGCGGTGCTACCGAAGCCCTTACCCCCCGGCAACGCGAGGTGCTCTCTGCCCGAGCGCGAGGTGAATCGTTCGCAGCCATCGCCGAACGCCTCTACATCTCCAAACGCACCGCAGAGGACCACATGGCCAAAGCCACCTCCCGCTTCGCAGAGTACTTGCGCACCCATTCGCCTGCTGACCTCGAACGTCGCCTTGGGATCGGTCCTGGCGATCTGCTCGACTAGACCTAGGCTGGCAAACACCGTAGAAACCACAGTTTTGCCCGACGTGGCGTACCGCAATCATTCACCGGGGTGTTGAAGTCTCGTTTGACCCGCAGATCCGCCGCTATTTCGAAGCGGACTTTTCACTACAAAGATACGGGGAATGCGCCATGACCTGCAGTGCAACCACACCGAGTCACCAGGCAAGCTCTTGGGTCCCCGCCGTTCGTCGAAGCCTGGCTCTCGCTGCAGCGTGCGGGCTGCTTGTGTGCGCGGCGCCTTCTACTGCCACAGCCACGCCACCCGCATCACATGAGCCGCTATCGGCAACGTGTGCGACCGGCGGGCCGAAGAATGGCTCGGGCCCGGCCGGGGGTCTCGTCAAGGGTTTCGCCAATCACGGCAGGTACGTACAGCCGCACGGTTACGGCGCTTACACCGCACTGGCCGATGGCTCTCACGTGTTAGTTGCCCGAACCACGACAACCGTCACTATCAACAGGCTGACCGCGGCCGGCGCAGTTGACAAGCGGTTCGGTTACCGCGGCAGCATTCGTCTTCCGTCGGACGATCTGGAGGATTTCGTACGACTCGCTAGCGGAAAGTTCGTTACCGTCGCCTCAACGTCAGAGACCTCACTGCAGGTGACCCGTTTCAGCGCCGCCGGCAGACTCGACGCAAGCTACGGCAAGCGCGGATCCGTCCAGATCACGCAGGGCCCAAATGGTACGAGTGTCGCGGTGGCGGGCAACGGGGCGATTGCCCAACTTGATAACGGCTCGCCGGGCACCAGCCTGACGGCCTCGAGGATCACCGAATACTCACCCTCCGGGCACCCCGCGGCGTCCGTAACCCTCGCCGGCGCGGCATATCTCAACGTCTACGGGTTGATGGCAAGCCCCAACGGCGGCGCGTGGTACGTGACCGCTGATAACGGCGGCGGCACCCAGCGACTCTTCCGATACACCACGAACCTTGCCTTTGACCGGTCGTTCGGCAAGCACGGATCAATCAGCCTTGGCAATGCCCAGTTGAGCCTAGTCACCAAGAATGCGCTGTTCCTAGCCGGGAGCGCGCCGACTCATCCCAAATCGTTCGCCTGTACCACCGCGGCGGTGACAAAGCTGCACCTCAACGGCTCGGTCGACACCACCTTCGGCTCCCATGGAACAGCCCAACGTTTCATGTTTGCGGGTGGTCGCCACGCGCCTGGGTTTGCGACACAGATCGCGCTTACGGCGCATAATAGGATCGTTGTCCTCGGCAACTTCTCGCGAGGCAAAGCCTCGCAATTTGGACTTGCCCGCCTTCACGCAGACGGGTCGGTCGACCATAGCTTCCGGTCAAATTCGCTGGCTGTCGGAGAGCAGAACTGGGGACGTGGCCTTGTATCCCTCTCCGCCGTCGGCGCTGGCACGATCTACGTGAGCGGTCAGACCTTCGCCGGCCGAGGCTTCGTCATCGCATGTCGGAGTAAATAGGCGCTCCCCTGCGACAAGCGCCCAGCTCGAGACAGAATCCACCCAGAGCGAGCAGGGTCGCCGCGATACCCACGGTGGCCTCTGCTCAGGAGCGAGCGAGACATCCGCGCCAGAAGGGAACGAGCCGACGGGCCGCTGAGATCGTCGGCAAGCAACTGCACACGGAAGACAAGTCGCGAGAGACTGTGGCATGACCGATGTGCTGACATACACCCCCGGCGAGGGCGACTACGCCTGGACGTTCGGCGGTGCTGCGCCGGTGGCGCGAATCAAACCGGGCACGATTCTGCAGGTCTATACCGAGGACTGCTTCGCCGGACGGGTGCGCTCAACCAGCGACCTGGTCAGCGAGGTGTGTGAGTT
>NZ_CAXTHK010000026.1:0-60394 GCF_964244045.1 uncultured Jatrophihabitans sp. | reverse complement strand
CACCGGTCACCACGATCAGGAACCCGACTTACACCACTCGGCGGGACTCTCCCCCTGTCGAACTCCGAACTGGCGCGGGGCGCGTTCGTGACCCGACAGTCGATGAACGTGCTGCTGCACAGCCTGGAACGAGACGGCTCTGTGACCAGGCCTGCGCAGGCACCGGTCGGGAAAGTTCTTCCCGCGCGGCTCACCCCGCGCGGCCGACAAAGCCTGCAGAAGGCGACGGTCGCCGTCCGGTCCGTCGAGATCAGAATGCTGACCGGCATGACCGAGACCGAGCAGTCAGGCACGTTACGGATCCTGCAGAGAATGATCCATTCCCTGCGGGCCGGCAGCGACGATGCCTAACTTGTTCCCGACGCTCGCCTCGGCGCACCCGGACAGAAGTGCACCCGAGCGCGGAAATCCATGCCGGCGACCGCGGAAGCCGACAGACCCCGACTACACCCTTCTGCGATGAGCCTCTTCTCGTGGCTCGGCGGCGTAGTGGGCCCATCGGCCGCCGGTTCGGGTGGTGGCGTTCGAGGCGGTGCGAGGGGTGACTCCGAGGACGCCGGCGAGCATTGCGGGTGGATCTCGCTGCTGAGTTTGGTCGACGACGGCCAGTCGCGCGCGGCATCGTTCGATGCCGATCGCACAGAGGCGGGCAGCGAGCGCGACCGCGTTGAGGTGTCGCCCGGACAACGAGTGCGGACACAATCGCGTCTTGCCCCGTGGTATCGCTGTGCCCGGTGGGGCTCGACCGCGGCTGGGTGCGGTGCGCAGTGGTTGAGCCGCGATGATCAACGCGTGGAGGTCGGGCCTGACCTGGTCTGCGTGGGTTGTGCGCGGATGTGGGCGCGTTGGCCTTGGGCGCTGCTGAGGACGAGCAGCTCCGTGGGGGTGTCGGTGGGGTTGCTGAAGGCGTGGGGGGTGTGGGTGTCGAAGTCGGCGACCTCGCCAGGGGTGAGGGTGAGGTCGTGCTCGCCGAGGAGTAGTCGAACTCGGCCGTCGAGGACGTACATCCATTCGTAACCGGGGTGGCTGCGTTGCTCGGGTGGGTCTGCCGGGAACCGGGCGGGGATGATGAGTTTGAACGCTTGTAGCCCACCGGGTCTGCGGGTCAGCGGCACCCACGTCATGCCGTAGCGGACGCTGGGGCGGGCGTGGATGCGCGGGTCGCCAGTGGCGGGTGCGTCGACGAGCTCGTCGAGGGTTACGCGGTAGGTACCGGCGAGACGAAGAAGGAGCTCCAGGCTGGGTCGGCGTTCCCCGGACTCCAACCGCGACAGGGTGGCCTGCGAGGTGCCGGTGGCTTCGGCCAGGTCGGCCAGTGTCATGGCCCTGGTGCGGCGCAGACCCCGTAGCCGCGCTCCGAGGCCGTCAATGACCGCGTCGATGTTGGCGTCGGGCCCCGTGCCGATATCGGGTGTGGCGGCCTCGCCCCGGCTGCCCCGCTGCGTGTTCCCCACTCCGCCAGTTTGCCAGATCCGCAAGAAATGTTGGCATCGAGCGAAAGGTGATTGCACTGTGGTGACCGCAGCGGGCGCATCACGGCGCACCCGTCGAACCAACGAGAGGAACACGATGAGTACGACACGGGCACCGGTCCGGAGCTCCAACGAAGACGAGGTTGACGTGGTGGTGGTCGGCGGTGGCTCGGCCGGGCTGAGCGCGGCGAAGATTCTGGCCCGCTCCCGCAGGTCGGTGCTGTTGATCGACGCCGGGCACGGGCGTAACGCCCCCGCTGGGGGGGTGCACAACTACCTCTACGCGGAGGGGACGGCGCCTGCGACGTTGTTAGAGATCGGGCGCTCCGAAGCGCACGCCTACGACGTAGAGGTCGTCGAGGGCACCGCGACCGCGGCCGCGGTGTTGACGGACCCGCGGCCAGGTGGTCCGCGGTTCACCGTGACGCTCAGCACCGGCGACGAGCCGGGCCGAACGGTGGAGGCCCGCCGGGTAGTGCTGGCCACCGGACTGGTCGACGTGTTGCCCGATGTGGCGGGGCTGGCACAGCGGTGGGGCCGCGACGTGCTGCACTGCCCGTTCTGCCACGGCTGGGAGGTACGCGACCAAGCGGTCGGGGTGCTGGGCACCAACCCGATGGCCCTGCATCAGGTGATGCTATTTCGCCAGCTCACCGACGATGTCGTGTACTTCCAGCACACTGCGCCCGACCCGGGCGACGATCAGGTCGAGCAGCTTGCGGCGCTCGGGGTGGAGTGGGTTGTGGGTCAGGTCACCGCGGTGCAAACCACGGACGACGCCCTGACGGGGCTGCAAATGGCCGACGGTCGGGTGTTCGCCCGCCAGGCCGTGGCGGTCTCGACGGGATTAGAGGCACGCACCGACCTGCTCGCGGACCTGGGCCTGGACACGACCGACCTCGAGCTCGGTGGAGTCGTCGCCGGGCACTACTTGCCCACCGACCCCGCGGGTCTCACCGCGACCGCCGGGGTGTGGGCGGCGGGCAACGTCGCTGCCCCCATGGCACAGGTCATCACTTCCGCTGCCGCCGGGTCCGGTGTGGGCGCAGCCGTTCACATGGAGCTCATGGGCGAGGACATCGAGGTCGCGGTCGCCGCGCTGCGCGCGCGGCGAGAGTCCCAAGCTTCCTCGTTTTCCGCGGCAACGGAGGCCGAAGTCTGCGAACGGGTCCTCGGCGACCGTCGCCACGGGGCGGCGCTCTGATGACCCACAAGAGCTCGGCGTCCGAGGGGTTCTGGGAGCCTCACTACGCCGCGACACAGCCCGGTATCGGGGGGCCCGGTCCGGTCCTCGTCGACGCCGTCAGAGCGCTGACCTCAGGGCGGGCGCTAGACCTGGGGTGCGGCGACGGTGGTGACGCGTTGTGGCTGGCGGAACGGGGGTGGGCCGTGCTTACCGTGGACGTCTCGGCCACCGCGCTGACCCGAGTCACCGACCGCGCCGCCGCTGCCGGCGTCGGCGACCGGGTCCGCACCGAACGTCACGATCTCGACGCCACCTTTCCGCAGGGGGAGTTCGACCTGATCAGTGCCCAGTATCTGCTCTCCCCCGTGGAGTTCGACCGGCCCGCTATGTTGGCCCGGGCCGCGGCCGCACTGCGGCCTGGGGGTGTGTTGCTCGTCGTGGACCATGCCTCGGTTGCCCCGTGGTCGTGGGCGGACCCCGACACGGTCTTCCCGACCCCTGAGCAGCTGCTGGCCGAGTTCCGGCTCGACCCTGAGCTGTGGCAGGAGGCCATGGCGGAGAATCGCGACCGCGTCGCCGGCGGCCCCGGCGGGCAGCGGGCCACCGTCACCGACACCATCCTCACCCTCACGCGCAAGTCACCACCCAGCGACCACCTGACACGCCCCGGTGTCCAGCACACCTGACATCGCCGCCAACCGGCGCGGCCGTGGTGATCAATACGCCGTCATCGACGGGTCAGGGACCAGATTCAATTCGTTGCTACCGGGACCCCGCCGGTGTCGGCGGCGCAGCGCAGCGATCACGGCGGCGGTCAGGTAGATGAGGGTCGCGGTGGTCATGATGTCGAAGCTGACCGGGAACTTTGGCGCGGCGTAGGCGACGGTGATGCCGATCCACATGGCGGCGACCGACAGTAGCCCGGACAATACGAATCCCCACCACGGCCGGTCGGTGAGCAGTTGCGCCGCCGCCGGTGGTGCGGCGACGAGCCCGAACAGCAGCAGCGCCCCGATCGCTTGGCTGGCTTCGGCGGCGGTGACACCGACGGCGGCCAGGAACAGCGGTCCGAGCAGGCGTACCGGGACACCGCGAGCCGCGGCGACAGCGGGATCGAGGCTGGCGAAAAGCAGCGGGCGGGCGATGAGCAGCAGCACGGCGATCGTGGCTAGCGCGATCCAGGTGGCGGTGTGCGCGTCGGTTGCACTGATGCCGAAGATCGACCCGAACAGCACGTTGACGTTCGCTGCGCCGTTGGCGGTCGCGGCGTGCGTGGTGTAGACGGCGAGGAAGAACACGCCGAGCCCGAGGATCCAGGCGAAGGTGGTGCCGATGACGATGTCGTCGGCCGCGCCACGGCCGCCCAACAATCCGAGGATCAGCCCGACCGCGATGCAGGCGGCGAACAGCCCGAACCGTAGGTCTACCCCGGCGGCGAGCGCGGCCAGTGCTCCGGCGTAGGCCACGTGGGACAGGGCGTCGCTGGCGAAGACCTGGCCGCGGAGCACGACGAAGTATCCGACCAGCCCGGACAGCAACGCGATGGAGGTACCGGCCAGCAGGGCGTGCTGGATGAACCCGGTGGACAGCATGTTGGTCAGCCCGGTCACCGGGTTGGCGGCCAGGACATGCTGACCCGCCAGGACATTGCCGGCCGGCAGATGCACTGCGCTCATGCCGCCGCCACCGCGGGTAAGGGGCCGGTGCGGACGCGTCGGCGGCCGTAGGCGTCGAAGGCGGCGCGGTAGGCGGTAGCGAGCAGGAACAGGCCGAAGGCGAAGGTAGTGACCCAGAAACCGATCGGGTAGGTCGAGAAGAACGCGACGCCTTCACCGGCCCAGACCACGACGACGGCGATGATCATTGACAGCGTCAGGCCGAGGGCGGGTCGGGCGGTGAGTCGACTGGCGGTCGCAGCGGGGGCGACCAGTAGCGCGAAGATGAGCAGGCTGCCGGTGACCTGGCTGGTCCCGGCCGCAGCGACCCCGAGCACGATCAGGAACGCCGCGCCGAGCAGGCGGACCGGGACGCCGCGGGCGCGGGCGACCTCGGGGTCAACGCTGGCGAACAGCAGCGGCCGGGCGATCACCGAGAGCACGATCAGGCACAGGCCGCCGGCGATCAGCAGGGTGAGGACCTGGTCGTCGGTGACACCGATGATGGAGCCGAACAGCAGACTGTTCAGGCCGGTGAGAAATCCCTTGTACAGGCTGACGAACAGAAACCCGCAGGCCAGCGCGAACCCTTGCACGGTGCCGATGGCGGCGGATTCCTTGCCGTAGCCGCCGAACCCGGAGTTCGCGCGGCCGCCGCCGGGTAGCGCGGCGATGACCAACGCCCCGGCGATGCAGAACCCGAAATAACCCAGCGGGGTGGCCAGGCCGAGGTAAGTGGCGCCGGCAGCGCCGGGGAATCCGGCGACGGCCAGCGTGTGGCCGACGAAGCTCTGCCGGCGCAGCACCATGAAGTAGCCGATCGCACCGGCGACCACGGCCACGATGGTTCCCGCGCGCAGCGCGTTGAGCATGAAGTGGAACGCCAGGAGTTGCCGGGCGTCGTCGAGGACGTTCCAGCTCAACCCAGTCATCGGTGAGTGGTGGTCATCGGCCGGAGAGGCGGTGTTCGGCGGGGGCGTCGGGCTGTCCCACGACCACCAGACGGCCGGCGCGGTCGGTGAGCACGTCGATCGGTGTGCCGTAGAGCATGGTGAGTGTGGCGGCGGTGATGACATCGGCCGGAGGACCCATCACCGCCCCGCCATGGGCGAGATAGATGACCTGGTCGAGGTAGGACAGGACCGGGTTCACGTCGTGGGCCACCAGTATGACTGCGACCTGCTGGCTGCGGCTCACCTCACGGATCAGCGCGCTGACCGAGGCCTGATTGGTGACGTCAAGACCGTCCAGTGGTTCGTCGAGAATCAGCAGTTCGGGTCGCCGGGCGAGCGCCTGGGCGATGAGCAGCCGTTGTTGTTCCCCGCCGGAGCACTGGCCAATCGGGCGACCGGCATAGCTTGTGGCGCCGACGAGTTCGATCACCTCGTCCACTCGGCGGGTGATCTGCCGTCCACGCGAGCCGGGCACCCATCCGGGGACAGGGACACCCCAGCGGTCACCGTCCAGGCCGAGTCGCACGATGTCGACGCCGCGCACCCGGGTCGCCGGATCGAACGCGCGGCGCTGCGGCAGGTATCCGATGCGCTTATTCCGCTGCCCAGGGCGCCCTCCGAGCACGGTCACCTGTCCCTCGGTCACCGGGACAAGGCCGAGGACCATTTTCAGCAGCGTGGACTTGCCGACACCGTTCGGACCCAGGACAGCGACGAACTCCCCAGCAGTGACGCTCAGACTCACCTCCGACCAGATGCGGCGCCCGCCCACTGCAGCGGCCGCGCGGCGCAGCTCAATAACGGGTCGCTGCTGCGGGAGGTCCGCCTGCACGGGCATTTCCTGAGTCTGCGCCGGGTGGTGGGCCAACGGCCGGTCGCTGGCAGACGGATTGGCGGCGGAGGGCTTGGCGCCGGGTCGATCGATCACTTGCCGGTCGCCTGATGCAGCGCTGTGATAAGGGCCTGCAGTTGCGCCACCTGCCACTGCTCGAAGGTGGCGTTCGCCGGAGACAGCGTCTCGGTCACCGTCGACACCGGGATGCCGGCAGCCTTGGCCGCCTTCACCTGCGCAGCGACATCAGGGGTGGCGTTCTGGCTGTTGAATACGTACACCTTGATCTTCTTCCCGCTGATCTGAGAGTTGATCGTCGACAGGTCGGCCGCTGACGGGTCTGTGCCTTCGCTGATCGCCTTCAGAAACGACGGCGGCGTGACCAGATCCAGCTTCAACGCATCCGCCAGCGGCGCGAAGATTGACTCGCTCGCACCGACCTGCGTGCCGGCGTACTTCCCCTGAATCTCCTTAATCAGTGACTTGTAGGTGGCTAGGCCGTTGGTCGCGAACCTCTGCCGCTGAGCATCGAAGTAGGAGGCGTCGGCTGGGTCCAGCTTCTTCAGGTCCGCGGTGATGGTGTCAGCGACCGTGTTGACGTTCGACGGTGAGTACCAGCGGTGCGGGTTCCCGCCGTTCGGGATGTGCACCAGGTCGCCGACATCGATCACGAGTCGGCTCGAGTCCGGGCTCGCGGCCAATGACTTGGCCGCCCACGAGTCATAGCCGATGCCGTTCTCCACAAACAGCTTCGACCCGGCGATCACCGTGCCGTCCTGAGGCGTCGGCTCGTAGTCGTGCGGGTCGGTATCAGGATTGGTGATGATCGAGGTCGCCTTTACGTGCGTTCCGCCGAGTTGCTCCAAGATGCTGCCCCACGCGTTGATGCTCGCCGCCACCTGGACCACCGTGCCCGAACCGCCGCTGCCGGTCCCGGTGCCGGTCACCTGGGACCCGCCCCCTGACGAGGACGTACTGCACCCGGCCACGGCGCTCACGCCCACCAAGACGACGGCGACCGATGCCACCCACGAACGACGACTCACGACAACCCCTTCAATCCTGCGCGACGCCAGGCGAACGACCCGGCGCGCGCCAGCCAACTCCGTAATGACATCGGTTGTCAATTCCGCGAAGCACTTAGGGTATCGGTAGCAACGCCCGGACCACCGACCCCCGCCGACGGCCACGCCGCGACAGTCGCGGCGCAAGGGAGGTCTTGGAGGCGCTCGACGACCGCGAGATCCCAGCCACTGCCATGCTCTGTCCATCGAGTTACGCGAGCACGGCCACCGGATCGATCTGGCCACGGTCTACCGGCGTTGCAGGTCCTTGGTGAGCAGGGACTGCTGCACGAATTTTCGGCCGACGACGGCACCGCGTTCCGAGCCCGCAGCCACGAACCGCACCGTTACCTCGTCTGCCGTCGATACGGCCGAGAAGAAGAACACGTCGGCGTCCGGCCACGCGATCATCGGGTCCGTTCACACAGGCATCGAGGCGCGTAGAGTTGCAGTGTGTCCTCGCCGTCGCTCGAGGCCCCGCAGCGTCGGTGATGGGTGAGCCAGGAGCGACGGCAATTCTGCTGCTGGCAGGTCTGCTCGCCGGGACGGTCGGAACCGCCGGTGGCATCACCTCCATCGTCAGCTACCCGGTCCTGCTGTTCGTCGGCCTGTCCCGCCTTCCGGCCGACACGGTAAATCTGGTTGCGGCAGTCGCCTGTTGGCCAGGGGCAGCACTCGCTTCGCGAGCCGAACTTGTCAACCAGCGGCCGCGGCTGCTTCGAGCAATGGCTGCGGCCGCCGCCGGTGCGGCCCTCGGCGCAGTGCTATTGATCAGCACTCCAGCCAGCGCTTTCGGCCGTATCGTCCCGTACCTCGTGATCGCGGCTTCTGTCTCGCTGGTCTTGCAGCCATGGCTCACAAGGCACATGCGAGGTCGCCGACACGCTGCCGCCGCGATAACCCTTCCGGCGGTCGGGCTTGTTTCCGTCTACGGGGGGTACTTCGGCGCCGGATCGGGCGTGATGCTGCTCGCGGCGTGGCTTGTGCTCGTCGATGATCGAATGCCCCACGCGAATGCGGCTAAGAACATGCTTGTGGGCGCGACCTCGGTGACGGCATCGGTAGTCGTTGTTGCTGGGGGCAGTGTCGCCTGGTCCGCAGTTGCCCCGCTGGCAGTGGGCATGTTCGCTGGAGGCACCATAGGCCCGCGCGTCTCCCGTCATTTGCCACCCGCGGTGATCCGTTGGCTCGTCGCCGCTCTCGGCGCCGGGCTCGCACTGCAGTTGTGGCGCTGAAGGTCGCAGGTGCGGAGGATGCAGTGGACGCGCATTACCAACGGTGTGATGCCACCGATGGCCATGTAAGTGAGCATCTGGCTGTCTCGATGTACGGCAACGACCCGCGAGGCTAAATCTCGGCCGCCCGGTGAATCGTCAGCGGCGGGACCGGTTCAACGCTTGTTGCCCGTCGCGACCAGGGCACCCCCGAGACCGATCATCATCACGCCGCCGCCAGCAGACATATGCGACTGCCGACGGGGATTTCGTGCGAACCACTCGCGAGCGGTTCCAGCAACCAAAGCCCAAATGCTGTCGCTGAGAAGGGCAATCACAGCGAACACGCAACCCAGGAGCGCCAGTTGCAAAGGGATGGACCCAGCCTCACGGCTGACGAACTGCGGCAGCACTGCCACGAAGAAGACCAACGTCTTCGGGTTCGACACACCGACCACGATTCCCTCACGAAGCTGACGCAGGCTGCTCGGCGGTGCACTCGCCTCGTCAGACGCAGCCTCGCCGCCGTGGACACGACGGTGTCGAATGGCTTGTACGCCCAGGTACATCAGGTAGACCGCGCCTGCAGTCTTGATCGCAATGAAAAGCGGAAGAGAGTCGGCGATGAGTTGCCCCAGCCCCAACGACACGGCCACAGTCGCGGGGAGCGTGCCGATGGCATTGCCGAGGACAGAGATCAATCCGCCTCTCCATCCGAACGCCAGCGAGCGTCCGATCGTGAACAGAACGCTCGGGCCTGGGATAACGATGAGCGTAAGAGCTGCGAGTGCGAATGCGCCCGCGTTCGCGCGGCAACATCAAGTCTCTCCTCACGAGTCGGAACGTCCAGGTGCGTCTCCGACCCGAACAAGGCACTCCGACAAGCTGCGCCCCGCCCCGGTGTTGCAACCATAAGCGGCGCCTGCCAGGACGGCGCGCCACTTGCGGCCTCGCCCAAGACCAACCTGAGCGCCGCGCTGGTCGGCACCGGCCAGGCCAGCCCACGCGAAACGACTGCGACCTACGAGAGCATGGGCCGAACCATCACGGCCATGCTCGGCGCCGGCGGCGTTGTTCGGGTCTCGGTTCCGGCGACGCTGCAGCTGATCCGCGTCGTAGCTGGGCGCACGGACGTGTTCTGGCAGCACAGCGCGGTCCGCTCGGGGCTCCTGGCCGGCGCCCTTCTCGTCCACGAGGCCGGTGGGGCGGTAACCGATCTTGACGGTCAGCCGTGGACGCTCGCAAGCGCGGACTTTCTGGCTGCGGTACCGGCGTTGCACCCTGCCGCGGCGGCCATACTTCGCGCGAGCAGGAACGGCCGGCCACGCACCGCCACCGCGCCCACCGGCGTCACCACCAGACCGCACTTCCCGCGCCACGTGCCGATCTCCGCGCACCTACACCTGAAAGCAACCGTTATGCACATCGCTGTACTCGCCGCGTCCGGCAACACCGGGGGGCACCTCACCCGGGTAGCGCTGGCGCGCGGTCACACCGTCACTGCGCTGGTCCGCGACCCGCGCCGTCTCGACCTGCCACTGTCACCACAACTGCGCACGGTGGCGCTCGCCGATGCGCCCCGCCTGCTGCTGCCGCGCTCGATCGGCCGAGCGACGGTCGCTGCCGCAATGATCGACGAGGCCGAGGCTGCCGCATTCGCCCGGCAACTCGTGGTGCCGCTGGGTCGTTGACGAACGCACCCGTGGACGGGCGGCGCGGCGCCCGGCGTCGCACACCGTCGAGTCGGGCCGGCACCGGGTCAGCCGACCCATCGACGCAGCTGTCCGGTCAACACGCGACCGAACTGCAGTTCGGGAAAATGCGCACCTGCACCGAAGGTGTTGCTGCCCTCGAGTTCGCGGAACAGCCGTTCGCGGACCTGGGCTGCCAGTTGCGGGTCGACGTCGCCGATGGACTGCCAGGTGGGTTCGTCCAGCTGGATGGGGCACACGATCGCGTCGCCGAGCAGCAGCGCACGCTGGACGCCGGAGGAGACGATCACCGACAGGTGTCCAGGAGTGTGGCCAGGAGTCATTGTCAGGTCCACGCCAGGGGCAACCGTGCTGTCCTGGCTGATCAGGTGCAACCGCGCTGGTTCGCAGTTCTGCAGACCGAACCGGATGTGATCGAACATCCAGATGTCGGGGTCCAGCACGAAGTGGTGCCAGTCGGCGAGGCCCATCCAGATATCCGCATTCGGAAACGTCGGGTGGCCGGCCGTATCGAACAACCAGCCGCAGTGGTCGGCATGCAAGTGTGTGCACACCACCGCATCGACGTCATTCCTCGTGACACCGACTGCTCGCAGCCCGAGCAACAACTGGCCGCCGACGAGCAGCCTGCGTTCGCCATCGTCGCGGATAGCCGGGCCCATACCGGCATCGACGAGGATCGTCTTGGCTCGGGTGCGGATCAGGAAGCACCCGATCGGGAGCCACGCCTTGCCGTCGCGGTTGAAGTAGTCCTCGTGACCGTGCGCCGTCACGCGCTCACCGAAGTACCCCGGACCGGCGCGGAAGGTGCCGTCCGCTATCGGATGGATTTCGATCTCGCCGATACGCATGGCGCGTCTCCTCTACTGGTGGCAGCCGACGGTATTGCGGATCGTGCCGATGCGCTCGACCGAGCACTCGACGACGTCACCCGCCTGCAAGAACCGCGGCGGATCGAAGCCGATACCCACACCGGCCGGTGTGCCGGTGGCAACGACGTCACCGGGCATCAGCGTGATCCCCGCCGAGATGGTCGCGATGAGCTCGGGGATCGAGAAGATCAGATCGGCGATCACGGCGTCCTGACGCGGTTCACCGTTGACCGAACTCGTGACCCGCAAGGTGGTGACGTCCTCGATCTCGTCGGCGCTGACCGCCCACGGGCCCATGGGCGCGTGAGTGTCCAGAGACTTACCGAGCAACCACTGCTTGTGGTCGCGCTGCAGGTCGCGGGCCGTCACATCGTTGACGACCGTGTAACCCCACACGTGATCCATCGCGCGGGCCGTGCTGATGCCGCGGCCGCCCGTCCCGATGATCACTGCCAGCTCGGCCTCGTAGTCCACTTCCGACGTCACACCAGCGTGCAGCTCGATCAGGTCGAACGGCCCGGTCACGGCGGTCGTCGCCTTGGAGAACACCACTGGCTTGGTCGGCAGGTCCTCGCTGCGTTCCGGACTGTCGTAGCCGGAGCGGCCGAATTCAACCACGTGCTCGCGGTAGTTCTTGCCCACCGCGAACATATTGCGCAGCAGCGCTGGGATCGGAGCGCACAGCGTGTGTGCGCCGGTGAGCATCGGCAACTCGGCAGTGCGCAATTCGCTGCTCAGTCGCTGCCAGTTCGCGATGACGTCGAGCACCGACCCCGCACCCGTAACCCCACTCACGTCACGCAAGCTTCGTCCGTCATCCTCCACCAGGACGACGGTCTGCCGGTCATCCAGGCGAACGGTAGCGAGTTTCACGAGCGCCGCCTCAATTCTGTGCTGCCCGTTCGGGCAGCCTCGCCGGCGCGGTCTTCAGGTCTGCTCGGTACGACAGTCCGGATCATGCCGGGAGGGAGAGCGTCACGTGGTCGGTGAGCGCGGCCGTGTCGCGGGCGTCGTCGAGGTTGGCCTGCAACGCGTCGACCTTCGCGGTGGCGTAGGCGTGCGAATCGGACCCGAGGATCAGCCGCAGGGGCCCGCCGCCGACGAGACGGCCCACGATCTGCTCGGCACCCTTGACAGGGTCGCCCAGCTGGTTGCCCTGCAGCTCGAGGTGGCTCTGGACCATCTCCCGGATGGCGGGGTACCCGTCCGCGGTAGCCACCGGCAGGCCGAGGGAGTCGGAGGACAGGAAGTCTGTGCGGAAGTAGCCCGGCTCCACGATGGTCACTTCGACGCCGAACTCGGCAACCTCGGCGACCAGTGCTTCGCTGATGCCTTCGACAGCAAACTTGCCCGCGCAATACAGCGCCCATCCCGGCACGGCCGTAAGGCCCAACACCGAGGACACAGTGACGATGTGGCCGCTGCGCTGGCCGCGCAGGACCGGCAGCGCTGCGCGCAGCACGTTCCAGACACCGACGATCTGGACGTCGAGCATGGCGCGCACCTCGTCCGCGCTGGTCTCTTCGACCGCGCCGAGAAAGCCGTATCCGGCGTTGTTGACGACCACGTCCAGACCACCGAAGCGGGCAGTGGTCTGCTCGATCGCACGCGCAACGTCCGCGGGGTCGCGCAAGTCCACTTGTAGGGCGAGGAGCTTGGCGGTGTCGGCGCGTCCAGCGAGCGCACTGGTCAGCCGCTCGACGGAGCGGGTCGTGGCAGCAAGGTTGTCGCCGCGCTCAAGCACCTGCACGGCGAGTTCGAGTCCGAGGCCTCGCGACGTCCCGGTCACGAACCAGGTTGCCGGGCGATCGTTGGGGATGCTCATGATGATTGGCCTCTTCTTTTCGGGGTCGCAGGTGGCATGCGACCGTTGCTTGCACAGGTCGTGCGGGGTGCTTCATCAACTGTCGCCCAGACGCAGGAGCTGTGGGCGGCCATCTCACGCCCTGCCGAACCAAGGACCCACGCACCTAGGACTCAGCGGTCCACCCGGCGTCTGGCTTTGCCCGGCACAATGGCCTTGTGGTCGATACCAACCGTGAGCTCGCCGACTTCTTGCGGCGAGCGCGCAGCCAACAGGACCCGCAGCGGGCAGGCCTACCGGCCGACGCGCGTGTGCGACGAGTCCCCGGCCTGCGACGAGAAGAAGTCGCGCTGCTGGCCGGCGTGTCGACCGACTACTACGCACGTCTCGAACAAGGCCGACGCATCATCCCCTCCCCCGCCGTGATCGACGCGCTCGTGCGCGCGCTCGATCTCGGCCCCGCCGGCCGGGCCCATCTCGAAGACCTCATCGGCACCGGCACGTCTGGATCCGTGCGCCGCCCACCCCCGGGCGTACAACGGGTGAGACCGGGTCTCTGCCAGCTCCTGGACAGCCTCAACGATGTGCCGGCACTCGTCCTGGGCAAGCGCAGTGACGTCCTGGCGGCCACCCGAATGGCCCGCGCTCTGTTCGCCGATTTCGAGCGGATGCGGCCACCCGAGCGCAACTACGCACGCTGGATGTTTCTTGACGCCGGCGCAAGAGCGCTGTTCGTGGATTGGGAGCAGCAGGCGCGAGCAACAGTTGAAAGCCTGCGGCTCGATCTCGGCGCCGACCCGAACGATCGATCCACGGCAGACCTCGTCACCGACCTTCGAGCACTTAGCCCGGAGTTCGATCAATGGTGGAGCGAACACCGCGTCTACCAACGAACCCACGGCACGAAGCGCCTCCTCCACCCCGTCGTCGGTGACCTCACCGTCTACTACGAGACGCTCACTCTGCCCGGTGACAAGGACACGGCCGTCTTCGTCTACAGCACCGAGCCGAACTCACCGTCCCGGCGCGCCCTGAACCTCCTGGCCAGCTGGACACTGACCACCGACTCCTCCCCGAGCCTTCCGCACAGCTGAGAGCCACGACCTCGGGACTTGACCCTGAGTAGCGGACCCGCTCAATCCCGGTTGTTGCCGGGAGGCGAGAGGATCCACGAATGGCGCGGAACTACCCTGCTGAGTTTCGCCGCGACGCTGTCGAGTTGTGCCGGGTGACCGAGGGGGCGAAAATCACCGCGATCGCCGGCGACCTGGGGATCACTGATGCCACGTTGTCGGCCTGGATCAAGGCCAACCTGGCCACCGTGATCGACCTGTGCGCCCGGCGCCTCGTCGGCTGGTCCATCGCCGAGCACATGCGCGCACCGAACTCGTCGAGGACGCCTGCGCGCCGCCCACCGTGCACGCGGCACCCTGGCCGGCGGGATCTTTCACAGCGATCATGGAGCTCAACCCCATCACCCATGAGCAGACCGTTCACGCCGCTACGCTGCAACCAGCCGCTTAAACATCAAATCGTGTGTCTACTTTTTCGGGGCGAAGGCCCGTCGGCGCAGGTCAGCTGGCTGAGCGAAAAGCACGGAGCGTTCCGCAGGGCAAATCCAACTGAGGCGAATCCTGCAGGCACGGCACGCAGC
This sequence comes from uncultured Jatrophihabitans sp., assembly GCF_964244045.1. Taxonomy (NCBI): domain Bacteria; kingdom Bacillati; phylum Actinomycetota; class Actinomycetes; order Jatrophihabitantales; family Jatrophihabitantaceae; genus Jatrophihabitans; species uncultured Jatrophihabitans sp. Next base: position 45,976 of record NZ_CAXTHK010000026.1, on the reverse strand, counting down.
TCACCGGGGGGTCGATCCATTCGGTGCGAAGGGTGCACCGTGGCCCGGAACGATGAGTGCCGGCTCCAGTGCAAGCACCTGATCGCGCGAGGCTTTGAGCACGGCGACATCAGCCGCGAACGGGTCCTGCGCTGGGCCCTGGGCCCCCCACCACAGATGCGTCAGCACGATCAGTCCGTCGTCGGTCTGCACGATTGTGCTGACGTCCTGGTCGGTGTGGCCGGGGGTGGCCACCAGCCGCACCGCCGGCGATACGGTGAAATCGCCGGGCTCGTGGTCGAGCCAGAGGTCGTCGACGTAGGTCGCCATCACGTCGTGCAGTTTCGCGTTGGGAAACAGCGCTATGTTCACGGTGTGGTCGGGGTGGTGATGGCTGATGACGATGTCGGTCACCTCTTGCGCGCTGAGCACCAGGTCTGCGAGCGGTTGCAGTAGTAGCGCGCGGTTCGCGACCATTCCTGGATCGATGACAATCACGGCGTCGCCGTCGCGGACCAACGTGCATGTGCTCGCCACGCGATCATGCGCGTAACCGATGCTGAGGACATCGAGCCGGGCAGTCGTAGTGGCCACCGGATTCTCCTGGGTCTAGTTGGGGTTTTTCTCGTGCGGGACGGGCTTGTTCGGTCTGGACCTTCGGATTGCCGGCTGCGGCGATGTTTCCGCGGCCCGCGCGGCAATTGCCTCGATCACGGCCTCGATCACGGCTTCGAACACCTCCTGCTCCGAGAGGGCGACCAGTTCCTTTGCGTGTGCGCTCGTGACCGGGTAGTCCGACTGCGAAAGCACTCCATAGATCTGTGTCCAGGCGGATTCGTCCTTGGCCCGCACTGCGGGCTCGAGATTGGCCACCGCCGCGGCCTGACCGGTCAAGGAAAGCATCGCGTCGACGAACGCCCGGTAATACAACGCCGTGTCTGCCGGCGATAGGCCGGCTCGAGAGATCGTGGCAAGGATCTTTTCGACCATGACCCGCTCGGCCGGGCCCCCTGTGATACGGGCGAACGTGATGCTGGTGACCGCCGGGTAGCGCAGGTTCGTTGCGTTGGAAGCGCTCGTGATCGACCGCAGCGTGTCCCGCCAATCATCGGACTCGACGACTGCATCGAGCGTCATCGCGATGATGCGGTCGCTCACCGCCAGGACGAGCTCGTCCTTGTCCCGGAAATGCCGATAGAAGGCCGTTGCGTCAACACCTAGCTCCCTGCCGAGACGCCGCACAGTCAGGGCCCCAGCTCCCTCGCGTTCCGTGAGCTCGAGCGCCGCGTCCATGATCGCGTCCGCCGACAGAGCCACACTCTCGCCGCCCCCACCGACTGGGCGGCGCGCACGCGCGGCAGGCTTCGACGTGGCCTTGCCCTGTGCTGCAGCCACCCTCACTCCTTCGGCTGGTTCCGAGACACACTAGCGTCGAACTTGTTGTCAACATAGTTGACAACAGCGCGGATGGCGCGTTTTCTTTTACCACTGTGACGACGGAGGTTGCGATGGGGTCGAGCGGGGCCGTGGTGTTTCGCAACGGCAAGGTGTTCCGCGCGGACGCAGCACGAACGGGCGCCGAAGCGATCGCCATCCGTGACGGCGTCATCGTGGCCGTGGGCGGCGACCGGGAGGTGGCGGACCTCGCAGGGACGGCGGATGAGGTCGTCGATCTCGACGGTCGCCTGGTCATTCCCGGCTTCCTCGATGCCCACGCCCACCCGGTGCAAGGCGGCCTTGAACTCGGACGGTGCGATCTCGGCGACCATTCCTCCCCGGATGGGTACTCCGGCGCGATCCTAAGATTCCTGCAGCAACACCCGACGCGGACGTGGGTGGTCGGCGGAGGCTGGTCAATGCCGGCGTTTCCTGACGGTCGACCGACGAGTCAGATGCTCGATGCCGTCGTGGGCGAACGGCCGGCATTCTTCGTCAACCGAGATCACCACTCGGCCTGGGTGTCAGGCGCGGCCCTACGCCTCGCCGGGATCGACACCCGAACCGCTGATCCGCGCGACGGTCGGATTGAGCGTGATTCGGACGGCACCCCCACCGGGTTGCTGCACGAAGGGGCCATCGACCTAGTTGCGCGATTGCTCCCGCCACCGGACCAGCAGGAGTACGACGACGGCCTGCGACGCGCGCAGGCCTACCTGCACAGCCTCGGCATCGTCGGCTGGCAGGACGCCCTCGTCGACATCGCCGAACCGATCGGGCCGCACAGTACCTACCTGCGTGCCGCTGAGCAGGGTTGGCTGACCGCGCGCGTGGACGCGGCGCTCTGGTGGGATCGCGGGATCGCCGCCGCCGACGTCGAGACCCAGATCGGCCTGCTGGACGAGGTCCGGCGGGCGGTCGCGGAAGGCGGACACCGGTACCGGGCGGACACGGTCAAAGTGATGCAGGACGGCGTCGCCGAAACCTTCACCGCAGGGCTGCTCGAGCCCTACCTGGATCGCTGCGGGCATCCCACCGACAATCGCGGCCTGTCGTTCCTGTCCCCCGAGCTGTTGAACCAGGTCGTCACCGGGCTGGACCGGGCCGGATTCGGTATCCACTTCCACGCCCTCGGCGACCGTGCCGTCCGTGAGGTGCTCGATGCGCTCACGCATGCCCGTAGCGTCAACGGCACGTCGGATCGCCGCCACCAGCTGGCGCATCTGCAGGTCGTGCACCCGGACGACATTCCGCGGTTTCGCGCGGTGGGTGCCATCGCAAACCTCCAACCGCTCTGGGCATGCCACGAGCCGCAGATGGACGAACTCACCATCCCGTTCCTCGGCCCGCAACGGGCCGGCTGGCAATACCCGTTTGCGGCGCTGCAGAAGGCGGGAGTTGCCCTCGCCATGGGTAGCGACTGGCCGGTGAGCAGCCCCGATCCCCTGCTCGGCATCCAGACCGCAGTGACCCGACTCGGCGCCGACGCGCCGGACGGGACCCCGCCCCTCGACGCTGCCCAGGCGCTCGGCCTGGCCGACTCGCTCGTGGCCTACACGGCAGGTTCTGCTTTCGCGGCGCACCGCAGTAGCGGCCTGTCGGTCGGTTCACCGGCCGACATCGTCGTCCTCGATCGTGATCTGTTCGCCGTTGCCGCCGACCAGATCCACACCGCCCGGGTGCACCGCACCTATGTCCGCGGTCAACTCGTCCACAGCTCGGAATAGACCGCGCGCAACCCTGACGTTGGGAGTCATCATGGCCGCCACCCGGCTTGTCACCGCTGCCTGTGGAGCTGCTTCACTCGCCATTCTGCTGGCGGCTTGCTCGGGCTCCAGCTCGTCGAAGTCGCCGACCGGCGGAGCTGTGAAGGGCGCCTCGAAGTCCACCTTCCAGATCGGCACGGCTCACAGCTCCGTCGGCAACGTCAATTGGTACGGCGACTACCGGCCGCCGATCAGCCTCGATCCGCTCGCCCTCGCCGACTATCCGGAGGAGACCGTCATTCCGAACCTGTGTGAACCGTTGCTGCGGGTCGGGCCGAACTACGCGATCACGCCCGGGCTGGCCACGGCAACGGACTACACAGATGCCACGCACCTCAAGCTGACGATCCGCAGCGGGGTGAAGTTCTGGGACGGAACGCCGATGACGGCAACCGATGTGGCCTACAGCCTGAACCGCAACCTGGACCCGAAGGTCGCGTCAAACTACGCCGCCAACTATCAGCGGGTGTCCTCCATCGTTGCCAACAACCCAACGACTGTCACGATCACGTTCAAGCAGCCGACCACCGAGTTCAATGCCGTTCTGGCGACGCTGAGCGGCGCCGTTGTGGAGAAGGCGTTCACCACCAAGGCCGGGCGCGCGTTCGGCAGCCCGCAGAAGGGCGTCATGTGCACCGGGCCGTTCACCTACGGCTCCTTCGACGGCACGAGCAAGCTCGTGATGAACAAGAACCCGAACTACTGGGACTCAGCCCATGCCCCGCACGCGTCGTCGTTCACCTTCCTCTACCCCGCCGATCCCTCCGCCCTCGCCAACGCCTTCACATCGGGCAAGGTCGACGGCGGGTTCAACGTGCCGTCCGGTCTGCTTTCGACGCTCAAGTCATCGACCACCGGCCAGACCTATGTCGGTGCGGCCGGTTCCACTCCCGAGAACGTTGACCTGCTGATCGCGAAGGACACCGGGACGCTCAGCGACGTCCGCGTCCGTCAGGCCCTGTCGATGGTGATCGATCGGGCCGGAATCGCGAAGACGGTCTACAACAACACCGCCGATCCGCTCTACCGGCTCTCGGGCCCCGGCGTCTGGGGCTACGCAAAGCCCACCTTCCAGGCGGCCTACACGCCGATCACCGACAACCTGGATGCGGCGAAGAAACTCATCGCCCAGGCCGGGGCCGCGGGTAAGTCGGTCACCCTGGGATACCCGACCGGCGACGCGCAGAGCACCCAGATCACGACCGTCATCCAACAGGCCGGCGACTCGATTGGGCTCAGGATGAAGATCCAGGGACTGCCCAACCAGCAATACGGATCCTTGTTCGCCGACGCGAAAGCCCGGAAGCCGTTCGACGCCTTTCTCACCAAGAGCTACGTCGAGCTGCCCGAGCCGCTGTTCCAGGACAGTCTCCTCGGCGGCACCGGCGGCGACAACAACTTCAGCGGTTACAGCAACGGCACCGTCGACGCCGCGTTGAACAAGGCCTGGGCCACCACTGACCCGACCGCCAGAGCCACCCTGCTGATCACTGCGGAGAAGGAACTCGCGAAGGATCTGCCGGCGATCCCGATCGTCCAGCCCCGTTCGACGGTGTACCTGTCGAGCAAGCTCGCGGGAGCCACCCTGAGTTTCTCCTTCATGGCGTCACCGTGGGCTGCCGCCGTCGGCGGCCGGTGACAGCAGCGTCGACGGCGAGCCGTGCGTGATGATCGGATTCCTGGTGAAGCGACTGGCCGGCCTGGTCGCGACACTGCTCATCGCCAGCTTCGTCGTCTACGCGAGCATCTACGTGGCGCCGGGAAGTCCAGAGAACGTCCTGTTCGGGTCGCGGCCGCCACCGGAAGCCACTCGCCGAGCGGTCCGGCATGATCTCGGCCTCGACCAGCCGTTCCTGACCCGCTGGGCGCATTGGCTCGACAACGTGCTCCACGGCAATTTCGGCACCTCGTTGATCTCCCAACAGAGCGTGTCGGCGCGTATTGCGCACCCCACGACGATCACCCTGGCGCTCGTTGGATATTCCGCGGTGATCGTGGTCGTCCTGGGAATCGGGCTGGGCCTGCTCTCCGCGCTGCGTCCCGGCGTCGTCGACGTCGCGGTCACGGCGTTCACCTCGCTTGCGACGGCGCTGCCGGCCTTCGTCGCTTCGTCGGTGGCGATCTCGATTTTCGCCGTCCGATTCAAGATCTTCCCGGCCTACGGTCTGGAGCCGGGTCTGGTCGGCTGGATCCGTAGCCTGACCCTGCCCGCCCTGTGCCTGGCGACGATCTCGCTCGGTCTGCTCGCCCGCACCACCCGCGCCGTCGCCAAGGAACAGCTCGCATCCGACGTCGTGCAGACCGCCCGCGCCCGGGGAATCAGCAACGTCCGGATCGTCCGCAGCCACGTGCTCCGGCTGTCGGCCAATTCGGTGGTGACGATCGCCGGCCTGCAGGTGGCCGGCCTGTTCGCCGCCGCGGTCGTCGTCGAGAACGCGTTCGGGCTCGGCGGCCTGGGGCAGCTGCTCATCTCGTCCGTGCAGCAGAAGGACTTTCCAGTGGTTCAGGCGATCTCCCTGCTGTTCGTCTTCGCGTTCGTCGGGCTCAACACCGTCGCCGATCTCGTGAACGCCGTCCTCGACCCGCGGCTTCGCAGCCGAGCGGGGGCATCGTGATGACCGCGCGTCGAACGAATCTCGGAACCTCCGGCTGGGTCGCGATGACGATCCTCATGCTGGTCGTGGCCTGCGCGGTCCTCGCGCCGCTGATCGCGCCACACGATCCGGATGCCGGCAGCTTGCTCGCTGCCTTCCAGGGCCCGACGAGTGGCCACCTGTTGGGAACGGACTCGACCGGGCGAGACATCGCGTCGAGGCTCGTCTATGGCGCGCAGACGAGCCTGGTGGGGCCGGCAGCGATCATCGCTCTGTCGCTGCTCATCGGCGTGCCGATCGCGCTCGCCGCAGCGTGGCGTGGTGGCGCGGTGGCATTCCTGGTCAACCGGGTGCTCGACATCATCTTCGCAATCCCTGGGTTGCTCCTTGCCATTCTGACCGTGTCGCTATTCGGTGCCGGGCTCTGGCCGGCGGTCATCGCGCTCGCAGTCTCCTACGTGCCCTACGTCGCGCGGGTCGTCGTTGCCGCGGCCGAACGGGAACGACGACTCGCCTATGTCACGTCGCTGTCTGTGCAGGGTGTTGGCGTCTTCCGCATCACCGCCGGCCACATGCTCCGCAACCTCGCGCCGTTGATCGTCGGCCAGGCCACCGTTGCGTTCGCCTACGCACTCGTCGATCTCGCCTCCCTGTCGTTCCTGGGGTTGGCGGTCCAGGCACCGCAGGCGGACTGGGGAGTCATGGTCAGTGACCGTGACGCGATCCTGCAGGGCCACCCGAACCAGGCGATCGCGGCAAGCGTGGCCATCGTCGCGACCGTCCTCTCGCTGTTCGTCCTGGGCGCCAGGCTCTCCGGCGAGCAACCCCGCCGCCGAGGACTGTCGCTTCCCCGACGTCCGGGGCGCACGCCGTTGGAGGCGACGCCATGACCGTCCCCGCTCTGTCGATCGAGGACCTGCGACTCACGGTGCGTGGGCCGAAATCCGATGCCAACGTCTTGCTGGGGGTCGACCTGGAAGTCGGCCGCGGCGAGTCGGTCGGGCTCGTCGGAGAGTCCGGTTCCGGGAAGTCCATGACGCTGCGCGCGATCACGGCGCTGGCGCCGCCCGGTTCGCAGGTATCCGGGTCGATCCGCGTCGCCGGCACGGATGCCCTCGCAGCCCGCGGACGCGCCCTTCGTCGGCTCCGTGGCCGGGAAGTAGGGCTGATCTTCCAGGACCCGCGTAGCGCGATCAATCCGACCCGACGCATCGGGGACTTCCTTCTGGAGGCCTCGCGCGATGCCGGCGAGGACCTTGCCGCGACCCGTGTCCGCGCGGTGGAGTTGCTGCACGGCATGGGTATCGCCGACGCCGAACGGCGTATGTCGCAGTACCCGTTCGAACTCTCCGGTGGCCTGTTGCAGCGCATCATGATCGCGTCGGTCCTACTGCCGCGACCGACGCTGATCCTGGCCGATGAGCCCACCACCGCCCTCGACGTCACCACGCAGTCCGATGTGCTGCTGCTGACCGACGATCTTCGCCGCGCACAGGGCACCGCCATGGTCTTCGTCACCCATGACCTCGACCTTGCGCTCGCCGTTTGCAGCCAGGTCGCTGTCATGTACGCCGGGATGATCGTCGAGATCGGACCTGCGCAGGAACTGCGCCGACAGCCGCGCCACCCGTACACGATCGGGCTCCTCGCCTCGCGACCGCCGCTCGATCGGCGTCTGGGCCGGATTCCCGCCATCCCCGGAATCCCCTTGGCCGCAGCCAGCTTCACATCCGGTTGCCCGTTCCTGGCTCGCTGTCCGATCCGCATCGAGCGATGTCAACGAGAGCTGCCGGCGTTGACGTCGACAGCCATCGGACGGGCCAGGTGCCACCGCTCCGCCGAGATCGCCTCGGGTTCGGTCTCGATCGACTTCAGCGCAACCGGTTCGGCCGCAGTGCTGGGCGATGCGCAATGAGCATCGTCGAAGTAACCGGGCTGACGAAACGCTACGGCGCAACGCTCGTCGTCGACGACGTCAGCCTGTCCATCGACGAAGGACGGACCCTTGCCGTCGTCGGTGAATCCGGCGCCGGCAAGTCGACCATCGCGGCCATCGTCACCGGCTCCACGCCTGCGACCGCCGGCACCGTGGTCGTCGCCGGCGAGGACCGGAGCCGGTGGAGCCGATCCACCCGGATGCGCCGCCGTCGCGGCCGCCAACTACAGCTTGTGGCCCAAGATCCGTTCACCAGCCTCGACCCTCGACAGCCCGTAGGGGCAGCCATCTCCGAGGTCATCGCACTGCACGACACCCTCGATCGCGCCGCTCGGCGCACGCGCGCGCTCGAGCTTCTCGACGCCGTCGGCCTCGCGAGCAGTCATGCCTCCGTGTATCCGAGCCGGCTGTCCGGAGGTCAGCGACAGCGGGTGGCGATTGCCCGCGCCCTCGCTGCTCGCCCCGCCGTCATCGTCCTGGACGAGGCTGTCTCAGCACTTGACGTCTCGGTACAGGCGCAGGTGCTGAATCTGCTCACCGAACTGCAGCGGCAGACGAATACGGCCTATCTGTTCATCACCCATGATCTCGGTGTCGTTCGGCAGATCGCGGACGAAATTCTTGTGCTTCGTGATGGACGCACCGTCGAGCAGGGCCCGGCGGACGATGTGCTGATCAGCCCGACATCGCCCTACACACAGGAACTTCTGGCCGCCACGCCTCGCCCGGGATGGACTCCACAGCGCCGCCACCGTTGAGGACTCACCGGAATTCGCACCTGCACGTGCGCCGCGGCCAGGACCGTCATGACGGTTGCTGCGCAAAGTCCAGGACGCGGCCGACGCTCACGTCGCCGGCGGCCACCGCGATGATCTCGGCGATGAGGGCCGTGCACCGCTGCGCACCGGCTGCAATACCTCGCCCGGGTGTTGCCGACCTTGAGTTGCCGGAGACATGGCCGCGTACCTGGGCGACCGCGCCGCCGAGAGCCGTGACCATCGAGAACGTCAGCAGCTCGCGCACTTTCAGGTCGATGCCGTCACGGCCTACGGTGTCGCCGGAGCAGTTGGCCGAGAGGTAGCGATGCAGGTGCTTCTCGTCGTCGGGGGCGTTTGCGGGCACGGCGTCGACCTGATCGTGGCCGACGCTTGCTTCTGCACCGCGATGCCGTTGTCGAAGCGCGTGTCGGGTGGTGGTGGTGGTGGTGGGGGCGGCCGCGTTACAAAGTCGGCCACCGATCAACCTTCAGATCCTGGTCAGCGAGCCGATGTTGCTGGCGAGAACCCAACCGTGCCGGCGCCCTCGAGGAGGAAACGATGACCCGATCGATGGCCGTCGGGTTCGCCGACGCGGTGCTCGACGCGTTACCGGATGCCACGGCGGTGATCGACGGCAACGGAACGATCGTCGCGGTGAACAAGGCGTGGCGGATGGTCGCCGTCGACAACGGGGGACAGCCAGAGGCCACCGGCGTCGGCGTGAACTACCTCGCGATCTGCGCGCGGTCGGCCGCAGCGGGCTGCGCAGACGCGGCCGCCGTCGCCGACGGCATCCGGACCGTGCTGCAGGGGCAGACCCACCACGTCGAGCTGGAATACCCCTGCCCCTCGCCGGCCGTCAGCCGATGGTTCCTGCTCCGAATCGCCCCGCTCGCCCCTCCCGCACACGGCGCCGTCATCTCTCACGTGAATATCACCCGCCGCAAACAGGCCGAACGTGAGCTCGCCCATGCAGCCGCCCACGACCCACTGACCGCGGTGGCCAACCGCACCCTGTTCACCGCGAAGCTCACAAAGGCGCTCACCCCGCCGAACGGGCGAACCGCGCGTGGCGGCGTCGGCGTGCTCTACCTCGACCTCGACGGTTTCAAGCCCGTCAACGACACGTTCGGCCACGAAGCTGGTGACGAGGTGCTGCTCACGACAGCCCAGCGTCTGCGCCAGGTTGTCCGGCCGCAAGACACCGTCGGCCGCCTTGGCGGGGACGAGTTCGCCGTCGTCGCCCCGCGGATCACCGCTGACGGTCTCGACGCGCTTGCCGCTCGGATCACCGCCGCTTTACACCAGCCACATCTCGTGCACGGCCAGCATGTTCAGGTACCCGCGAGCGTGGGCGCGCACCTCGCACTCCCCGGCGAGGCACCGGCCCATGCCCTGCGGCAGGCCGACCGCGCGATGTACGCCGTGAAACGCTCGAGGCGGACATCCCGAGAACGCACCAAACACCCAGGCTCCGAGCCGCTGGAACATGTCGACCTACTCGCCTAGCAGCTCAAGAGCAAACCCGGTCCGTTGATCTTCACGACCGCACCAGGCCCCGCGATCCGCATGGCCCTGCGGCGGGTCTGGCGGCGCTGGCCGAGCAGCAGTTGACAGTGCCGACGGACAAAGGCGCGCACGCCGGGTCGAAGGTGTCCGCGCTGGTCGCGGGGATGGTGGCCGGGGCGGACAGCATCGAGGACATGAACCTGCTGCGTCACGGCGGGATGGGCCGGTTGTTCACCGGTCTCTATGCGCCGTCGACCCTGGGCTCGTTTCTGCGCAGCTTCGCGTTCGGACACGTCCGCCAGCTCGACGCCATCGCTGCGAGGCTCGTCGCGAACCTGGCCACTGCGTCACCGTTGCTGGGCAGCGCGAGCCAGATCGCCTACCTCGATGTCGATGACACGGTGAAGCCGACCTACGGCTACCGCAAGCAGGGTGCCGGGTACGGCTACTCCGGTGTCAGGGTCCGAACGCGCTGATCGCGGCGCTGTCCACGCCGAGTGCGGCGCCGGTGGTCGTCGCGACCCGGCTGCGCAAGGGCTCGGCCACTCCGCCCGCGGAGCGGTCCGGCTTATCGCTGATGCGCTCAAGACCAGCCGGTCCTGCGGCGCGACGGGGCTGCTCGTCGTGCGAGCAGACTAGGCGTATCACGGCAGCGACGTGATCGCCGCCATCAGCCGGGCCGGGGCGCGGTTCTCCATCACCGCCCGACAGGACGTCGCGGTGCGCCGGGCGATCGCCGGCATCAGCGACGATGCGTGGACGGCGATCCGCTTACCCGCACGCCGTGTTCGACAAGCAGTTGCAGCAGTGGGTCAGCTACGCCGAGGTCGCCGAGGTGCGTTCACCGCCTTCGCCTCCCGCGGCAAGAAACGCGCCGTGACCGCGCGGTTGATCATGCGCCGCGTCCGCGATCAGAACCCCGAGCACCTCGTGGCCAACGACCAGGGCGAGCTGTTCCCCGCCTGGCGCCACTACGCCGTGTTCACCGACTCGCCGCTGATGATGCTGCAGGCCGAGGCCGATCACCGCCGGCACGCGATCATCGAACAAGCCATTGCCGGCCTGAAGAACGGTCCGCTCGCGCACCTACCGTCGGGGCGGTTCAACGCCAACGGCGCCTGGCTCGTCGTGGCCGCGATGGCGTCCAACCTGACCCGCGCCGCCGGCGCACTCGCGTCGTTGTCCCACGCCCGAGCGACCACCGCGACGATCCGCCGTCAGCTCATCAACGTCCCCGCCCGAGCGGTCCGTTCCGCCGACGCATCCACCTGCGACTACCGACAAACTGGCCCTGGACCGACGCCTGGCTCGACCTGCTCGCCGCCGCGGCAGGCCCGCCGGTCACCGCCTCCATCTGACCTCCGGGCAGCGAACCCAAACCAAGGATCGAATGGTGAAGCCGGACCAACCGGCAGACCCACCCTGCCCGCAACCAGAACCCCAGTAGCCAAGATCAACTATCGCGACCGTCATTCACGTCGGTGCATCCGGGTTAGCAGCGGAGCTGAAGGGACTCGAACCCCGTCGACGGCGGCCACGTTCTTGGCTCTGTTTGCGTCGAAACCCAAGTCCGTCTGCTGCGCGCCCAACTTCGGCAACGACGGTCGCGGATTGATTGCGACAGGCGGTGACGGCTCCTTGGCACGAGTGCGGTTGAGCGTCGATCTCGGTCCAGTTTGCGTCGTGCTCTGACTTTTGACACAGCTGGGTGCGGACGGCCCGGAGAGCCGCTCGCTGCGTAACGAGCGGCGCAGCACCGCGGCCACGAGAATCCAGCTAAAACACAACAGGCCGAAGGCAACGGCGGCAGCGGGGTGCGCGCTGTGGGCCGGGTGCGTTGCCGCCGCGGAAACTGGGTGCACGACCCCACTTTCGGTCCGGCGCACCCCCGCGTCCAGGTTCACCGGTGAAGTCTCACGACCCACTCACGCCTTCTTCGCACGATAGGTCGTCCCCAGGCTATCGCTCGAGCTGTGACCACACCGCGCGCCGTGGCGGTCGTAAAACGTCACGGGATCGGGCGACGTTGGTTGACGGGAGTTTATACACTGAGTGCATGGGCGACATCGGTGAGGAACGGCGTCACGTCGAGGTGCTTCCGCTGGGAAATCCTGGCGTCCCGCTGACTCGCCCGTCAGCTCCTGATCCCGGCCGACCGGCGAGTCCGTCACCGAGACCGGTTGACCCTGCTCGATCATGAGCGAATTTGCCGGCTCCGAGTATCGAGTCGGTGAGATCAGGGCGCTCAGGACTTTTCGGATCAATTCTGGCGGTCTTCTGCTTCCGCTGTTCGGTGATCGACCGTGGCAAGACGGGCCGAATGCGGCTTGCTGTACGGCAGCCGACGCCAACGACTTCGCGCATCAGGGTGGCATTCCTGATCCGGACTGCCGGTGCGGTTTCTACGCCTACGCCGACGAACACGCCGCCGCGCAGTTTCCGGAAGCCCGCCACGTGCTGGCGGTGGTCAAGTGTTGGGGGCGGGTGGTCGCCGGTACCCGGGGATTGCGCTGCCAGTATGCCGCTGTTGAAGGCCTGTGGATGGACGATCGTGTCCACGAAGCGCTGGCGCGGGCGGTCGTCTCCAACTATCCGACCCTTCGTCGGTATGCGACTCGTGAGCAGATGCTTGATCGTCACCCGTTGGATCAACTCGGCTGCTATGAGCCTTACGTCAGGGCCGGTCGGGTGTCCGCTTTGGTTCGGGCCGCTTGCGTCGTCGGTGTGGTTGTCTTCGGCTTGCTGTCGTCGCTCTCCGATTTGCCGTGGCCCTGGCCGTGGAAAGTCTCTACGGGCCTTCTCCTGCTGCTGCTCGCTACCGCCGGTGGCCACGCCGAACGCACACATCGGAACAATCAACGGCATCGCCTTCTCGTTGCCGGGCTCGCCCTGTGGATCGTGGGTTCGTTTTTCGGGGTCGCTGGCAGCGTGCTCATCCAGCTACCGCTCGTCCTGCTCGTCACCTTGGCCGCGAGCCACAAACTCGGCGAACATCGACGCGCGAGGCGGTATCCCGAGCCTGCGTGAACGAGCCGTGGGAATCCTGTGGTGATCGCGCACAGACGACGCCGCAAGCGGGAGGGCGCACGCACGCTGGTGCAATGACATTGATCAGGCACTCGAGGCCACCTCGCCTCTTCATGCACTTCACCGGAGCCGCGGTGGGCGCCGGCTATCTCTGGCTGCAGTACTCCATCGATCCGGTGGCCGAGCCGGTTCGCTTTCGCAACCCAGTGCGCGACGAGCCAGCCGGCGTAGCTGCTGACAGCGAAGGTCTAGCTCTGCAGCACTGCCGCAGTTCCTACAGCCTCGCAGTGGACCACCTGCGCGTCGTGGGGGTTCTTGCAGTCGGTCCAAGGGCAAACAGTCGTCCCGGACCCCTACGCATTCGATTCGCTCCTCTGGTCGCGACGGACGGACTGGACGGCGAGCTATGTGATGTCGACGTCGAGATCACCGGCTCTCACGTGACGCACGTCGCGGCCTACATGCTGTGACCCCGCCAGCCGTGGAGAAGGCGTGAGAGTGGCGCTTGGATCGCGTGAGCAACCGCCGAAACGACCTCGGCGCTGACTCGTTAGGCGTTAGCTATCCGAGCTCGGTGGATCACCGTCGAGCCGTCACGAGGTGGCGTCGTCGCCTCGACACAACATCTGGAGCAAGGTGTGAGTGACTTCTGGGCGGTCGTGATCACGATCGCCATCTTCGGCTTGCTGGCCCTGATCGCGAAGGGGGCCGAGCGGCTGTGAACGCGACCAACATCATCGGCTTGGTCCTGGCGATCGGGCTGACCATTTTCCTGGTCATCGCGCTGATCCTGCCGGAGAAGTTCTGATGCCTGACTACCTCGCTGGAACGATTTTCATTCTGACGCTAATCGCTGCGCTGGTGATCGTGCATCGGCCGTTCGGTGACTACATGGCCAACGTCATGACGACCCGCCACCACCTCGCACCGGAGCGGGTGATCTACAAGGTCGGCGGCGTAGACGCCGACTCCGAGCAGACGACCTGGCGCTATCTGCGCGCGGTCCTGTCCTTCAGCGTCGTGTCGGTGCTCTTCCTGTATGTGTTCATGCGGGTCCAGCAACACTTCTGGCCACCGTACGCGGTGCCTAAGATGACCACTGACCAGGCGTTCAACACCGCCGCCAGTTTCGTCACCAACACGAACTGGCAGTCCTACTCAGGCGAGAGCGCCCTGGGATACGTCGTGCAGATGGCCGGCCTTGCGGTACAGAACTTCCTCTCCGCCGCGGTCGGAATCGCGGTGGCGATCGCGCTAGTTCGCGGCTTTGCCCGCACGAAGACCGACCGGCTCGGTAACTTCTGGGTCGACCTGACGCGCATCTCGATCCGTGTGCTGCTCCCGCTGTCGCTGCTGTTCGCGATCGTCTTCGTCGGCGCCGGCATGATCCAGAACTTCCACGACTACTCCACCGTGCACACCCTGGCCGGCGGCACGCAAACGATCACCGGGGGACCGGTGGCCAGCCAAGAGGCGATCAAGGAGCTCGGCACCAACGGTGGCGGCTTCTACAACGCCAACTCCGCCCACCCCTTCGAGAACCCGACGGCCTGGACGAACTGGCTCGAGATCTTTCTGCTGCTCGTCGTGTCGTTCTCACTGCCGCGCACCTTCGGGCGCATGGTCGGCGACCTGCGCCAGGGCCGCGCGATCGCCGCCGTGATGGCTACGCTCGCCATCATCAGCGTCGTGCTGATGGTGGTATTCCAGGGCATTCACCACGGCACCGTCCCGACAGCCGTCGGTGCGGCCACGGAAGGCACCGAGAGCAGGTTCGGGGTTCCAGGTTCCTCGGTGTTCGGAACCGCAACGACACTGACCTCGACCGGTGCGGTAAACAGCTTCCACGACTCGTTCACCAGCCTCGGTGGTGCAATGACGCTGCTGAACATGATGCTCGGCGAGATCGCGCCCGGCGGCACCGGATCAGGTCTGTACGGCATGTTGGTGCTCGCCGTGATCACCGTCTTCGTGGCCGGCCTCATGGTCGGCCGTACCCCGGAGTACCTCGGCAAGAAGCTCGGCGGACGCGAGCTGAAGTTCGCCTCCCTGTACCTGCTGACTACGCCCGCGCTCGTGCTCACCGGCACGGCGATAGCCATGGGTCTGCCGGGCGAACGCGCCTCGATGCTCAACTCCGGCCCGCACGGACTCTCGGAAGTGCTCTACGCGTTCACCTCGGCCGGCAACAACAACGGCAGCGCGTTCGCAGGCATCAGCGTGAACACCGTGTGGTACAACTACGCGCTCGGCCTGACCATGCTGCTCGGCCGGTTCCTGCCGATGATCTTCGTGCTCGGCCTCGCGGGGTCGTTGGCGAGCCAGAAGCCGACACCGGCCTCCGACGGCACGCTGCCGACCCACAGACTCCTGTTTGTAGGGATGCTGACGGGCGTGACAGTGATCGTCGTCGCGCTGACCTACTTCCCGGCCCTGGCTCTCGGGCCCCTGGCCGAAGGACTGCACTGATGACCGACCTGCGCACCGCTCCGGCCGCCCAAAGCCCTACCGCAACGTCATTCACTCACGGAGTTCGCTCATGACTCACACCCTGGAAAGGCCCGCACCGACGGCTTCAACCGAGCCGCACCGCGTGAAAGGGGGGGTGCTCGACCCCCAACAGCTCTGGCGGTCGTTGCCCGATGCGCTGAAAAAGCTCGACCCGCGCACGCTCTACAAGAACCCCGTCATGTTCATCGTCGAGATCTGCGCGGTGTTCACGACGGTCGAGGCGATCGCCAACCCCTCAACCTTCGCGTGGCTCATCGTCGTCTGGCTGTGGCTGACGACCCTGTTCGCCAACCTGGCCGAGGCGGTGGCCGAGGGCCGCGGCAAGGCCCAGGCCGACGCGCTGCGACGTGCCAAGACCGATACGATCGCGCGCCGCCTGCGGGCCGACGGCACCGAGGAGTCGGTGCCCGCCCCGCAGCTGCAAAAGGGTGACCGGGTGGTGTGCGAGGCCGGCGACTTCATCCCTGGTGACGGGGATGTCGTCGACGGCATCGCCAGTGTTGACGAGTCGGCTATCACGGGCGAGAGCGCGCCGGTGATCCGCGAGAGCGGCGGTGACCGCAGCTCGGTCACCGGCGGCACCCGGGTGTTGTCGGACCGGATCGTCGTCGAGATCACCCAGGAACCGGGTCAGAGCTTCATCGATCGGATGATCGCGCTGGTTGAGGGTGCGAGCCGGCAGAAGACGCCGAACGAGATCGCCCTGAACATCCTGCTGGCCTCGCTGACGATCATCTTCTTGCTGGCCACCGTGACCCTGCAGCCGCTGGCGATCTTCTCGAAGGCCAACCAGCCGGGCATCCCGAACTCGGCCTCGCTCGACCAGCACGGCATTACCGGCATCGTCCTGGTGTCCCTGCTGGTCTGCCTGATCCCCACCACCATCGGCGCGCTGCTGTCGGCCATCGGCATCGCCGGCATGGACCGCCTCGTGCAGCGCAACGTGCTCGCGATGAGCGGGCGGGCCGTCGAGGCCGCCGGCGACGTGAACACGCTGCTGTTGGACAAGACCGGCACGATCACGCTCGGCAACCGGCAGGCGTCGGAGTTCGTGCCGGCTGGGACGGTCAGCATGGCGGAGCTGGCCGACGCCGCCCAACTGTCGTCGCTCGCCGACGAGACACCGGAGGGACGTTCGATCGTCGTGCTGGCTAAGACCGAATACGGCTTGCGCGAGCGCGAACTCGGCAACGCGACGTTTGTGCCGTTCACCGCCCAGACCCGGATGAGCGGCGTGGATATCGACGGCCGTGAGGTTCGCAAAGGAGCGGCGGGTTCCTGTCTGCAATGGGTTCGGGACAACGGCGGCACACCGCCCTCGGACGTCGGCGACATCGTCGACGGCGTCTCGGCCAGTGGCGGTACGCCGCTGGTGGTGGCCGAGCGGCAGGTCGGATCCCCGGCGCGGGTGCTTGGCGTCATCCACCTCAAGGACGTCGTCAAGCAGGGCATGTCCGCGCGGTTCGAGGAACTGCGGTCGATGGGTATCCGCACGGTGATGATCACCGGTGACAACCCGTTGACCGCCAAGGCGATCGCTGAAGAGGCGGGTGTCGACGACTTCCTCGCCGAGGCCAAGCCCGAGGACAAGATGGCGCTGATCAAGCGCGAGCAGGAGGGCGGCAAGCTGGTCGCGATGACCGGCGACGGCACCAACGACGCACCGGCCCTCGCCCAGGCCGACGTCGGCGTCGCCATGAACTCGGGGACGTCCGCGGCCAAAGAGGCCGGCAACATGGTCGACCTCGACTCCGACCCGACAAAGCTCATCGAGATCGTCGAGATCGGTAAGCAGCTGCTCATCACGCGCGGTGCGCTGACCACGTTCTCCATCGCCAACGACGTCGCCAAGTACTTCGCGATCATCCCGGCGATGTTCGCGGCCGTGTACCCGGGTCTCGACAAGCTCAACATCATGCGGCTGCACTCGCCGGAGTCGGCGATTCTGTCGGCCGTCATCTTCAACGCGTTGATCATCATCGCGCTGATCCCGCTGGCGCTGCGCGGCGTGCGGTACCGGCCCTCGAGCGCGAGCGCGATGTTGCGCCGCAACCTCCTCATTTACGGCCTGGGCGGGATCGTGCTGCCCTTCGCCGGGATCAAGGTCATCGACCTGATCATTCAATTCGTTCCCGGAATCGGGTGACCTCGCATGCGTTCATTATCAGACATTTTCCGTCAGCTCTTTGCGTCCCTGCGGATGTTGATCGTGTTCACCGCGATCGTCGGGATTGCCTACCCGCTGGCCATCACCGCTATTGCCCAGATCCCAGGGCTCCGTGGGCGCGCTGACGGTCAGATCCTCAAGGCCGACGGCAAGCCAGTCGGCTCGGCAATACTCGGTCAAGCATTCACCGACAAGAACGGCAAGCCGCTCGTGCAATACCTGCAGTCGCGGCCCTCGGCCGATGACTACGACCCGACCGCCAGCGGTGCCAGCAACCTTGGCCCCGAGTCGATCGTCGACACGCTGCCCGACCCGAAAACGAAGGGCGACACCGGGACGCAGAGCCTGCTGACCCAGGTCTGCAGTCGCAGCCTGGCCGTCGGGCAACTCGAGCACGTCGATGGCGCCCGGCCGTTCTGCGCGGACGGCGTGGGCGCGGTGCTGGCCGTCTTCTACGCCGGACCCGGCTACCACGGCGCAGTAAACCGTGCGGTCAGCCTCAACCAGGCATGCCCGAGCACTCCGTTCCTGTCGACGTACAAGGGCGTCAAGGTCACCTGCGCCACATTCGGGACCGACTACAGCAAGGGCAAGGTCGTGCCGATCAAAGGCAACGCACCTTCCCACCCGGCAGTGCCCGCCGACGCAGTCACCGCCAGCGGGTCCTCACTCGACCCCAACATCAGCCCGGCCTACGCCAAGATCCAAGAGGTCCGCATAGCCAAGGCGCGGGGCATCAGCATCACCCAGGTTCAGGCCGTCGTGCATCAGTACACGTCGGGCCGCGATCTCGGCTTCATGGGCGAATCGATCGTTAACGTGCTGAAGGTGAACCTAGCGCTGGACAAGCGGTACCCCGTCTCGGCTAAGTGACGAGGGGCGGCGACCGTGCGGGGCCAGTTGCGGGTCTACCTGGGCGCAGCACCAGGAGTCGGCAAGACGTTCGCGATGCTCGATGAGGGCCACCGCCGGCGCGATCGGGGAACCGACGTCGTGGTCGCCTACGTCGAGACGCACGGACGTCCACGGACCGCAGAACGTCTGGAAGGGTTAGAGGTCGTGCAACGGCGCGTCGTGGACTATCGCGGCGCGTCGTTCACAGAGCTCGACGTCGACGCGGTGCTCGCACGGAGACCCGAGCTCGCACTCGTCGACGAACTCGCACACAGCAACGTCCCGGGTAGCGCGCACGAACGTCGTTGGCAGGACATTGAACAGCTGCTCGAAGCCGGCATTGACGTCATCAGCACGGTCAACGTCCAGCATCTCGAATCGCTCAACGACGTCGTCGAGGCCATCACCGGCGTACCGCAGCGCGAGACCGTTCCGGATTCGGTAGTGCGGGCCGCTGAACAGGTCGAACTCGTCGATATGACGCCCGAAGCGCTGCGCAAACGCATGGCACACGGCAACATCTACCAACCGGACAAGGTCGACGCCGCCCTGTCCAACTACTTTCGACCCGGAAACCTCACTGCGCTACGTGAACTTGCGTTGCTCTGGCTGGCAGACAGCGTCGAGGAAGGGATGCAGCGCTACCGCGAGCAACACGGCATCGCTGCCAAGTGGGAGACCCGCGAACGCATAGTCGTCGCGCTGACGGGCGGGCCGGAGGGCGACACCCTCGTCCGCCGTGCGGCCCGGATCGCTGCGCGGGTTGCCGGCGGTGACGTGCTCGCCGTGCACGTCGCCCGCAGCGACGGCCTGAGCGGCTCCAGCATCGCCGCGCTGGAACGGCAACGGCTCTTACTCGAATCGCTCGGCGGTACCTATCACTCGATCATTGGCGACGACATCGCCGAGGCCGTCCTCAGCTTCGCCCGTGCCAACAACGCCACCCAGATCGTCATCGGAGCCAGCAGGCGCAACCCGGTCATGGCCAGCCTGACCGGACCCGGCACCGGCATGACGATCACCCGCCTCTCCGGTTCGATCGACGTCCACGTCGTCGGACACGACTTCGTCGGCAAGGGCCGGATACTTCCGGCGATCTCGCGCGGACTCACGGTCCGCCGTCGCCTGGCCGGGCTCGGTGTTGCCGTGGTGCTGCTCACTGCTCTCGTCCTGATCTGTACTTCGGCCCGGGGGGAACTGAGTCTTGGCAGTGACCTGCTGTTGTTCCTGCTGGTTGTCGTCCTGGTCAGCCTTGTCGGCGGCTTCTATCCCGCCTTCGGGGCTGCCGTCGCGGCGAGTGTGCTGCTCAACTACTACTTCGTCGAGCCCCTGCACCGCCTGACGATCTCCAAGCCCGAGAACGTCCTTGCGTTGATCGTTTTCATTCTCATCGCCACCCTGGTCTCGCGGGTGGTCGACGCCGCCGCGCGGCGCTCGGCCGAGGCCGCTCGCTCGAACGCCGAAGCGGAAACGTTATCCACGCTCGCCGGAAGTTTGCTGCGCGGCGAGCAAGCGCTGCCGGCTCTGCTGGAGCGGGTACGTGAGACCTTCGCGGTCTCGAGCGTGACCCTGCTTCAACGGGAGAGCGAGGCCCCAACCAGCCAGGCATCCCCGCACGGGTTGGGCAGGCGACCCGGCGGCCTGACCGGAACCTGGACGTGCTTGGCCAGCATCGGACCGGACCCGTGCATGACGCCTGACGACGCCGACACTCAGGTCGACGTGGGCGACAAACTGTCGCTCGTGCTTCGCGGTCGCGCCTTGGCTGCTGAAGACCAACGAGTCTTGTCCGCCTTCGCCACTCAAGTCGCGGTCGCGTATCAGCAGCGTCGGCTCGCCGACGCTGCAGCTGGGGCCGATGAGCTGGCAGAGACCGACCGGCTGCGTTCTGCGTTGCTGAACGCGGTGAGCCATGATCTGCGCACGCCTATCGCCTCCGCGAAGGCGGCCGTGTCCGGACTCCTCAGCACCGACGTGACATGGAGTGATTCCGATCGCCTCGAACTCTTGACCTCAGCAGACAAGTCTCTGGACAACCTCACGGCACTGGTGACAAACCTGCTCGACCTCTCGCGCGTCCAGGCCGGTGTGCTGGCTCCCGACATCACCTCTGTCGATGTCATTGACGCGATCTCTATGGCAATGGATCACAGCCCGCACATTGCTGGGGACCGCGCGGTCGTGGACGTTCCGCCATACACACCAGAGGTCTGCGCAGATGCGGGGCTTCTCGAGCGCGTGATCGCCAACTTGATCGAGAACGCGTTGCGGTACAGCCCACCCGACAAACCGGTGCGAGTCTCGGCCAGCGCCCACGGCCGATCCGTGGAGATCAGGGTCGTGGATCAAGGGCCCGGCATCCCCGAGGGCGACCGCGAGACCGTCTTCGCGCCCTTCCAGCGGCGGGAGGACCACCGGACCGCATACAGCGCAGGCGTCGGACTGGGGCTTGCCATCGCCCGCGGCTTCACCGAGGCCATGGGGGGCACCCTTACGCTCGACGACACACCCGGCGGCGGCCTCACAACCGTCGTCGCGCTCCGACGCGCCACTAGCTCCGACTTGTACCTCACAGAGGGCTCGAAGCTCGACATGTCGCCGGCCGGTGGAGGTGAGGAATGATCTCCGTCCTCGTCGTCGACGACGAACCGCACCTCTTACGCATGCTTGTCTTGAACCTCGGCAGTCGTGGTTACCTGGTCACCTCCGCGACAACCGGCAGAGGTGCACTCGAACAGCTCAATGGCACGCCGCCCGATCTCATGGTGCTCGACCTGGGGCTGCCCGACATGGACGGCACCGAAGTCATCACCTGGGCGCATGAGCGACTCCCGCGCATGCCTGTGGTCGTGCTGTCCGCCCGCACCGGAAGCCAGGACAAAGTCACCGCCTTCGACCTGGGCGCCGCCGACTACGTCACCAAGCCCTTCGACGTCAATGAGCTCGTGGCGCGGTTGCGAGCGGCCGCCCGCGGCGCCCATCTCACCGAACCCGACGCTCCAGTGCAGCTCGGCGAGTTCAGCGTCGATCTCGCCGCCCGTGTCATACGCCGCGGGAGCGAACCGGTCCATCTCACGCCCACCGAATGGCGCATGCTTGAGGTGCTCCTACGGCGACCGGGCGGCTTGGTGACGCCCACCGAACTACTGATCTCGATGCGAGGTGATGCCGAACACACCGAGCGGAGCTACCTACGCATATATGTCCAACAGCTGCGACGAAAATTAGAACGAGACCCAGGACGCCCGCGCTACCTCATCACCGAACCCGGACTCGGTTACCGGTTCGTTCCCTAAGCCAAGTGTCCCAGCGCCGGAGTCGATCGTGACGACGACGGTCGAGCCTTCAATGTGTGCTAGGCATCCTCCGCCGCGGTGCACCGGCCGAAGTGGGTCGCGACAGCAGGCGGCATCGCCCGCCTGTCGCCTTGATTCGAGGTGCGGCCGGAGCTGCTGGCGGTTCAAACGATGGCCGCGCACGCTGGGGTGGCGTGACAGCGACCGGAACCTAAGAGGCGACTCCGGACGTTCGACCGATTGCTCGCCAACACATCGCCGACCGGTTCGGTCTGGTCATCGACTTTTTTTCCAACGCGGATTAGCACTGACCTGACTACTGCCGGCGAAAACGGCTCGCGAACCCTCGGTCAGACAAACGACGACCTGCGCAGGATCACGGCATCGGTTGCAAACGCAATATGCCAGCATCGGTGCAGGTAGCACGCTAGGGGCTCAGCGTCGGGTGTCAATGCCCGGGCGTTCGAGTTCGGCGAGCAAGAGGTCGTACCGTCGGCGCACCTCGAAGCGGTCCTCGGCCTCGTCGATGTCGGTCTCGCTGCCCCGCAAGATCATCTTCGCCTGACGAAGGACGACGGCCCGCTGCTCAGCCGTCCGGGTGTAAGCAGAGACCTTTCCCAAGCTCTCCATCAATCTGATGGCGACCGCTGGCATCCCCACGCCGGCTTGGCGGATCTTGTCGTAGGCGCGATCGACCATCCGCCGGTAATCAGGGCCAAGCGCGATGACCCGTATTGCGCCGGCGGAGTCCCGGTGGATCCCGTCGGGCAGACCTCGCTCGGACACGGTGCACAGCCCGTCAGCCAGCCAGTCGATGCATGTCAATGCGGTGAAGGTGTCATTCACCGCTGGCGAGAGTGCCCGAATGGCAATCTCGACGAGTTGATCAATAGCGAAGACCGGGTCCTGGTCCAGGGTGCGGTGGGCACCTGTGATGTGCGCCCGAGCCAGCGATTTGGTCACCTCGCGTGCG
The DNA here is from genome assembly GCF_964244045.1 of uncultured Jatrophihabitans sp. Taxonomy (NCBI): domain Bacteria; kingdom Bacillati; phylum Actinomycetota; class Actinomycetes; order Jatrophihabitantales; family Jatrophihabitantaceae; genus Jatrophihabitans; species uncultured Jatrophihabitans sp. The sequence goes on along the minus strand of NZ_CAXTHK010000026.1, from coordinate 23,129 downwards.
TCGGAGGGCGGCCAGACACGGGCAAGCGGTAACCCATGCGTGACGAAGTGTCCTGGCCGGTGGATGACTTGAAGTACGACATCGTGCTTGGCGGCAATCTGAATCAGCTGTTCGTAGCCGACGAACTGAAGATACCCACTCTTATTGGCGACGACGGCCAAGCCTTCGCTGGTCAACAGCGCGCGCAGCTGTTCGGCAGGTCGACCGGTAGCAAAGACCCGAGGTTGCTGCTTGCGGGGGGAAACCGGGAACTGGACGTCGATGGCGCGTGACAGGTTGCCTGCGATGGAGGAGATCACGACCGGTAGCTGGATGCTCACGGTGATGTGGTGGATGAAATAGATGAGGACCAGCACGTTCAGGAACACGAGCAGCAGCGCAACCGTCACGCTGATCTGGGGTACGAAGGTTCGACTACCGGCACCGCCGCCGATAGAACCGAGGGTCAGAAGCGCGTAGACAAAGGTTGCGACGAAGGTGCCGAGCGTGCCCTGCGTACCAAGATCACGGATGAAGTTCCGCAGCATCCGCGGCCCGAATTGTTGTGACGCGAGGGTCAGCGCAACGATTGTCACCGAGAACACCACCCCGAGGACCGTGATCACGCCGGCTGCGAGCGTGCTGAGAAGTTGCCGCGCGCCGTCGGCGCTTTCGATCCTGATCCACGACGGGAGGGTGGAAGACTCGTTGTATAAGTGGAAGTCGACGTTGTAGGTAACGACGAACAAGATTACGGCGGCTCCCAACAGCATCACCGGCACGAGCCACAGCGTGGTGCGCAACGCGTCTCTGCGCCACGGGGGCAATCCGAACGAGAAATCGGGCACGGCCCTGCCTCCACTAGGGTAGTACCGTCACACTGACCTGGCTCTGAGGTAAGCATCTGTCGCGAAACCGGCAGTCGGCGGCAGTGACACGGAGCAACCGGTTGCCAGGTCCAGCCAGCGAACGCGCCTGGCCCGCGCTGAGGTCCTTGGGCGAGCCTGCCGCACATTGCGCCCGACCGGTCAGGAGACGGCGTGAGCGTTGCGTGGGGATCTCATGAGTACTTCGTGGCAATCATCCCGCCTGGCACCCGTCCCAGAGCGCTCCAGGCAATGCTGTCGATGCGGCGACGACTGCGTCGCCGGACTTCCCTTTGGAGTAGCACAGGTGCTGTCGTCCACCCGTGACGGCTCGGTGAGGCGTGCTGACCGCTTTGCACCCGAGCGAAACGCGTTCACCGGCGCCCTCAACGCAAGGCTCGCCGGATGAGGACGATCGTCACGGGAGCTGGCTACTTCGACGGCTGCCTACATGCGGGAAACACAGGGGGCTCGGTGGCCACGATCGTTCTCGCACACGGACGTCCGTACGAGGGCAGCGATACCGGTATCGCGATTGATTCCGATGGCCATGCCTGCTGCGACTTCCGGAACGCATACCTGAATTCACAGGGTCGGTCCTGGCTCGACAAATGCTCGGCGGACCCGACGTTCGCGCCTACTTCCTTCGGGTGCAGCACCTATGCGCGACACGCCTCCGCCTCGACGCTGGGCTCCTGCAGATTGCCCGCCGGTGCGCATACCGACCGAGGAAGTGAAGGAGAGACTCCCGCATGATCACCGTTCTCGCTGTGATCACCTTGCTGGCAGCGGTACACGTGCCGCTCGGCAATTACATCGCCCATATCTTCACCAGCGAGCGACATTGGCGAATCGAGCGCCTCGTTTACCGACTCGGGCGTATCGACCCGGACGCCGACCAGCGTTGGACAGTCTATCTGCGCTCGCTGCTTGCGTTCAGCGTCACGGGGGTCGCAATTCTTTATGTACTCCTACGCGTCCAAGGCCACCTGCCCTATTCGTTAGGGCATCCGGGCGTGCCGCCGGCGCTGGCCTTGAACACTGCGGTCAGCTTCACGACCAATACCAGTTGGCAGTCCTACGCTGGTGAATCAACACTCGGTCACCTTGGGCTGGCCGTGGGGCTCGGCGTGCAGGGGTTCTTGTCGGTCGCCGTCGGTATCGCCGCCGCGATCGCACTCGTCCGCGGCCTGGTTCGCCGCGAAACCGACCGGGTCGGCAACTTCTGGGTAGACGTCACCCGCAGCTGCACCCGCCTCATGTTGCCGCTTGCACTGCTCGGCGGCTTGTTGTTGCTCACCCTCGGCGTCATCCAGAACTGGCATGACCCACATATGTTCGCGACTGTAGCGGGGGGTTCACAGACCGTGCTCGGGGGGCCGATCGCGAGTTGGGAGCCGGTCAAGCTGTTGAGCGGTGACGGCGGTGGCGCGTTCAACGCAAACAGCGCCCACCCCTTCGAGAATCCGACGCCGATCACGAACACCGTCGAAATCTTCTTGATGCTGATGATTCCGTCGGCGTTTCCGCGTGCGTATGGCCGCATGGTCGGGGATCGCCGACAAGGTTGGGCGTTGGCCGTGGTGGCGGCGATCCTGCTAGGCGTTGGCATCACCGCCGGCCTGCTGACCCAATCAGCTCATCACGGCACCGTGCCCACCGCGGTCGGCTCGGCGGTCGAGGGAACGGAGGTTCGCAACGGTGTTTCGGATTCGGCGCTGTTCGGCGTCGCAGCGACCGCCAGCGCCGACGGCGCGGCCGATGCCAGCTATGACTCCTTCACCGGCCTCGGGGGTGGGGTGCTGATGGCGAACATGATGCTCGGCGAAATCAGCCCGGGGGGTGGCGGTAGCGGCCTTTATGCATTGCTCATCGTGGCGCTGCTGGCGGTATTCCTGGGCGGCCTCATGATCGGCAGAACACCGGAATATCTTGGCAAACGTGTCCGTCGACGAGAGATGACCTTCGTCGCGCTATACACGCTGACGATGCCCGCGACTCTGTTGATCGGTGTGGCGCTGGCCATCGGATCGCATACGGGTCAGTCGAGCCTCTTGAACACCGGCGCCCACGGCGTGTCCGAAGCGCTGTACGCCGTGACCTCGGCGGCGAACAGCAACGGCAGCGCATTCGCCGGCCTCAACGCTAATACCACCTTTTTCAACACACTGCTCGCCGTTGTCATGCTTGTGGGCCGCTATCTGCCAATGGTGTTCATCCTCGCACTGGCTGGAGCGTTCGCCCGGCAGAAACAGCGGCCTGAGACATCTGGGACCCTCAAGACGCACACCCTGCTGTTTGTCGCACTCACGACCGGCGTCGCGATCTTGGTCTCTTTGCTGTCCTTCCTTCCCGCACTCGCCCTGGCCCCGGCCGCGGACTCGCTGCTCTGAGCCGCCCTGATCAGCGGTCTGACCCGTCCCGAGTCGACTGTGCGCGATAAGTCTGTAACAGCCCGGCTCCGCAGCCCGCGTCCGAACATCGGGTCATTGCGCGGCAAGAAAGCTTCTCTCGCTCGAGCTCCCGCGTTCGTCCTGCCGGAGATCCGTGGGGTGCGGAACGGTTCTCCGCTGGCCGTTCAGGGTGCGTGGGCGTGTCGTGATAACGGCGTGAACATCGTTCTCGACGGCGGCCCGCGCGGTCAGACTCGTGGGTGTGTGTAAAGACAATCGGTGGGGGGTAGCGCTGTGAGCTTGGTACGCGTCGACCGGGTGGTGGTCGGTGTTACCGGCAGCCTCGGCAACTTGGCAGCATTGCACGCCGCGGTGGCCGAAGCACAACGGTGCCACGCCCCGCTTGTCATGGTGAACGCGTGGACGCCGCCGGGCGGGGAAACCGGGTATCGCAGAGCCCCGTGGCGCCCGATTCTTGACCTGTGTCGGGAGCAGGCCGCGACGACCCTGTCGACCGCCATGTTTGACGCGTTCGGCGGCCCGCCGCCGGGATTGAGCGTGTCCACCGTGCTCATCCGCGGTCAGGCCGGGCAAGCGCTTGTGCACTTGTCCGGTCATCCTGGGGACCTACTCGTCGTCGGTGCGGGCCGACGCGGCCGACTGGCACGATATCGGCACGGTGCGGTCGCCCGCTACTGCTTGTCACACGCACTGGGGCCGGTGCTTGCCGTTCCTCCGCCGGAGCTCCTGCGGGCGCTGTCGTCCGGTCCGCGGCGACAGCTTTCTCGCGCTGGCATCGCTCAATTCAGGTCGTGACGTGCTCCGGGATGACCCATTTTCGCCGTGGCTGAGCACCAGCACCGTGGTGCTGAAGCGTGACGGGCAACAATGCCGAGGCGTCCCGGCGGACCTTCGAATTGGTTGACGCTTCCGTACGGCGCTGTGAGTCGCGCGTGGGGATCGCGTGGCGGTCTCGGGAATGAAGCTCGCTTGCCAAGTGCGCGGGTTGATGCTGGTGGTCCGGGCGACGGGATGTCGTTCGATCTTCGATCTGGAGTGCCAACGGTGACTCTCGCCGACTTGATTCCGTCACTACGCAGTTCGCTACCGCGACGGCTGGAACCAGGCTTGTGGCCGGCCTCCGCACGGCACCTGCCGGGTGGCGACATCTCCTTCGGCGGCGTGAGCCTGCGCGGGCTCGCCGTTCGGCGCCGCACCCCGATCGTCGTCGTGGATATGGCCGAACTGCACGTGCGGTGTGCGGACTTCCGCAGGGCGTTCCGCGACATCGATGTTGTCGTCACCGGCGGATCGCTTCTCGCCGAAGGCACCGCTGCCGTCGTCCAATCGGAAGGGATGAGCCTCAGCGTCTATTGTGAGGCGCAACTGGCTACGGCAGAGGCGGCCGGTTTTCCCGTCGAACGCATGGTTGTGCACGCGGCCCATGGCCGTGCCGCGTTTGTCCGGCGTGCCGCATCGCTCGGAGTCGGTCGAGTTGTCATCGACGACCTTGCCGAGATCGAAGCGCTGGCCGGGGTGCGGCCGGCATTGCGTCCGCAGCCAGTGCTCCTGTCGATTAGAACCGGTGCGGTCGAGGGTGTAACCGAGCTGTCCGCGCATCGCCGGACGACGCGCGGGTTATCGGTGGCGTCGGGCGAGGCCGCCCGCGCGGTGCAACGCATCCTCGCCTGTCCTGGTTTGCAGCTCGTCGGCGTGCACTGCCGCCTCGAAAGTACCTTTACGACTTCGGCTCCGTTCGTGGAAGCGTGCCGCCAAGGGCTTGACTTCATGATCCGAGTCCGAGCCGTCCATGGCGTCGCATTAACGGTGCTTCATGTGGGCGGCGGACATGACACGGTCGATATCCCTCATGCACGGTCGGCTTGGTGTCAGACGGCGGCGGCGCTGCGCCGCATGGTCGAGGAGGTCTGCGCCGAGGCCGGACTTCCTGTTCCGCATGTCAGCGTCGAACCGGGCAACACCCTGACTCAGCCGGTGTCGGCCACGCTGTGCCGGGTGACCGCGGTGCACCATGCCGGTGACCGGACCCGCGTGGCCATCGATATCGGGACGACCGGTTCGGTACCGCTCGATCGTCGTCATGAGTCCCGGTCGGTGCACCTGCTCGACCGGCTGTCTGCGGCCGCGGACCTGCACGTCGCGATTGTCGCCGCTGACCCGAGCGACGCTCACGTCGCAAACCAAGTGATGGTCTATGACGCGTTGCTGCCAGCCGACATCGCCGCGGGCGACCTGCTCGCCGTTCCGGGCGTAGGCAATGACCCGCACTCCGCGCTGGCGCGTCGCTTGCCGCGGCCCGCACTCGTCGCCGTCGCTGAGGGCAGGACGTGGCCGCTCACCCAGCACCACGCTGCCCGGCACTGCCGCAATGTCGGCTGAGGAGCAGTGATGACGACCACGCCAACCCACCGCCGCGCCGCGGACGACTCAACCCCTGGGGTCGAGCCGAGCGGGAATCCCCTTGGACCGCGCGTGTGGCCAGCGTCTGCTCGGCACCTGTCCGATGGAGATCTATCAGTCGGCGGCGTACGTCTGGTCGATCTCGCCGCTGAACACAGCACGCCCGTCGGTGTGCTCGACCTCGGTGAGTTCCGGGCGCGCTGCGAGGTCTATCGCCAGGCATTCGCGAATGCCGAAATCGCTTATGCCGGCAAGGCCCTGCTCACCCGGACCGTCGTCGCGATCGTCGCCGAGCAGGGGCTGGCGCTCGACGTGTGTTCCGAAGGTGAGCTCGCACTCGCCGTCTCCGCCGGATTCCCTGCCGAGCGGATCATCCTGCACGGCAACGCGAAATCACGCACCTTGTTGTCCCTGGCGACGACGCTGCGGGTCGGGCGCATCGTGGTCGACAGCCTCGATGAGATCGAGATGCTCGCTCGCATCGCACACCGCAACCCACCTCAACGTGTGCTCGTGCGAGTCACGCCCGGGGTTGATGCCGGATCCCACCGGGCCATCACCACGGGCACCGAAGATCAGAAGTTTGGTCTGTCGATCCGAACTGGTGCTGCAGCTGCGGCGATGCGACGGATCCTGGCCCTGCCCACACTTCGGCTGATCGGCCTGCACTGCCACATCGGGTCTCAGATCACGGTGGTGGAGCCCTACGTCGCGGCCGTAGGCCGCACCACGAATCTGCTGGCCGCTGTGCGCGACGAGCATGGAGTGATACTTGAACAACTGAACATCGGCGGGGGCCACGCTATCGCCTACACCCCGACCGGGGCTGCGATGAGCATCGACCGCCTCGCGGCGGCGGTGTCCGATGCGCTCGAGCAGTCCTGCGCACAACACGGTCTGCGCGTTCCTCGGCTCACCGTCGAGCCTGGCCGAGCCATCGCCGGCCCGAGTGGCGTGACCCTTTACACGGTCCTCAACGTCAAGCGCTCGGGCACACGCACCTGGGTTGCCGTCGATGGGGGGATGAGCGATAACCCGCGCCCCGCGTTGTACGGCGCCCACTACACCGCACGTCTCGTCGGACGGGTCTCGAGCGCCGCAGCCAAGCCCGTGACCGTCGTCGGCAGGCATTGCGAGGCCGGAGACATCCTCATCGACAGCGTCCTACTCCCGGACGACCTGCACGTCGGCGACCTGCTCGCCGTCCCCGCGACCGGCGCCTATCACCACGCAATGGCGTCCAACTACAACCACACTCCACGCCCACCCCTGATCGGCGTCGACGACGGACACAGCCGGATACTCGTCCGCCGCGAAACCTTTGCCGACCTCGTGTCACGAGACCTCGGCTGATCGGCGTCTCGTGGAGCACCCCGACAGACCACGACTCCGGGCCAGCGGGTCAGCGGTCGGCAGCCTTCCGTGGGCCGGTGGGCGCCACGAGGTCAGGCTGGTCCGCTGGCCGCCCAATAGGTCACGGCGCACCGGGGCCCTGGTGCAACGCTCGCCGCGTCGCACCTTTCGGCGGCCGACGCTCGTCACCGGTAGTCGTGATCACATCAGGCAACGACGAAGGTCGGCTACCCCTCGCCGTAACGAGCAATCGAGTCCTCGGTGTGCGCACAGTTGTCGTCGCGCGCGTTGTGACCGTGCCGATCGACGACAAGGACGGGACACGGCGCATGTTCGGTAAACCAGTCTGCGACGGGTCGCGGGGCACGATCTCCCGCCACGACGGGCTGGCAATCATCACCGGCGCCCACGACGAGCAGCCCCGCGGCTGCCGTTTCGCGCACGAGCTCGGTGTAGATGCTCCCGCGTAACAGTCGAGTTCGGATCTCGACCTCGGACGCAACGGAGCGCGCGATGCCGGCATAGTCCGTGAGGACATTGCGACCGAGACGGTCACCTGCGGCGATCAGTTCCTCCAGCGGTCGAGGGTCTAAGAGCCATTCGACCTCGCGGACGACTCGTACGATCTGCAGCCGACGACCGCGGGCCTGGGCGATGTGCGTTGCCCACCGCACTGCCTGGTATCCGCTGATCCCGTACGCGGCGCCGACCACTATGTCACCGGCCGACACGTCGTGTCGGAGCATGTCGAGTTCGGAGAGCAGCGCGTCTGTCTCAACGGTCTTGCTGCCCTGAGGCATATCAACATGCGCCTTTCGATTCCGAAGCCGGGTCTCGCCGGCCAGGCCGCGTTGTCCTGGTTCGCCGTCGAACCGACGCGCGGCCTGTCGATACAGCATCGTCGCGCGATCACCACGGCGGTGGTCTCTTCACGAAAGCGCCACACGAGTCCCACGCGCTACTCACGGCATAGCCGCGGCACCACAACAGTCGAAGAAGAGAAATCCGTCCACGTCCGCGAGCAGGCAGCAGCCAATTCTCGGCGTCCACCTGCGCGCTATGGAGCGAGCAAGGAGATCGATCGTGAAGTCGGGTTCGTAGCAGCGCAGTACCTCGGCCCGGCGCGCTTGATGAGCGTGCGTCGGATCGACCACGAAGGACCATCGGCGCCGGGAAGCTCGGGGCTAGCTCATGCAGACCTACGGGCTCGGCAAGGGCACCATACTGACATTGCTACGTGAGCACGGAGACGAGATTCGGCGGCAAGGCCTCTCCCCCAACCAGATCAACGAGGCCAGCACACTGTATGAGTCCGGATTGTCCCTACGCTAGTCGCAACGAGCGCGCCCACTCCATCAATCCGCGGGACGCAACACGGTTAAACACCATCCTCCTCCCCGCGTCGGCTCCGTGGGACGGGTCGCCTCCTGCGGCGACAACACCGCGATGGAGTCCTTCTTCGCCCTACTGCAGAAGAACATTCTCAACCGGCACGCTGGGACACCCGCGAAGAACTCCGCCTCGCGATCGTGACCTGGATCGAGAAGACCTACCACCGCCGACGACGCCAACGCGCCCTCGGAAAACTCACCCCAATAGAGTACGAACTGGTCCGAAATCAACTCGCAACCGCGGCCTGATCAACACACCCCGAGAGTCAACAGAACCCTGGGAGTCCCCGTGACCCGAACGAGCCTTCGCACTTGGTTCGTGAGCGTGACTGCGATCCGGTCTGACTGCGATCCCGTCTACTGATGCGTCATTGTGTCGTTCGACATCGGCCTACTTCAGGTCGCGCTTCGTGATTATGTTGCGAGGTCCCGCGACCTGCATCGACGTCGCTCATCTCCTGATGACAACAATTCGTCTCTGTTCGTCGTATAGCCCGCGCGCTGGGACTGGTCGCAACATCCGAAGCTGATTTCTTGCAACTGGTCACACGTCGGTCACGGCAACTCGCGGCAGACCACAATGAAAAGACCCTAGGATCTCAGTTTCACGAAGATCGTTCCAACCCGCAAGGCGGGCCTGGCCGGCGTCGACCACGTCTCCCAGCGGCACCTCAGACAATGTGTTGACGATGTGCATGAGAGTCGGCAACTGATGAAATGACGCGGGTATGAAACGGAAATGACCGTTACCTGAGCGCAACGACCGAGTTGCAGTGATGCTCGCGGTTTTTGATGAGCCGGTGACTTGCTCGATCTCAAGCTGTCCCCACTCGCCGGTTCGAGGTAGCACGCGGTAGTGCATGAGCGGGCCGCGGCGCCACGAGCCGATGGAGGGCACGGTCCGCTCGAGTTTGACCTCGACATTGAGGAATGTGGTGCCCTGCCACGAACACGAGTAGTCGATCTCGTTGCCTCGAACGGTGCGCATCATCGAATCGGCATAGACCTTGTTCCAGCCCAATTCTTCGCGCCCCGAGGTTATGGCGTCCGGGCAATCTTCGAAGACCACCAGGGCCAGCCGGCCGTGCTGAACAGCCCCGTTGGGCGGGGTGAAGGTAGCGGGAACGCTCACGATCACCATCTCGTAGCCGCGCCCAGCGAGCCAAGGCAGACCTGTCAGGGTGACGCACTCGACGATCAGCAGGGGATCGTCAAGGGAGAAACCGCGTGGCATCAGCGCGGCAAGCGCGTCGAAGTCTGCGCGGGCGGCAACCCACGTTGCGAGTGTCGAGCCCAGGCCTTGTGGGTGGCCGGAGTCGCTGTCGGGTCGTTGTCGGGGCCCCGGTTGTCGGCCGAAGAGCGCGGGCATTCGCGGGATGCCTTCAAACGTGGTCCGGTAATCCCGTGTTGGCGGAATGGATCGTGCCGGCTGGCTGGTTGACGGCCTTAACCGGCGCGGCCGGACAGACACGATATCGCTCACCTTCACGATGACACTCCTGGTTCAATGGTCGGCACGTTCGTGCGCGATAGGGTCTTTTGGCGTCTAGATCAATTCAACAGGTGTCTACCGAGCGTTAGCGATGGCGGCGATCTCGGCCTCCACGCGCGCCTCGTGCTGCTGTAGGGCACGGCGGGCGCGGCGTGGGTTCCAATAACCGGCCATGAGGAACATGAGCGGAATGAAGATGAGCTGACCGCCGAGGCCCAGTGAAAAATAATTTCGCCATTGGTGGCCGCTGTGCTTGACCGCGTCCTCGACTTTCGGCCCAGTTTTCTCCAGATATCTCAGTTTGGCCTGGACAACTGCGCTTTGCAGACTCGGCCCGTACCGGGCGAGGTAGGCTAAGTCAGCGGCGGGGACTTTGCCGAGAGCCTGCAGCTTGTCTGATGCCTGCTGGACGGTACCTGCGTTGGTGGCCATGAAGATGAGCGCGTCGGACGGGACTTTCGCAAGGGCCTGCAGCCGTCGAGCGGCGACCTGCAGCGTTATGTGTAGGGCCGTTGCAGCTTCACGGGTGGCTTTGCTCAGCGCGGTCGGGTCGTTGGGGGTGTTCAGCAGTGTGAGTTGGGTGCTAGGGTCAATCGTCTGTGCGGTGGCTAGTTCGTCCGCGTACTGGGTGCTGAGAGTGGCAACCTTACTAACGGTGCCGACGTCGAGGTGCGCTATTTGCGCCACTGCGATGAGTTGGACTCGGGCGTCGTTGGGGTGGTCGGCCAAATCCCGTTGCGTCGCGGGCGACAGCAGGGCTGCAGTACCGATCGCCCCGCTGTAACGGGTGGCTAGCGTTTGCGTCTTGGCGGCAATGGAAGGGTCGGCAGCGACGGCTTTTATGACGTTGTTTTGGGTCTTGCTCAAGGTCGAGTCTGTTCCGGCGACCAGTGATTGGACTGCGGGGCCATCCTGAATGATGAGGGTGACCGAACCGACGAGCAAGGGAAGAATGAAGGTTACGACCGTGGCCGCTACGCGAACGATGCCGCCCCACAGGCCTAAGCCGGTGCCGGTCAGAGCTGGGTTACGGCGTTCGACGGTCTCGGTGAATGACGCCATCCACGGTGCGAATGTCATTCCGGAGAAGACCGCAATGGCGACTAGGATCACCACCCACGTGGTGTAAGTCGTGCCGCTCCTGGTGATGAAGTGAAGCATGATGGATGTAGAGATGGCCGCGCCGACCGCACCGAGCAGCATAAACGGTTTCCGGACCTGCAGGCGGTCTGACATCCAGCCGAAGAGTATTAACGTGGCGGCTTGTGCGCCCCACATCCAATTGCCCAGTGAGTTAGCTTTCGATGTGCTGTAACCGAATACGGTCTCAAAGAAGATTGGAAGGAAGCCGACTGCGGCAAAGTAGAAGATCAGGAAAACACTGATTGCGGCAGCGGATCCAATAATGTCGGGTCGCACCATCTGCCGAAGCGGATGGCGTTGTAACGCGGCGGTGTCCAGCCCACGTGCTCGTGTTTCGGCGCGAGCGTGGTCGTTGTCGTTCACGATGAGCTGATCGCGTAGCGGACCGGATAGCTCTCGCAGCCACAAGGCTGCGACAGCGAATACGACCAATCCGACTCCGCCCGCGATGGCGTACTCGTCCTGCCACCGTCCGACATGATCGATTGTGGCGGACACGACTGCGCTGGTGACCAGGCTACCGGCGACTGGGCCGACGGTCCAGAAGCCCATAGCGGTGGCGCGGCCGACCTGTGGGCTGAAGTCACGGACAAGGGCAGGGGTTGCGACGAGGACGAGGCCTTCAAAGGCGCCGAGCAGGGTGTACAAAACCGCAACCGAGGTTTTGCCGTCGGCTAGTGGAAATCCGACGATGCATGTCAGGGCGCATCCGAGGATGCCGGCGACGACCACGTTAGCGCGGCCGTATCTGTCGGTGAGGCCGCCGAAGAAGGACACCAGCGCGCTGACGAGCAAGGAGATGACGTTGACGTTTACAAAATAGACAAATGACATACCGGTCGATGCGATAACTTTGTCGCCGACGGCGCCGAGCAAGTAGTACTGGTAATAAAAAAGGATTGTGACGCCAACGATGATGATCAAACACGCCGTCTTGGTGCGAGCCGCAGGGAATTGCTGAAGTTCCCGTTGCCACAGCCGCGACACAGTTCTGGGCTGTGCCGCGACGTGAGCGTTCTCGGTACTGATCACCATGAGTTGACCTCGCTTGTGAGAGTGGGATGAGCAATTTATTCGGTCCAAGAGGCCCACTGACGGGCGCAAGATGCAGCAGTGGGATACCGTTTCATGCGGGCGATGGCGAGCCCGGTATGCCGCAGTGCGACGAACGCGAACGCGGCCAATTAGCTACTGCTATCCGCTGGCTGGTGTGTCACGGGACACCGGAGGAGCCCGCACGGTAGGCACGTCATGCTGGCGGCGAGGTGAAGAGCGGCGATCGCGCGTCACGATCTGTCCGGCTCAGCGGCGAACACCGGTGGCCGCGCGCCACGGGCGTCTGAGTCGGTGTCGGTAGCATCATCGGTTGGCTTCGCCGTGCCGAGGGATGTGGTGATGGACGAACCCTCAAGGTCGAGGTCGGGCAGGATTCGGTCGAGCCATCGGGGCAGCTGCCAGGCGCGATGCCCGAAGAGTCGGAGCACGGCGGGCACAAAGGTCATGCGCACCACGAACGCGTCGACCGCAACTCCGATGCCCAGGGCGAGGCCGATGGGTTTGATCACGGCGTCATCGCCGAGCACGAAGCTGCCGAAGACACTGATCATAATGATCCCGGCAGCGCTGACGACACGAGCGCTGCTCGTCATGCCCGCGGTAATCGCAGCTTCGGGATCGCCGCGGTGAACGTAGTCCTCCCTTATTCGAGAGACGAGGAATACTTCGTAGTCCATGGCCAGTCCAAACAGGATGCTGACCAGTAGGACGGGTAAGAAGCTGACGATAGGGCCCGGTTGTTGCCCGTTGAGGATGAAGCTGAGATGGCCGTGTTGAAATACGAAGACGGTAACCCCCATCGAGGCTGCGATCGAAAACAAGAAGCCGAGTACCGCTTTGAGGGGTACAAGCAAGGACCTGAACACGAACATCAAGAGCAGCAATGCCACACCGACGATGAGGATAAGAAAGATCGGGAGCGCAGCCGACAACTTGTTGGACACGTCGATGTTGGACGCTGTCGGGCCGGTGACGTAGGTGTCGACGTCGGTCCCTGCCACGGCGTCTCTGGCCGCAGAGCGGATGGTGGCGACGAGTGTCTTGGTAGCTTCCGAGCCCGGGCTGGACCGGGGAGTGACTTGCAGGATCGCGACGTCGCCTGTCTCGTTGGCTGCCGGGTGGCCGACCCTGGCGATGCCTGCGGCCCCCTCGAGCTTGGACATGGCGGCCTTGGCCAGCGCCGTCGCGTCGTCGTGACCAGGATGCGATATCACCATAGTGAGCGGACCGTTATAGCCGGCACCGAAGCCAGTGGTGATTAGGTCGTAGGCTCGCCGTTCGGTGGTGGCGGTGGGTTTACTGCTGTCATCGGGCAAGCCAAGTTGCAGATCGAGCACCGGTATCGACAGCAGGCTGACTGCAAGGACGCAGGCTGTGATGGTCGCCCACGGCCGTCGGGTCACCACAGCCGACCAGCGTGTGCCCAGGGACGGCCTCCCGTGTCGGCGCTGCGCTCGGGTGGTAAGTATGCCTATGCGACCCGCGTGGATTCGTGAACCCAGGATGGACAGAACGGCGGGGACGAACGTGAGGGCGAGCATGACCACAATGGCGACGCCGGCGGCCGCAGCAATTCCCATTCCGGTGAGGAAAGGTATGCCGACGACGGCGAGCGCGGCGAGGGCTATAATCACGGTCAAACCGGCGAACACTACTGCGCCGCCAGCCGTAGCGGTCGCGAGGGCTAAGGAGTCCGCGATTGTCAGTCCGTCGGCCAAACCTTGTTTATGTCGTGCCAGGATGAAAAGTGTGTAGTCGATGCCGACGGCAAGGCTCAGCATGAGGGCCAGCGTGGGCGCTGATGAGTTGAGCGACACGACTCCGGACATGGCTTTGATGCCGAGCAGTCCAACGGCGACCCCGATGCCTGCCGTCAGCAGGGGCATGCCTGCTGCGACGAGCCCGCCCATAGTGATTGCGAGGACAAGGAACGCGATGAGTAACCCGTAGATCTCTCCGTTGCCTTCGTCTTCAGTGGTAGAGATGACGCCGCCAGAATATTGAACGTCCAAGCCCGTCTTCTGAACGTCAGTCCCAATGGCTCGCAGCGCCTTCTTCGCCTCCGAGCTAACTTTGTCCACGGTGACCGCGTACTGGATATCTACGAAAGCGATTCGTCCGTCGGCGCTGGTAACCGCTTGCGCGAACGGGGTGACCGCGATGACCTGTGGAGCGTGCGCGACCCGATTGAGCGCCTGCTGCTCTGCGGTTCGAAAGCGTGACTCGACCAACGTGTGCCCGGACGGTGCTGCCACCACGACCCGTGCGCTGGCCCCACCAGCACCCGGGAAATGCTTGTCCAGCAGATCAATCGCTTTCTGCGATTCTGTCCCGGGGATGGTGAACGAGTTGGTCGTGTTGCCCCCGAAGGTTGCCGCGGAAATGCCTGCGGCCGCGAGAACGGCTAGCCATACGAGCACGACTGTCCATCGGCGGCGAACCGCGAACGAGCCCAACCGGTGCAGGAGTGCACCCATGACTTCCTCAATTCAGTCGATGTCGCTTGCGATGTCGGTTGCTAGGTATTGCGATGTAATCTGCGATAGCGCTGCTGCTGTGAGCCACTAGTTCGTCGCGCTGGGTTCATGTCCAAGAAACCAATGCTGCGGCTTGCCTCGGGAACGACTTCCGGTCGCTGTCTACTACCGCCGGTCGTGAATCAGTCGAGCCGTAGACCATTAGCTGCTGGCGATCCCAATGAGTCGGGTCGGTCGCCGGGAAGGTGACGGGCTGGGAACGGCAACAAACTAAGTCGGAGGCGTTGTGCGTCTGCGGGAAGGTGAGAACATGCCTGCGACTAACTCGGCCAACTGACTCAGTCCTGCTTCGGCAACCTTTGGGTCGGTGTCAATCAGTTGTTGAACAGTGAATCCATCGAGGGTGGCGAGGATGAACCGCACGGCGACGGTAGGTGCGCCGGTAAACTCCGTGCCGGTTTGTTGGCACAGTTCGTCCAACACGTGCAGGCTGGCCTGCTCGTAGCGGCCGTATTGCCACTGCGCTAAGTCTCGTAGCTCGGGGTTTCTCAAGGCGTGGATAGTGAGTTCCAGCAGCAGCAAGTGACGCTGTGATTCGTCCGCGACACCCAGCACGAGTGCGTCGACAATGTCGCGGAGCGCGCCCTGCACGGTGTCGCTTCGACCGGCCGAGTCGATGATTCGCTGGCATACCGTGTCGGTAAGTGCTTCGGTTATGGCACGCAGAAGTTCGTCGCGTGAGCCGAACAGGTAGTGGATCGTTGCCTGCGGCACGCCGGCGGCATTGGCGATATCCCGGGTAGAGACGGCTGCGATACCGCGTGCCGCCATGAGCGTCACAGCCGCCTCAATGACTTGGGGTCGGCGCACAGACGCTGGAACGTGGGCCATGGTCATGCCTCCTGGAGGTGGCGGGCGGCAACCAGGCACAGGTCTTCTCTGAACCGTGCCCCGATCAGTTGCACGCCGAATGTGGTACCGGCGCCGGGGTCGGTAGCGGCGTCGACGCTAGCGACGGGCACCGTCGCGACTGGCCGACCTAGGAACGCGGCTGGCAGGCCGGGAGCGATGATGGACAGCACGTGCGCCGGGTCGGCCAGGTCGAGGTCGTCGGCAAACGCTGCTTGCGTCCAAACCGGGGCAAGTAGCACATCGATGTCGCCCAGCGCGGTCGCCCAAGCACGCGACCATCGGGTCCTGTTCGCCAGCAGGGCCATCAGTGCTACTGCCTCGAGAGGGTCGGCGCCGGTCATTGAGATGAAGGTCCGTGCTCCCTCGCCGGCGACGGCAGTGATCAGTTCGGCCTGTGATGCGAGAACCGTCGCAGTGAGCTGGTGCCAGCCGTGCACAGCGTCGTCCCAGTGCGGCGGATTTGTTTCGACCACCTCGTAGCCGGCGTCTGCCAGGCGGTCCGCCGCTGTGGTGATGGCAGCTGCCGCTTCGGGCGACACCGTTCCGCACACTCCATCGGCCAATACTGCGACTCGACGGGTGGACTCAGCGGCCCAGGGCGGGCGGGGAACGCTGGCCGGGTCGCGGTGGTGAACACCGGACATCACATCAAGGGCGAGTCCGAGGTCAGCGACGCTTCGTGCCATCGGGCCCTGCACGTTCATTAGTTGAGCGGCCAGATCCGGAACATCGGGGACGGTGCTGGCCGCGTCGGGAACGACGCCCGGGGTGGGGCGCAGAGCGTAGACGCCGCAGCAATGTGCCGGGCTGCGTAACGACCCCCCGAGATCGTTGCCGAGCCCGAGCGGGCTCAACCGGGCAGCTAGTCCAGCTGCTTCGCCGCCGCTGCTCCCGCCTGCGGTGACACCCGGCCGGGTCGGGTTCACGGTCCTGCCGTGCAAACTGCTGTCAGTGTCATGACGGAGCGCAAGGTCGGGCATGTTCGACCTCGCTAGTGGGATGCCGCCGGCCAGACGTAGACGCTCGACCGCGGGCGCGTCTGCGACCGCGACGTTACCGGCGAGCGCCGGCACCGCCCAGGTCGTTGCCGAGCCCGCGACATCAATGTTGAGTTTGACGGTGAACGGCACGCCGTGTAGCGCGCCGAGCGGTTCACCGCGCGCGGCCCGGGAATCCGCCTGCTCGGCATGGGCCAGCGCGGTCTCAGCCAGCACCACCGGGTAGGCGTTGATTTGCGGATTGACGGTCTCGATACGTTCCAGGAACGCGGTGACGACCTCGCGGGCGCTGACCTGGCCCGCGGCGACGAGGTGCGCGAGATGGACGGCTGTTAGCTCGGTAAGACCGTCCATAGTTGCTGGGGCAGCAGAGACGTCTGTCGGGGTGGAGGCGTCTGTCGTGGCGAGGGCGCCTATCGCATTGGGGCGAGCGGTTTGGTTCATGCGTTGCGCTCCACCTGTGCGGGCAGGACGGCGTGATAGGGCCTGCGGGTAAGGCGGTGAACGGCCACGTCGAATCGTCGGATTTTCGAGGACAGTTCGAGCGCTCGCGCGTTGCGACGGTAATAGGCGCTGACCTCGTCTGGGTGAATCGCCGCCAGCTGGTCGTGATCGACAAGCCATCGGTTCGCTGCGTGCACGACGTGCGCTACCAGGTCAGGTCTACCTTCTTTGATTAGATTTGCCGCGATGTCGACCAGGTTGGACCGGTTATCGAAATGCACATCGAAAACCCGCTCGACCCGTCCGCTGCGTCGGACCAGGCCGCGGAGCGGCCGAGGAAACCCCCGCAGGATGGGTTCGCATTCGGCCGTCTTGCGGCCGGCGCGACATGACAAGGGGGTGGTGACGTCCAGCAGGGCAACGACAGTGCTGGCGTCGATGACCCAGTTCGACACTTGAGAGTCGATCGCGTAGCTCATCGTGTTCGGAGTCAAACCCTGTTGTTGGTGAGCGCGATGATTGAAATCGGCGATCTGCTGCACGATGTCCGCAGCCTCGGCCCCCTCCGCCGTGGACAGCCAGGACTTGCCGAGCCTTTCGACCGCAACTGCCGGTTGCACGACGTAGGTGGCCCACTCGCCGCCGTGGGATTGGACGACCACGCAGTCGGTTCGAAGACACGGGACTTCTCGATCACGCAGTCCGGCGACATAGTCTGTCACCGAGCGGGCGTAACGGCTGGCATCGTTGTGGGTGGGAAAGCCGCCGATCCGTTTGAGGACGGCATCCGGTACGGAGTCGTGACGCAGAACCGCCGACACCTCGCCGGAGTCGAGGACCTGGAAACCGCTGGCTTCGGGGTTTGCGACGTCCAGTGCATGCTCGAGTCGTTGCACGTCTTCGGTTTCAGGAGCGGTCAGCATCGCGCAAGCTCCTTGCTTACCGACTCGAGAGTCGCTGCGAGCAGGGCCAGCAGTTCCTGCGTCTGGGCCTCGGTGAGCAACAAGCCCGGTTTCAGTTGCAAGTAGCGCGGATCGTAGGCCGCAAACATCGCCCATAACCCGTGGGCGAAACCGTGCGCAGTCATCAACCGGCCGCCTGCCTCGTGATTGAGGCCGAGAGCCAGGACCAGGCCACGTTGTCTGACGTCTACCAGAAGCGGGTATTCGGCCTGCAGTTTGGCCAGCCCTTCTCGCAGCTGTTCAGCGCTACGATGCACGTTGTTCAACGTCTCAGGGCGTTGCATTATCTCGAGCACCTTCAACGCTACGACGCAGCCGAGCTCGGAACCACCCGCAGTGCTGCCGTGTCCCCAACCGTTATCTCTTAGCCAGCCGCCGGCGTGTGCGGTCATCACTGCGGCGGCCACGGGATACAACCCGCCGCCCAGCCCCTTACCGGTGACCAGAACATCAGGTGCGACCTGCTCAAAGTCGACGGCCCACATCGATCCCGTGCGCCCCAGGCCCACCTGCACCTCATCGAGAACGAGCAGCGCGCCGTGCTGGCTGCACAATTCGCGAACGGTTCGTAAATAGCCCTCCGGTGGCAGCGGGAACCCGGCGGTCGCAGGAATGGTCTCCAGCAACACTGCGGCTACGGGGCGCTGCGCGAGCAAGTCGGCCAAGGCGCCTGCGTCCCCGAACGGCACCTGTAACACGTCGTCGCGGCTCGCCTGAGAGTGAAAGTACTCCGCGTTGCGTGTGTCGCCTGCAGCCATCGAGCCAAGGGTTGAGCCGTGGTACGAGTCGACGGCTGACACCACCAGCCGCCGGCCTGTGGCTCGACGTGCCGACTTGATGGCAACTTCGATGGCGTCGGCCGCGGTGGCCGTCAGCACCGAGTACTGCATGTCCCCAGGACACAGCTCGACCAGCTCCTGGGCCAGCCGCACCCTCAGGCCGCTCAAGAAGTGATGGTTTCCTATATCGAGCACGCTCAACGCGTCCCGAAGGGACGCCACCAGTTCTGGATGCCGATGGCCCAAATTATACGTGCCACCGTTGCTGTGAGCGTCGAATATTCGGCGACCGGCGCCGTCCCAAAAATACGGTCCTTCCCGTGCAGTCATCACAGGCGCCAACCCCGCGGCCGCGAACACGTCAACCTTGTCGGGGTTCACGAAGCGACGAGTCAGTTCGACGATGCCATTCAAGGGTGCCGACCCAGCAAGGTCGACCCAGTTGTCCAGATCCATGACAACAAAACTATGTCGGGCACTCGACTTTGTCAATCGCCCGACTTGATATAAGTTGAGTTAACGAAGGCAGTGCAGCTGGACGGCGGCAGTTACGGCTACAGCAACAGCGACGGCGATCCCCGCATCGGCGCTACAGCTCGGCTCGACCTATGGCACGGGGGATGTGTCTCGTCCCGACGGAAGCTACTGGATCTGCATGTCGTCGGTACTAACTCGGCTCGATCGTGATCACAAAGGTCAGGAACATGAACATCTTGACTACCCACCCGCGCCGATGTCGCTATCGTCGCGACCCACCGCCTAGGAGCGACGGAACAATCACCAACGGCTCAACATGCGTCAAAGCTCTGCTTACCTCGGACGAAGCGCCACGACGACAGCGCACGCGGTGGGGGCGCCGCGTGTTCATCGGCCTGGTGCTGTTGGCGCTGCTCGCTGCTTTGAGCGACCGCCCGCTGGCCTGGTACGCCGAGTCTCAGATCGAGCAGGCCCTAACGACCGGGTCAGATTCGGCTGAGTCTGCGCACGCCTCGATCGCTGGCATACCTTTCCTGACGCAATTCGCCACTGGTGAGTACAGGCACGTTGAGGTCGATGTGCACCGATGGCACACCGGCGTGATCATCATCAACAGCATCGCCGCTGACGGCCGCGACGTTGACGCCGACACGTCGGACGTGCTCACCAACAAGCTGACAGCTCTGGAGGTGGCCTCGCTCAAGGTCACGGCCGAGCTCCGATGGCAGGATGTCGCTGCCGCCCTCACTCACGCCACAGATGGTGTCATCAGTGTCACCGTCACGGCCCGCAGCCGTCGACCCACGATACGTGTCGACACTTTGCTCGGGTCGATCACGATCCCGCTGGCGGTTAGCGTCAGGGATGGCCAGCTGCACATCCCCGCCGGGGCAAAATCGGCGCCCATACGAATTCCGCTTCCAACGCTGCCGCCAGGAATCCACCTCTCCACCGCCACGGCCACGGCTCAAGGGATACAAGTGACCGCGCGCGGATCACGAGTACACATATCATTCGACAGCTAGCCCGGATCTTCCGTGGGTCCGTTGACGTTGGTTGTCTTGAAGCCGTGGCCGTCGGTTGAGGGCTGATCCTGCTTCAGGGGTGCGACAGGTGGCCCGCGGTCATGCGGGTGGTCGCCGGCGTCCACGGACCGGTCGGGTCGGGCAGGTTGTCGGGGCGGGTGGAGCGGTGTTCAGGTCGGCGCGGGCAGCGCTCGGAGGCGGTTGATGCCAGCCAGCAGCAGCCCCGCCCAGGGAGCCGAGCGTGCGAGGTGCAGTCGGCGGGCGCGGCCGTGGGCGGCGAGCCGGCCGGCGATGCTGAACCGCCGTAGTCGTAGGCGTTTGGATCCCCAGCGGCGTGCCGGGTGATCGGTCAGGGCGAGCATCTGCCACCAGGCGGTGAGTTCGACGGCGAGCGCGACGATCGCCAGCCAGATGCGGTTCTGGTCGAAGTCGTGCAGCGGCAGGTTGGTCAGGCCGGTGTCTTTGGCGATGCGGATGCGGTCTTCGCAGCGGGCCCTGCGGCGGTGACGTAGTCCCAGGTGAGCGGTGGAGCGGTGGGGCCCGCCGACGCCGGGGGTGTTGGTCGCGAACGCGGTGACCCGCCAGCCGTTGACGTCGGTGATCCGTAGCTGCGCGCCGGGGTGGGGTTTTTCCTTGCGCACGATCACCCGCATCCCCGCCGGCCACGACGACAGCTCAAGCAGGCCGGTGGCGTCGGCGACCAGGGCGTCCGGGCGGACCTGCGCCTCGGCGTCTAGCGCCGCCTCCCACGCGTCGGCCTGGTCGAGGATCTTGACCTGATCAGCGAAGTCGCTGGGCAGGGTGAACCCGATCGAGTACTGCACCCGCTGCCCAGTCAGCCAGTCCAGGAACTCAAAGGGTGCTCCCGGCGCCGTCAGTGCGCACCAACACACTCTTGCCCGGACGTCGGCCCGGCCGGTGTCCGGGCAGCTGCGCGAACGCCGTCCGCGCCACGGTGATGTGATCAATGGCGTGTTCGAGCCGGCGTAACCGGCGCGCAGCAGCCATGCCAGCGGTTCACCGGTGCCGTGTTCGCCGTGGTCGACGAACAACAGCAGCGGATGGAAGCCGAACCCGCGTTTGAACGTCGGCGCCGCCTGCTCCTTGTCCGAATGCGCCGTCAGCAGCGTCGCGTTCGAGGTCCACGACGACGGATCGTCGACGCTGGCCGCGTAATTCGGGGCGTGCTCGCCGGCCAGCGACCACACGCGGGCTCGCACCGCCGCCCGCGCCCGGTCGATCGCCACAAGCGATTTTGTGGCGTCGGCGGCCAGAGTGACCACCAGCCGCGACACCGTCGGGTCCGAGGCCGCCACGCCGAACACGCCCGGCTGATCACGCAACAGCGCGACATCAGCCAAAGAGTCACCACCGACCGCCAGGGACAGCGCCGGATCGGTGATGATCTTGCCTGGGTCATGGCGGCCTGCGGTTTGCGCCACGACTCCAACACCTGCGACAGGGCCCGATCCAAACCCGTGATCCGCACGGTGTCGACCAGCCCGGCCGCTCGGCCTGCGACACCATCGACGTCCCGGCCGTGTCGCTGCGGACACGCGGATACAGCCGATACTGTTCAACCCTGAAGGTGCTCCTCGCTCGACGCGATCATGGTCTCGCCAACCTCGATCCTGTCTGGCCTGGATCACTTCTCAGTTCAACACCACGCCGTCACCGTGAAAGCACCTGGCTAGTCAGGCGTCACGCTGGTGGTGCGGCATGACACGCATGAAGTTAGCGGTCGACGCCGTGCCGGCCGTGCATATTGAAGTTCGGCACAAGTCATCAAATTCCTCGGTTGGGGCAGAGCGCATTTATTCGGCTTCAGACGGGAACATGGAACGTCGTCGACCACGCGCGAAACGCCAGCTCTCAGCGACCGGCATAGCCGTCGGATTCCGAGGTGTCTTCGATCGTCAACGCGCGGGACAGGCTGCTGGCCACAATCCGGACCAGTGGTGCAAGTTCCGTAGGGCTAACGCCGTCCGAGCGGACCACGACGGCCAGGCTCGCCATGATGGACCGGCCCGGGCCGAAAACCGGCGCCGCCACCGATGAACTGCCGTCTGTCATCTCGTTGCGGGACACGATCAGGCCGGTTCGCCGAATCTCGGCCAGAGCCGAGCGGAGTTGACTTTCGGTCACAATGGTGGAGGTAGTGATCGGTCGTAGTCCGGCTGCGATGACCTGTTCCAGCAGGTCGGGACTGCTATAGGCCAGCAATACCTTGCCGGGCCCGGTCGCGTGCAACGGCAACCGCCGGCCTACGCGTGAGATTACCGTCGCCGCCTGCCGGCTCGGCAGCTTCTCTAGGTACAGCGCGTGCGTTCCGTCGAGGACCGCCAGATGAACCACCTCGTGAGTCGCCTCGCGAAGGTCCTCCAAGAACGGCAAGGCAACATCGCGCAAGGCCCGCGCGTGCGGTGCTGAGGCGCCCAGCCGCCAGACATGCATGCTGAGCCGGTAGCGACCGCGGCCATGCCGTTCGACGCCCCCCCATTCGATAAGTGTGGCGAGCAAGCGGTGGACGGTCGCCATCGGCAATCCGGTTTCGCGACTGATCTGCGTAACGGTTCGTTCCTCCGTATTGCCGAGGAAGCAGTCGAGAACCATCAGGGCACGCCGGACCACCGAGCGCTCTGATTCCGCGTTGGCTTGCTGCACGAGGCCTCATTATTCCGCATTGAAACAGTTGCCCCGGATGAGTGGATCGACCAGCAAAGCGCCAGCTGATCTAGTGGGCCGTCGCGTCTAAAGCACTGGGTATAAGTGCCGAGGCCTGATGCGGGCGTTGCGGGTGGTGAACCGCCAGTCGACTTGGCGTGTGTCGGTGTTGGTGGCCTTGGTCCAGGCGTCGAGTTCGGTGTTGAGGATGTCGAGGTCGGGGATGCGCCGGCCGAGGCAGTGGGGACTGCCCCCGGTTCGGTTGACTCCTTGCCTGTGAGGATTGCTCCTCGCTGG
>NZ_CAXTHK010000025.1:7918-63812 GCF_964244045.1 uncultured Jatrophihabitans sp. | reverse complement strand
CGTCCGTGGTGCGGAAGTAGAACTGCGGGCGGTAGTTGTTGAAGAACGGCGTGTGCCGGCCACCCTCGTCCTTGGACAGGATGTAGACGTTCGCGTCGAACTTC
This sequence comes from uncultured Jatrophihabitans sp., assembly GCF_964244045.1. Classification (NCBI taxonomy): domain Bacteria; kingdom Bacillati; phylum Actinomycetota; class Actinomycetes; order Jatrophihabitantales; family Jatrophihabitantaceae; genus Jatrophihabitans; species uncultured Jatrophihabitans sp. The sequence goes on along the minus strand of NZ_CAXTHK010000025.1, from coordinate 63,708 downwards.
GTGTGCGGGGTCGTCGTGCCCGGCTTGATGATGACCTGGCCGCGCTCGACGTCCTCGCGCTTGATGCCACGCAGCAGCAGGCCCACGTTCTCGCCGGCCTGGCCCTCGTCGAGCAGCTTGCGGAACATCTCGATGCCGGTGACCGTCGTGGTCTGCTTGTCGGGACGGATACCGACGATGTCGACGGTCTCGTTGACCTTGAGGATGCCGCGCTCGATGCGGCCGGTGACGACCGTGCCGCGACCGGTGATCGTGAAGACGTCCTCGATGGGCATGAGGAAGGGCTTCTCGGTCTCGCGCTCGGGCTGCGGGATGGAATCGTCGACGGCCTGCATCAGCTCGAGAACCGACTCGCCCCACTTGGCGTCACCCTCGAGCGCCTTGAGCGCCGAGACCTTGACGATCGGAGCGTCGTCGCCGTCGAACTCGTACTGGGTCAGCAGCTCGCGGACCTCGAGCTCGACGAGCTCCATGATCTCCTCGTCGTCAACCATGTCGGCCTTGTTCAGCGCGACGACGATGTAGGGGACGCCGACCTGGCGGGCCAGGAGCACGTGCTCCTTGGTCTGCGGCATCGGACCGTCGGTGGCTGCGACCACGAGGATCGCGCCGTCCATCTGGGCCGCGCCGGTGATCATGTTCTTGATGTAGTCGGCGTGCCCGGGGCAATCGACGTGCGCGTAGTGGCGCTGCTCGGTCTGGTACTCGATGTGCGCGATCGAGATCGTGATGCCGCGCTGCCGCTCCTCAGGCGCCTTGTCGATCTGGTCGAACGCCTCGGTGTTCGGGTTCAGCGCCGGGTACTTGTCGTGCAGCACGCGGGAGATGGCAGCGGTCAGCGTCGTCTTGCCATGGTCGATGTGACCGATGGTCCCGATGTTGACGTGCGGCTTCGTCCGCTCGAACTTGGCCTTCGCCACGATGGATCCCTAACCCTTCGGTTGTTGCGGTGAAGCTTGCTTCGCCGCGCTGTGTTTGTTGCCTTCAGTCAATGCATGTGAAATTGGGGGGCGTTGGGGGCGAAGCCCCCAACTGGCTACTCGCCGGTCGCCTTCGCGATGATGTCCTTCGCGACGTTCGCCGGCACCTCGGCGTAGCTGTCGAACTGCATGGAGTAGCTGGCCCGCCCCTGGGTCTTGGACCGCAGGTCGCCGACGTAGCCGAACATCTCCGACAGCGGCACGAGCGCCTTGACGACGCGAGCACCGCCGCGCTCCTCCATGGCCTGGATCTGGCCGCGGCGGGAGTTGATGTCGCCGATGACATCGCCCATGTTGTCCTCGGGCGTGATGACCTCGACGGCCATCATCGGCTCGAGCAGCACCGGTTGCGCCTTGCGGGCAGCGGCCTTGAACACCATCGAGCCGGCGATCTTGAACGCCATCTCGGAGGAGTCGACATCGTGGTAGCCACCGTCGAGCAGCGTGAACTTCACGCCGACCAGCGGGTACCCGGCGAGGATGCCGTACTGCATGGCCTCCTGCGCGCCGGCATCCACCGAGGGGATGAACTCCTTGGGGATGCGGCCACCCGTGACCTTGTTCTCGAACTCGTACGTCGGGCCGTCGGGCGTCATCTCCAGCGGTGCCAGAGCGACCTGGACCTTCGCGTACTGCCCGGAACCACCGGTCTGCTTCTTGTAGGTGAGGTCCTCGCGCTCGACGGTGCGACGGATGGTCTCGCGGTAGGCCACCTGCGGCTTGCCGACGTTGGCCTCGACCTCGAACTCGCGACGCATGCGGTCGACGAGGATCTCGAGGTGCAGCTCGCCCATGCCGGAGATGACGGTCTGGCCGGTCTCCTCGTCGTTCTGGACGCGGAACGTCGGGTCCTCTTCGGCCAGCTTCTGGATCGCGGTGCCCAGCTTGACCTGGTCGGCCTTGGTCTTCGGCTCGATGGCGACGTCGATGACCGGGGCCGGGAACGTCATGGACTCCAGGACGATGGGCTTGGCCGGGTCGCAGAGCGTGTCACCGGTGGTGGTCTGCTTCATGCCTGCAACGGCGATGATGTCGCCCGCTCCGGCGCGCGCCATCTCCTCACGCTTGTTCGCGTGCATCTGATAGATCTTGCCGATCCGCTCCTTGCGGTCCTTCGTCGAGTTCAGGACCTGAGCCCCGTTCTCGACGACGCCGGAGTAGATGCGCACGAAGGTCAGCTTGCCGAGGAACTTGTCGGTGGCGATCTTGAAGGCCAGGCCGGCGAACGGCTCGGACTCGTCGGGCCTGCGATCGGCGGTGGTCTCGCCGTCCTGGAGCAGACCGTGCACCGCGCCGACGTCCAGCGGTGAGGGCAGGTAGTCGATGACCGCATCCAGCATCGGCTGGACGCCCTTGTTCTTGAAGGCCGAGCCGGTCAACACCGGGTTGACGAAGTCGGCCAACGTCGCGCGCCGGATGGCGGCCTTGACCGTGGCGACATCGAGGTCGGCTCCGTCGAGGTAGGCCTCGGCGATGTCGTCGTCGACGTCGGCGAGCTGCTCGATGAGCTTGTCGTGGTACTCCTTCGCCTGGTCGGCGAGATCGGCGGGGATCTCTTCGACGGCGAAGTCCTCGCCCAGCTTCGTCTCGCCGCGCCAGGTCAGCGCGCGCATCTCGACCAGGTCGACGACGCCGATGAAGTCGGCCTCGTTACCGATCGGGAGCTGCAGGACGAGCGCATTGCTGTTGAGGCGGTCGCGCATCATGTCGACGCAACGGAAGAAGTCGGCACCGGTGCGGTCGAGCTTGTTGACGAAGCACATGCGCGGAACGCTGTACTTGTCGGCCTGGCGCCAGACGGTCTCGGTCTGCGGCTCGACGCCGGCGACACCGTCGTACACGGCAACCGCGCCGTCGAGCACGCGCAGCGACCGCTCGACCTCGACCGTGAAGTCGACGTGGCCGGGGGTGTCGATGATGTTGATCGTGTGGTTGTCCCAGGTGCAGGTCGTCGCGGCGGACGTGATCGTGATGCCGCGCTCCTGCTCCTGCTCCATCCAGTCCATCGTGGCCGCGCCGTCGTGGACCTCACCGATCTTGTAGTTGATACCGGTGTAGAAGAGGATGCGCTCGGTCGTCGTGGTCTTGCCCGCGTCGATGTGCGCCATGATCCCGATGTTGCGGGTCGTGGCGAGTTCGGCGTTGTCAGCCATGTGTTCTCGTCTTCCTTACTGCGGGCGGTCGTGCTCGGATGCTTGTCGGGGTCCCCGACAAATTTTCGAGCGAAGCAAGAAAACTTGGTGGGGTTTCTTACCAGCGGTAGTGGGCGAAGGCCTTGTTGGATTCGGCCATCTTGTGGGTGTCTTCGCGACGCTTGACGCTGGCGCCGAGGCCGTTGCTGGCGTCGAGGATCTCGTTCATGAGGCGCTCGGTCATCGTCTTCTCGCGACGCTGACGGGAGTAGCTGACCAACCAACGCAGCGCGAGGGTGGTGCTACGGCCCGGCTTGACCTCGATCGGCACCTGGTAGGTGGCGCCACCGACTCGGCGGCTCTTCACCTCGAGGGTCGGCTTCACGTTGTCCAGCGCGCGCTTGAGGGTGATGACCGGGTCGGCGCCCGTCTTGTCGCGGGTGCCTTCCATGGCGCCGTAGACGATGCTCTCGGCGGTGGACTTCTTGCCGGACAGCAGCACCTTGTTCACCAGCTGGGTGACCAGCGGGGACCCGAAGACCGGGTCGACGACGAGGGGGCGCTTCGGCGCGGGGCCCTTACGAGGCATTAGCTCTTCTCCTTCTTCGCGCCGTACTTGCTGCGGCCCTGCTTGCGGCCGCGCACACCCTGGGTGTCGAGCGAGCCGCGAATGATCTTGTAGCGGACGCCGGGGAGGTCCTTCACCCGGCCGCCGCGCACGAGCACGATCGAGTGCTCCTGCAGGTTGTGCCCCACGCCGGGGATGTAGGCGGTGACCTCGATCTGGCTGGTCAGCCGCACGCGCGCGACCTTGCGCAGCGCGGAGTTCGGCTTCTTCGGGGTTGTCGTGTAAACGCGGGTGCAGACACCACGTCGCTGCGGCGAACTCTTCAGTGCCGGCGTCTTGGTCTTGTCGACCTTGTCCTGCCGGCCCTTACGGACCAACTGCTGGATCGTAGGCATGCGGCCTGCAATCTCCCTCTGCTAGTGACTTTGCGCGATATGTCGGACTTCGAAGCAGTGCACGCCGACGCGGCACACCCCATGAAACCTGCTGTTGTGTTGTCACAGGCCCCGAACTGCGGGCCCTGGATGAGTACTTCCGATCCCCGCGGTCGGGCGTGTCATGCCCGTCCGTGACGATCTGTGTGCCGGCGCAGCACTGCTGCCGTTCCGGCTGTTCCTACCTGGATCTACCCGTCTCATCCGGCGCCAACCGCCGATCGTCAGGCGATCGTCGAGCTGCTGCACCACGGGCACACCATCAGCGCCCGCATGTTTCCGGGCACGATTATCGAGAGTACTCGTGCGTATCCGGAGGTCCAAATCCGCCCCGGGGCCCCTAACCTCGGCGGATGCTGATCCGCGACGCGACGGCCGCTGATGCCGTGAGCTGCGCGGCCGTCTATGCACCCTACGTCCAGGACACCGCCGTCAGCTTCGAGCTCGAGGCACCGTCTGCGGCCCAGATGGCTGAACGGATTGCCGCGGCGCAGCAGGGGCACGCCTGGTTGGTGGTTGCGGACGCGAGGCAGGTGCTGGGCTACGCGTACGGCGGGGAGTTCAAGTCCCGCGCCGCGTACCGATTTGCCTGCGAGGTCAGCGTCTACCTCGCGCCCGGTCTGGGACGTCATGGTCTCGGTCGGGCCCTGTACGACGTCCTGCTTCCCCGCCTGGCACAGCTCGGCTACCACCAGGCCGTGGCCGGCATGACGCTGCCCAACGCCGCCAGCGAGGGCCTGCATCGGGCGTTGGGCTTCGAGCCAGTTGGCGTGTACCGGGCCATCGGGTGGAAGTTCGAGCGCTGGCACGACGTGCTGTTCGTCCAACGCCCCCTGCTCGACTCCCCCGACCCACCCGATCCGCCAGCCCTGCGCTGAGCCCGCACCCCGCCCCTCCCGACTTGTCCGCCCCTCAACCCGGCAGGGCGTGTCAAGAAGCGGACAACTCGAGGTGGCAGCCGGCGTCGGCCGACTTGTCCGCCCGTCAAACCGCTATCGCGTGTCCGCGCGCGGACAACATCGCCAACCGAGACCGCGAGAGGTGATCCACAGGCCGGTTCGTAATCCACAGCTGGCGTTCTCAACCTGACGGAGTCCACCGATACGGGTCACGGTGGCACTCGTGCTTCCCCGCCCACTGTTGCAGCAGCGCCAACCGCGCGCCGAGGAGCTGCTAGCCGTTCCACCGGCGATCAGGTATCTGGCGTGGTCACAGGCGGGCGTGCTTCGGCGCTCGCAGCTGCGCCGCCTCGGGGTCACACCGAGTGAGATCGACGCCGCCGTACACGCCCATCGGTGGCGGGCCATGGGTCGCACGGTTGTCGTGCTGAGCAACGCACCCCTGACGGCGACCCAGCGGCAGTGGGTCGCAATGTTGCTGGTGTCCAAAGCAGTCGCGCTCGCCGGTCCGAGCGCGGCAGCGTCCGCAGGTCTGGCCGGGTTCGAGCCGGACAAGGTCCACATCGTCGTTCCCCATGACACGCATACCGCGTTGCCGTCTTGGGTCAAAGTCCACGAATCGCGGCGGTTCTCGGCACAAGACGTGCGCCGGGGTTCCGGCCCACCGAGGACGTCGACGGCGCGGGCCGTCTTGGACACGGCGTGCTGGTCGACCAGTCCGCGCCGTGCATGTGCGGTCCTCTGCGCGGGGGTGCAGCAGCAACTTCTCACCGCGGGCCATCTCGAGAATGAGCTACGTAAAGCAGGCCGGGTCCGGCACGCCGCCATTATGCGGGCGATCCTCGGCGATATCGGCGGTGGTGGCCACACGCTGGCCGAAATCGAGCTGGGCCCGATCGCACTGCGCGCCGGGCTGCCACGGCCACGTCGTCAGGCGCTGCGACGGGATCCGCACGGCCGATGGCGATACGTCGACGCCGAATTTGATCTGCCGGACGGCGTCGTGCTGGTCGTCGAGGTCGATGGCGCGGTGCATCTACAGCCCCGGTCGTACTGGGACGACCTCGACCGTCAGAATGAGATCGTGATCGACGGCAGTCCGGTTCTGCGCTTCGCGTCGCTCGGAGTCCGGCTGGCGGAGCAGCGGGTCGTCGATCAGCTGCGTCGGATGCGACGTGCGCACACCCCGTGAACCGAACTTGTCCGCCCGTCATCCCGTCGGGGCGTGTCGTAGGGCGGACTACTCCGAGGATGTCCGCAGCGCACCACGAGCTGTCCGCCCCTCAACACGTCGACGCGGGTCGAGGGGCGGACAACTCGGTGGGGGCGGCGCAGGGCGGGCGGGCGGCGCGGGGCGGGCGGCGGGGGGGGGGGGACGGACGGACGGACGGACGGGCGGGCGGACGAAGACGCGAAACGGGCCGGCTCCCCGAAGGGAACCGGCCCGTCTTTGCGAACTACCTACCTGTAGTCGTCGTAGCCGAACTCGTCGAGCGGGACGGCCGGGCCGAGCTGGTTGTTGCCGAACCCGTAGTAGTCGTTCTCGTCGTAGCCGGCCATGCTGAAGGCAGCAGCACGCGCTTCTTCAGTGGGGGCGACGTCGACGTTGCGGTACCGGGCGATGCCGGTGCCGGCCGGGATCAGCTTGCCGATGATCACGTTCTCCTTCAGGCCGACGAGCGAGTCGCTCTTGGCCGAGATGGCCGCGTCGGTGAGGACGCGGGTCGTCTCCTGGAAGGAAGCTGCCGACAGCCACGACTCGGTGGCCAGCGAGGCCTTGGTGATACCCATGAGCACCGGACGGCCCGAAGCCGGCTCGTTGCCCTCGGCCACCACGCGCCGGTTCTCGCTCTCGAACATCGTGCGCTCGACGAGCGAGCCCGGCAGGAACTCGGTGGCACCCGACTCGATCACCGTGATGCGCTTGAGCATCTGGCGGATGATCACCTCGATGTGCTTGTCGTGGATGGCGACACCCTGCGAGCGGTACACCTCCTGGACCTCGCGGACGAGGTGCAGCTGCACCTCGCGCGGGCCCATGATGCGCAGCACGTCGTGCGGGTTGACCGCACCCGAGATCAGCTGCGTACCGGCCTCGACCGAAGCGCCCTCGTTGATCAGCGGACGCGCACGCCGGCTGATCGGGTACTCCTTCTCCTCGTCACCGTCGTCGGGGGTGATGATGATCCGCCTTGAGCTGCCCTTGGAACCGTCGGACTCCTCGATGCGCACCCGACCGCTGGCTTCCGCGATGGGCGACATGCCCTTGGGGACGCGAGCCTCGAACAGCTCGCCCACCCGGGGCAGGCCGTGCGTGATGTCGTCACCGGCAATGCCGCCGGTGTGGAACGTACGCATGGTCAGCTGGGTGCCGGGCTCACCGATCGACTGGGCGGCGATGATGCCGACCGCCTCGCCGACGTCCACGAGCTTGCCGGTGGCCAGCGAGCGGCCGTAACAGCTGGCACAGGTGCCCAGCGAGGACTCGCAGGTGAGGACCGAGCGGACCCGTACCTCACTGATGCCGGCCTCGATCAAGGTGTCGATCAGGACGTCGCCCAGGTCGGTGCCGGCGGCCGCGATGACCGTCTTGCCCTGGCTGATGTCCTCGGCCAGGACGCGGGCGTAGACCGAGGTCTCGACGTGCACGTCCTTCACCAGGGTGCCGTCGGCCAGCTTGTCGGCGATCACCATGGCGAGGCCGCGGTCGGTACCGCAGTCCTCCTCACGGATGATCACGTCCTGGCTGACGTCGACGAGACGACGGGTCAGATACCCAGAGTCGGCCGTACGCAGCGCCGTGTCGGCCAGACCCTTGCGAGCACCGTGGGTAGCGATGAAGTACTCGAGCACCGATAGGCCCTCGCGGAAGTTCGCCTTGATCGGGCGCGGGATGATCTCGCCCTTCGGGTTCGCGACCAGGCCGCGCATACCGGCGATCTGCCGCATCTGCATCATGTTTCCGCGCGCACCGGAGTTGACCATGATATAGACCGGGTTGTTCTTCGGGAAGTTGGCTTCCATCTCCTTGGCGACCTCGCTGGTCGCCTTCGTCCACACCTCGACGAGCTCCTGACGGCGCTCCTCCTCGGTGATGACGCCGCGCTGGTACTGCTTCTCGATCTTTTCGGCATCCTTCTCGTAACGCTCGAGGATCTCGGCCTTGCGCGGCGGCGTGACGACGTCGTCGATGGCGATCGTGATGCCCGACCGGGTCGCCCAGTGGAAGCCGGCGGCCTTGAGGTTGTCCAGCGTGTTGGCAACCTCGACCTTCGGGTACCGCTCGGCCAGGTCGTTGACGATCGGGCCGAGCTCCTTCTTGGTCACCGGATAGTTGACGAACCGGTAGTTCGGCGGCAGTGCCTCGTTGAACAAGCACCGGCCCAGCGTCGTCTGCAGCAGCAGCGGCTGACCCGGCTCCCAGCCCTCCGGGGCAGTCCACTTCTCGTTACCCGCGCCGTTATCGACCGAGGTGACGTTCTTGAGCCGGATCTGCACCGGCGACTGCAGGTGCAGGGACCCGATGTCGCGGGCCATGACCGCTTCGGCCTCAGAGGAGTACACGTGCCCGGCACCGTCACCGTCTGGACGCACCGCAGTCAGGTGGTACAGGCCAAGGATCATGTCCTGGGTCGGCATCGTGACCGGGCGGCCGTCGGCCGGCTTGAGGATGTTGTTCGTCGACAGCATCAGGATCCGCGCCTCGGCCTGGGCCTCGGCCGACAGCGGCAGGTGCACCGCCATCTGGTCACCGTCGAAGTCGGCGTTGAACGCCGTGCAGACGAGCGGGTGGATCTGGATGGCCTTGCCCTCGACCAGCTGCGGCTCGAAGGCCTGGATGCCCAGGCGGTGCAGCGTCGGTGCGCGGTTGAGCAGCACCGGGTGCTCGCGGATGACCTCTTCCAGGACGTCCCACACCACCGGGCGCGCGCGCTCGACCATGCGCTTGGCCGACTTGATGTTCTGCGCGTGCGACAGGTCGACCAGACGCTTCATGACAAACGGCTTGAACAGCTCGAGCGCCATGCCCTTGGGCAGGCCGCACTGGTGCAGCTTGAGCTTCGGGCCGACGATGATGACCGAACGGCCGGAGTAGTCGACTCGCTTGCCGAGCAGGTTCTGACGGAACCGACCCTGCTTGCCCTTGAGCAGGTCCGACAGCGACTTGAGCGGGCGGTTGCCCGGTCCGGTGACCGGACGGCCCCGGCGGCCGTTGTCGAACAGGGCGTCGACGGACTCCTGCAGCATCCGCTTCTCGTTGTTGACGATGATCTCGGGCGCGCCGAGGTCGATCAGTCGCTTGAGGCGGTTGTTGCGGTTGATGACGCGCCGGTACAGGTCGTTGAGGTCGGAGGTCGCGAAGCGCCCACCGTCGAGCTGCACCATCGGACGCAGGTCCGGCGGGATGACCGGGACGCAGTCGAGCACCATGCCCTGCGGACTGTTGGTCGTGGCCAGGAAGGAGGCCACCACCTTCAGACGCTTGAGCGCACGGATCTTCTTCTGGCCCTTGCCCGAACGGATCGTCTCGCGCAGCGACTCGGCCTCGGCGTCGAGGTCGAAGTTCTTGAGCAGCGTCTGGAGCGACTCGGCGCCCATGCCGCCCTCGAAGTAGTCGCCGAAGCGGTCGCGCAGCTCGCGGTAGAGCAGCTCGTCACTGATCAGCTGCTTGACGTCGAGCTTGCGGAACGTGTCCATGACCTCGTCGAGACGGTCGATCTCACGCTGAGCGCGGTCGCGCAGCTGACGCATCTCGCGCTCGCCGCCCTCGCGCACCTTGCGGCGGACGTCACTCTTGGCGCCTTCGGCTTCGAGCGCAGCGAGGTCGGTTTCGAGCTTCTTGGCGCGGGTGTCGATATCGGAGTCGCGCTTCTTCTCGAGCACGCTCTTCTCGGCACTGATCTCGGCCTCGATCGTCGGGAGGTCGCGGTGGCGCTCCTCGTCGTTGACGGCCGTGATCAGGTACGCGGCGAAGTAGATGATCTTCTCGAGATCCTTCGGCGCGAGGTCGAGCAGGTAACCCAGGCGCGACGGGACGCCCTTGAAGTACCAGATGTGCGTGACGGGTGCGGCGAGCTCGATGTGGCCCATGCGCTCACGACGGACCTTGGCCCGGGTGACCTCGACGCCGCAGCGCTCGCAGATGATGCCCTTGAAGCGGACGCGCTTGTACTTGCCGCAGTAGCACTCCCAGTCCCGGGTCGGGCCGAAGATCTTCTCGCAGAAGAGTCCGTCCTTCTCCGGCTTCAGGGTGCGGTAGTTGATGGTTTCGGGCTTCTTCACCTCGCCGTGGCTCCACTGCCGGATGTGATCCGCGGTGGCCAGGCCGATACGCAGCTCGTCGAACACGTTGACGTCGAGCAAGGGTTCCTACCTTCTTGGTGCTGGGTTCGTGCGGGTGACGGACTGGTCCTGCGCCGGCCGGCGGGCCGGTGCAGGACGTCCGATCAGACTTCTTCGACGCTGGACGGCTCGAAGCGCCGGGACAGGTCGATGCCGAGCTCCTCGGCGGCGCGATACACATCGTCATCGGTGTCGAGCATGGTGACCGTGTTGCCGTCGCTGGAGAGCACCTCGACGTTGAGGCAGAGGCTCTGCAGCTCCTTGAGCAGCACCTTGAACGACTCGGGGATGCCGGGTTCGGGGATGTTCTCGCCCTTGACGATCGCCTCGTACACCTTGACGCGGCCGAGGATGTCGTCGGACTTGATCGTCAGCAGCTCCTGCAGTGCGTAGGCCGCACCGTAGGCCTGCATCGCCCAGCACTCCATCTCGCCGAAGCGCTGGCCACCGAACTGCGCCTTACCACCTAGCGGCTGCTGGGTGATCATCGAGTACGGCCCCGTGGAGCGGGCGTGGATCTTGTCGTCGACGAGGTGCAGCAGCTTGAGGATGTAGGTGTAACCCACCGACACCGGCTCGGGGAACGGCTCGCCGGAGCGGCCGTCGAACAGCCGTGCCTTGCCGCTGGACCCGATCAGCTGGTCACCGTCGCGCGTCTGGAACGTGGAGGCGAGCAGACCTGTGATCTCCTCCTCGCGAGCACCGTCGAACACCGGGGTGGCGACGTTGGTGTTCGGCTCGCCCTGACGTGCGGCATCCGGGAGCTTGCTCGCCCACTCGGGGCTGCCCTCGATGTTCCAGCCCGTCTTGGCGACCCACCCGAGGTGGATCTCCAGGATCTGGCCCACGTTCATCCGGCCGGGGACACCGAGCGGGTTAAGCACGATGTCGACGGGCGTGCCGTCCACCAGGAACGGCATGTCCTCGGGCGGCAGGATCTTGGCGATGACGCCCTTGTTGCCGTGGCGTCCGGCGAGCTTGTCACCGTCCTGAATCTTGCGCTTCTGGGCGATGTAGACGCGAACCAGCTCGTTGACGCCGGGCGCCAGCTCGTCGCCGTCCTCACGGCTGAAGACGCGCACGCCGATGACCTTGCCCGCCTCGCCGTGCGGCACCTTCAGCGACGTGTCGCGGACCTCGCGGGCCTTCTCGCCAAAAATGGCGCGCAGCAGGCGCTCCTCCGGGGTCAGCTCGGTCTCGCCCTTGGGCGTGACCTTGCCGACCAGGACGTCACCCGGGACGACGTCCGCGCCGATGCGCACGATGCCGCGCTCGTCGAGGTCGGCAAGGACCTCCTCCGAGACGTTGGGGATGTCGCGGGTGATCTCCTCGGCGCCCAGCTTCGTGTCACGGGCGTCGACCTCGTGCTCCTCGATGTGGATCGAGGTGAGGACGTCGTCCTGGACGATGCGCTGGTTGAGGATGATCGCGTCCTCGTAGTTGTGACCCTCCCACGGCATGTAGGCGACCAGCAGGTTCTTGCCCAGCGCCATCTCACCGGTGTCGGTGGACGGGCCGTCGGCGATGACCTGCCCGACCTCGACGCGGTCACCCTCGTCGACGATCGGCTTCTGGTTGAAGCTCGTGCCCTGGTTGGAGCGGGCGAACTTCTGCAGCCGGTACGTCTGGTGGGTGCCGTCGTCGGCCATGACGGTGATGTAGTCGGCCGACAGCTCCGTCACCACACCCGGCTTCTCGGCGTGCAGGACGTCGCTGGCGTCGGTGGCGGCGCGCAGCTCCATGCCGGTGCCCACGAGCGGGGCCTCGGCACGCAGCAGCGGCACGGCCTGACGCTGCATGTTGGCGCCCATGAGCGCGCGGTTCGCGTCGTCGTGCTCGAGGAACGGGATCATCGCGGACGCGACCGACACCATCTGGCGCGGTGAGACGTCCATGTAGTCGACCTCGTTGCCCTCGAGCAGCTCGACCTCGCCACCCTTGCGCCGGCCCAGCACCTTCTCCGTGAAGACACCCTGGGCATCGATGACGGCGTTGGCCTGCGCGATGACGAAGCGGTCTTCCTCGTCGGCGGACAGGTACGCGATCTCGTCGGTGACCCGACCGTCGTCGACCCGGCGGTACGGCGTCTCGACGAAGCCGAACGCGTTGACCCGGCCGTAGCTGGCGAGCGAGCCGATCAGGCCGATGTTCGGGCCTTCCGGGGTCTCGATCGGGCACATCCGGCCGTAGTGGCTCGGGTGGACGTCACGGACCTCCATGCCCGCACGGTCACGGGACAGGCCGCCCGGGCCCAACGCCGACAGGCGACGCTTGTGGGTCAGGCCGGCCAGCGGGTTCGTCTGGTCCATGAACTGCGAGAGCTGCGACGTGCCGAAGAACTCCTTGATGGAGGCGACGACCGGCCGAATGTTGATCAGCGTCTGCGGCGTGATGGCCTCGACGTCCTGCGTGGTCATGCGCTCGCGGACGACGCGCTCCATGCGGGACAGCCCGACGCGGATCTGGTTCTGGATCAGCTCGCCCACGGTGCGCAGGCGACGGTTGCCGAAGTGGTCGATGTCGTCGGTCTCGTAACCGTCCTCGCCTGCGTGCAGGCGGATCAGGTACTCGATGGTCTTGACGATGTCGTCCTCGGTGAGCGTGCCGTTGAGGATCTCGGTGTCGCCGCCGAGCTTCTTGTTGACCTTGTAGCGGCCGACCTTCGCGAGGTCGTAGCGCTTGCCGTTGAAGAACAGGTTCTCCAGCAGGGCCTGCGCCGACTCGCGCGTCGGCGGCTCGCCCGGGCGCAGCTTGCGGTAGATGTCGAGCAGGGCCTCGTCGGTCGAGCCGATGTGGTCCTTCTCCAGGGTGGCGAGCAACGTCTCGGACCAGCCGAAGTGCTCGCGGATACGGTCCTCGGTCCAGCCGAGGGCCTTGAGCAGCACGGTGACGGGCTGGCGGCGCTTGCGGTCGATGCGAACGCCGACCGTCGAGCGCTTGTCGACATCGAACTCGAGCCACGCGCCGCGGCTGGGGATGACCTTGACGGCGTAGACGTCGACGTCGGAGGTCTTGTCCAGCGAGCGGTCGAAGTAGACGCCCGGCGAGCGGACGAGCTGGCTGACCACGACCCGCTCGGTGCCGTTGATGATGAAGGTGCCCTTGCGGGTCATCATCGGGAAATCGCCCATGAACACCGTCTGCGACTTGATCTCGCCGGTGGTGTTATTGGTGAACTCCGCGGTGACGAACAGCGGCGCCGCGTAGGTCATGTCCTTGTCCTTGCACTCCTCGATGGACGCCTTGACGTCCTCGAAGCGCGGGTTGGAGAAGGACAGACTCATGGAGCCGGAGAAGTCCTCGATCGGGGAGAGCTCGGTGAGGATCTCCTCGAGACCGGACTGGGCGCCGGGGACGGTGTTTCGGGTCTGCCACAGCTCGTTGCCGACCAGCCAGTCAAAGGACTCGGTCTGCAGCGCGAGAAGGTTGGGAACTTCAAGGGGCTCCCGGATCTTCGCGAAGGAGGTCCGGAGCGGTGCTCCCGGAATGCCTGACCTGGTGGAGGTGGAACGTGACTTGCCGGAGCGCGAGACTGCCAAGATGCGTCCTTCCAAGGACCGAGTGCTACCAGAGCCGTACCCGCTGCCGTTGTTGCCACGGTGGCACCGGCCTGGAGACCAGGCCAGGACCCGTCGGAACGGGGCACCACGAAACAGGCCGCTGGATACTCACGTAGTCAGCGGGCCGTCAGGGCATAAGAGGGCAGCGCAAAGAACGACAATAGCCGTTCACGGCGCGCCAAGCAAGCACCGTCAAACCGCCGCGCACGTCGGCCTGCGGCCGGGCGACCCACGACGGCGCTGATGGAACTGTGCGCCGATCGGGTGCGGACGGATCAATTGCTCTTCGCCGTGCCAGCAAAGAGTGCCCCGCCCCGCCCCGGTCGTCAAGCGTTCCGGGGCTAGTTGTGGATCGTGTCGGTCCGTCAGCCGCTGGGGTTGGTGACCAGATCGATCTTGGAAACCAGGTAGCTCGACTTCACCTTGTCCATCCGCACGATGGCGGCGAACTGGTCGATGCGGGGCGTGGCAGCAGCCTGATTGATGGTCAGCTGGCCGTAGACGATGGTCGTCCACTGCTTGCCGTTGTTGGTCACCGACTCCACACCGGCCGAGTTGATCTGCACGGTCTGGCTGGCTTTCAGTTGAGTTGCCGTCGGCTTGACGATTTTCTCGAGCGCCGACTTGTACTGCGCCGTCCAGGCCCCCGTGGTGCACGCCAGCCCACGCTTCTCATCGGCGGCCAGCGTCTTGTAGTTGTACGTATTGGCCACCGCCGTGCAGCGTTTGGCTGCGGCCAGCACCTTGTCGCGCGCGGTCGAGGTCGATGGCTTGGCGTACCAGACGCCGTGGGCCGCGACGGCGATGATCACGATCATGGCAACGGCGCACAGGCTGAGCACTATCGCCGGCACCCACCGCAGCCAGGCCGGCACCTCCGTGACCGTGGCCGACGCGCTGTTCGCCGCCGCCTTCAGGTCACGCGCGGACGTGGTCCGTGGTTGCCGTTTCCGCATCGACACGCTCGTGTCGGACTCGGCGGGATCGGCGGTCTGGGAGGTGTCGGTGGTGACGATCGCTGCCGCCGGCTGCGCCTTCCTGAGCCGGTGACGCAGGCCGACGTCAGCGGGTTTGACAGGTTCGCTGACCTGTTCGACCGGCGCCGGCGCGGCCTTGTGCGTGCCGGTCGCGCCGCCGATGCGACGCGCCCGACTTGCTGCCGAGGCCGCCGGATTGGGCCGGCGGACTGTCGAACCTGTCACGTCCGCCGGGGCGTCCGTACGGGCGTCCGCCTCCTCGGGCGCAGCGCCGGCTGCGTCGGACTCCGTGCTGTCAGCCACTGCGCACCAACCTGTCAACACGGACGGTCATGACACTCCCGGAGTCTGAACGTTGCTGGCCAGCCATCGCGAACCGACCTTGGTCATCGTGACCTGCAGGTTCTGCTGCGTCGGAACGTCAGGCGCGGTCGACTTGTAGCCATTGATGCTGATCAACACGACGATGGTGTTCTTGCCGGATGCACCAACGAGGGCTTGATGGGTCACCCGCGCCGTCAGGTCGAACTTGCCCTTGGTGATCGTGGCGAGCGTGAGTGCCTTCTTGCCCGCGATGTCCTTTCTCAAGGCTCCCGTTGCGCCGTTGACAGCTCGGTTGTAATCGGCGGTGTACGTCGCGCGGTGATAGGTCAGCAGGTTCGCCGTCTCGACCGCTGCGGCGGTCATCGCAGCTGTCTCACGAGCAGAGAACTGCCCGACGGCATCGTCGGCGCGGGCGCTCCTCAGTGGCGCGTAGTAGACGATGATGCCGGCGACGAACACCACGCCCGCGACGACGGCGACCAGCCACGGGGCCCACGAGCGTTCCGCGGCGCGGCCTGAGTCCGACATGCTGTTCCGATCTGTGGTGAGTACAGGACATGTATCCGGCATGCTGGGCACGGCGGAACGCCCACCTGGCTGGTGAAAACGCTACCCCTGCAGGTTGAGAATCAGTGCAGCCCGTCGGTCAGCAGGGTCAGCCAGGACGCATCGCCGAGGGCGTTCGGCTTCTGCAGGGTGTCACCCAATGTGTTGGTCGTCTGGACCCGCGGATAGGCGTACCCGCCGCCAGACACGCTGATCGGGTCGCCGCCGGGTACATGAGCCGAACCGCGCACGTTCGTCCCGCTGCTGAGGGGAGCCGTGCACTGCGCCGACACGTCCGGCGCGATCGGAGTCAGGTCGCTAGGTGGCCGCTTGACGCCGTTGTACCCCTCGCCGGCCTTCGTCGGATCGCCGCAGTCGCGCGGGTTGTTCCCTGGGTCCTGGTTGCCGGTAGGGCCCGGCTTGGTGGACAGGATGAGGCCCAGCTGCGCGGTCCCGGACTTGCGCAGAACCGACGCGCCGCCGGCGGCGAGCGCCGGATACAGCTCGAGGACCTGCTCCACTCCGTCGAGGTGGCGGATGACCTGGCTACCCGTCACCGAGAGGTTGGCGAGCACGATCCCGAGGTCGGTGCGGTTGTCTCGGACGAATGTTTGGACCGTGTTGAGGGCGGCCGGTGACTCGTCGAACAGCCGCCGGATGTCCGGGTCGCTGGTCTTCAACTGGGCGGACAACAGGTTCAGACTGCGCGTCCAGCTCCGCAACGGGTCCTGCTCGTCGAGCTGGGTCTGCAACACGGTGGCCGAGTTCTCGATGAGGGCGATCGTGTTGTCGACGTTCTGCGGTTGGAGTGCGGCGCGCAGCAGGGTGTCGCTGGCGTCGAGCAGCCGGCCGAGGTCGGAACCGCGGTTGTTCACGGCGAGGTCGAGTTCATTGACGGTCGTACGCAGGGCGTCGAGCGGGATCGAGTTGATCAACCGGTCGAGGTTCACCAGCAGGGTCTTCGTGGCCGTCGGGATCGAGTTGCGCGACATCGGCAGCACGACATCGCTGCCGTGCACGAACGGTCCGGCCTGACCCGACCCGCTCGCCGGGATCAGGTTGACGTACTGCTCACCGACCACCGAGCGGTTCGCGACCACAGCCTTCGAGTTGATCGGTACGCGCGGAGCGTTGCAGTCGTCGAGTTGCAGGTCGACCTGCACACCGTTGCGGATAAGGCGCATCGTGCCGACCTTGCCGACCGTCACACCCCGGTAAGTGACCTCCGCGTTGGTGAAGATGCCGCCGGAATCCGGGAAGTTGGCTTTGACCGTGCACCCGTCGTTGCCCAGGATGTTTTTAGCCAACCCCACGTACTCGGCCGACACGTAGGACACGCCGACCAAGGTGATGATCACGAACAGGATCAGCTGGATCTTGGTGGATCGCCTCAGCACCGCCGGCTCACTTCCCCGTACCGATGAGCTGCGGCTGGAGCTTCTTGCTCGAGCTGGAGTTCGCCCCAGCCACCGTCGGGAGCGTCGGGAGCGTTGGCGACTTCGTCGTGCACAGCAACGGCAGCTGGCTACCCAGCGCACCGCAGAGCTGGTCGGTGAGATTCAGGTTCAAGATCGCTGACAGGTTAGCGTAGTCACCCTTGACAAATTCGCGGGAACGCCCGAGCGGAAACGGGAAGGTGCCGGCGATGCGCAGCGCCTTCGGCAGATTCGCACCCGACGCCGTGAGTTGCTTCAACGGTTGGCTCAAGGACTTCAACGCGCTGACGAAGTCGGCCTGGGTGGCCGTGATGACACTGGTGGCAACCGTACCCAGCCGCGACAGGCTGGACAGTAGCGTCGTCAGCTTGCCCCGCTCCTGAGACAGCACTGCGAGCGCCGCCGGGTAGGTGTCGAGCGCATCGGTGAGGACAGTTTGCTGCCTGTTCAACGTGGCAGCCAGCGTATTCACGTCATCGAGTGCGGTGGTGATCTTGTCGCGTTGCCCGTTCAGCGTGCCGACAAACGTGTTCAGCTGCCCGATCAGGCTCCTGATGGCGCTCTCGTTGCCCTTGAGCGCGGTGTTGAGCTCGCGGGCGATGACCTGGATCTGTTCCACGCCGCCCTGGTTCAGCAGCAACGACAGCGCACCGAGCACCTGCTCGACCTCGGGAGCCGACCGCGTCCTGGACAGCGGGATGTCGGCACCGCTTTTAAGTTTGCTGGTCGACGGTGCGCCCAGTGGCTGCTCGAGGGCCACGTACTTCTCACCGAGCAAGGAGGTCTGGTTGACCTCGGCCCGGGCATTCGCCGGTAGGGAGACGCGGGAGTTCACCTGCATGGTGACCTTCGCCTTCCACCCGTCCAGCGAGATCTTGGTGACCTTGCCTTCGGCGATGTCGTTCACCTTCACCGCCGACTGCGGCACGAGGTCGAGGACGTCGTCGAAGTGCGCCACGATTGTGATCGGGTGGTCGCCGAGGTCGGCGCCTCCTGGCAGCGAGGCGGAGTAAAGCCCCTGGAAGCCACAGCCGGACAGCACGAGACTGGCTACGGCCAGCAGCGCAAGAACGCCCGAGCGCGACCGGTGGACTCGCATCATGACCCGGACCCGCCCGTCAACCCGCCGGTGAGGATGCTCAACCCGCCGCCACCGATACCGCCCGTGGTGCCGGTGCCGATAACCCCGCCAAGTCCCGCCGGCAGCGGCAGCGTGCCGCCGAACACCCCTAACAGGGTGCTGAGGTCGAGGCCCTGGCCGGACAGGGCAGCGGTACATACCTTGCCCAGCCCCTTCACGACGTTCGTGACCGCCGAGATCGGTAGGAGTTTGTCAACGATGCTCGTGTTCAACAGCTTGCACAGCTGAACCGGGTTGGTCAGTGACGACAGGTTGCTGCGCGTCGCGATCCCGCCAACCGTGGGCGAGTACGCGTGGGTGATGTTCGCCAGCGCGACCGGGGCGATGGCCAGTGTCTCCTCCAGCGAGCCCTTCTCGGCGACCAGAATTCCGGTCAGCTGCTTCAGTGACGTGATCGATGTGTGCAGCTTGCTCGCATTGTTCTTCACGAAAGTGTCCACGTTGTTGAGCGCCAACCCGAGGTCGCGGAGAGCCGCGCCGAGATCGGTGCGTTCGCCGGCCAGGTCGCCGGCAACCTGCGCCAGCTGGGTGTTGAACAGGCGAACCTGTCCGTCGCTGGTCTCCAGCGCACCGGTGAACGTCCGCAGGTTGGACACCGTTTGGAACAAGTCACCTCGGCTCGAGGACAGCGTGCGGGCAGCCTTGGACAGCTGCGTGATGCTGTTACCCAGCGCGGCGCCGTTACCCTTGAGGTTGGCGGCGGACACCTTGAGCAGGGTTGACAGGGCCCCGCTCTCCTTGCCGCCCTTGTTCGCACCGTTCGGGCCGAGCGCAACGGACAGCTGGTTCAGCGAGGCGTAGATGTCATCGAGCTCGGCCGGACCTGACGTGTTCTTGTTGGCGATCGTGCCGCCGTCGCGCATCACCGCGCCGCTCTTGTAGGCGGGCTGCAGCTGGATGTAGCGGTCCGAGACCAACGAGTTGGCAACCTCGACACCCTGGACGTTGGCGGGCAACTGGTAGCTGGAGTCGTAGGACATCGTCACCTTGACGCCACTGGGCCCCGGCTTGACGCTGTCGACGGTTCCGACGTTCACACCCAGGATCTTGACGGGTGTACCCACATAGATGCCGACGGCCTCGTCGAAGTTGGCTGACACCTTCTTCTCGCCGGAGCCCTTGAAGAACGCGTAGTAGGCGCCGGTGGCCACGATGGCCAGCACCACGACGAGAACGACGATGCGCCCGAGCCCCTTGCTCACCTTTTTCACGTCACTCACCCACCGGCAGGATCTGGCCGAGCACGCCGGCAACGCTGAGGTTCTCGATGTAGTTGTCGAACCAGCGCCCGTTGCCGATGACGTTGTTGAAGACCCGGTAGAACGGCCCGAGCAGAGCCAGGCCCCGGTCGAGGCTGTCCTGGTTGTCGTTGAGCTGCTTGAGCACCTTGTTCACCTGGGTCAGCAGGGGGTCCAGGGTGCGCTGGTTGTCGCTGACCAGTCCGCTGAGCTGGAGGGACAGCGTCTGGGTGTTGATGAGCAACGAGTGGATCGCGTTGCGACGCGCGTTCAGCTCGCCGAGCAGCAGATTGCCGTCGGCCAGCAGGGTCTGCAGATCCGCTGACCGGTCGGCCAGCACGGTGGTGACGGAATTCGTCCGGGACAGCAGGGTTCGCAGCTGCTGGTCGCGCGAGCTGATCGTCAACGACAGCCTCGACAGACCGGTGACCACCGGCTTGACCGACGACGGGGTGTTGGCGAAGTCGGCGGACAGCGTATTGAAGGCACTGGCCAGCTGGTTGGTGTCGATCTTCTGGACCGTGTCCGTGAGCGCGGTGAAGGCCGGGTACACGTCAAACGGCGACTCGGTGCGAGATTTGGGGATCGTCGAGCCGGCCTTCAGCTGCTTGGTGCCCTGCGAGTCGATTTCGACGTACTTGGCGCCGAGCAGGGTGCGCAGCTTGATCCGAGCGAAGCTTTCGTTGCCGACCCATCCGTCCTTCACCAGAAAGGTGACCTTGACGAGGCCGGCCGGCCGGTCGATGGCCACCGTATCGACCTCGCCGACCTTGACACCGGCGATGCGGACGTCGGCGCCCTCCTTGAGGTTCGCCGACGTGGTGAACATGGCCGAGTAGCTGGTGCCACCGCCGATGAGCGGGAGGCTTGCCGCGTTGAACGCTGCCACCAGCAGGACCAGGATGAACACGAGCCCGATCGCCCCGATGGGTGTCGGGTTGCGCGAGGTGAAGGACTTGCCGAGGCGCGGCGCGCGCTTCGTCTTCACGGGCTTCGTGTATTCGCCGTCCATGTCATCGCGGTTTTCGGAACCCATCAGCTGCACCTCCCGGCCGTCGTTGAGCCCTGCAAGCCGCTGACGAGCGGAGCGAGCGGGATGTTGATGCCCGTGGCGCCGGAACCGATCGTGAGGTCACCGGACACCGAGCACAGGTAGAAGTTGAACCAGGACCCGTACTGCGCGGTCCGGATCAGGCCGCCCACCGTGGGGGCCAGGTTGTCGAGCACGTACTGAATAGTCGAGCTGTTCTTGTTCAGGCTCGAGGCCAGTCCGGTGAGGTCGACGATGTCGGAACGCAGCGGCGCGCGGATCTGGGTCAACAGGCCCGCGGTAGACGTCGCCAGATTGTTGATACCGGAGATCGCGTTGCCGATCGTGGTGCGGTCCTTGGCCAGTCCGCTGACGAAGTTCTTCAGCTGGACGATGAGGTTGGACAGTTCCGTGTCACGGGCGCTGACCGCCTTCAGCACCGAGCTGAGGTTGTCGATGACTTCGCCGATGACGCGATCCTTGTCGGCCAGTGCGTTGGTGAGCGTGGCCAGGTTGCTGAGCAGCTTGACCAGTGCACCGCCCTCGCCCTGGAACGTCTGGATGACCTCGTAGGCCAACTGGTTCACCTGGGTCGGGTTCAGTCCCTGCACCAGCGGCTGGAAACCCTGGAACAGAACCGTCAGATCGACCGCCGGACTGGTCTGGGTCAGCGGGATGGTGCTGCCCGGCTTGAGCAGCTTGGCCGACCCGCCAGCGGCAGGTTCGACGTCGAGGTAGCGCTGCCCGACAAGGTTGCGGTACCGCATTGCAGCTGTGATCGACACCGGCAACGACCGGGACTTCTGCACGGTGAACCCGACCTGTGCCACCGACGTGTCATTGGCGCGACGCACGATCTTGATGCTTTCGACCGTGCCGACGCGCACCCCGGCGATGCGCACGTCGTCGCCCTCGTTGAGACCCGTGACGTCAGTGAAGTTGGCCTTGTAGCTGTGCACCGAACCGAATGACTGGTTCGAGATGGTGACGGCCAGCACGTAGGTAACCATGACGGTGATCACCAGGAACACCGTCAGTTTGATCAGCGGAGCCAGTAATCCCCTCATTTGACGACCACCTCGTGCCCGCGCATCAACGGCGCCGCGAGCAAGGTGGTACCACCGGGCACCTTGTTCGGCGTGGTGCCGATGGCCCCGGCGATCAGCGTGTTGACCATCGCCGACTCCGCGGCAGACCCGATGGAGGGGTTGGTGACCGCGGACGTCTGCGTGGCACCGCTGCAGCCTTCGGTCAGCGGGGCACCGTCGTTGAGGCAGCGGTACTTGTCCGGGATCTGGAACTTCCCGTCAACGACGGGTGTCGGGTTGTCCGGCAGGCCGAAACAGTTCGGCCCATAACCTGTCACAAGCTTCGGCTGGTTGCCCGGGACGTACTTGGTCGTGTTGTACCCGTTGTCGATGGTGATCTCGAGGTGGATCTGACTGTTGTAGATCGCCTTGCCCGCACCGTCTGCGAGGTTGCTGATCCCGGACAGCAGACAGGTGAATTCCGGTGAGTACTCATCGAGCAGCGCGAACATCTTGGCCGACTGTCCGGTGACGCTGATGAGCCGCTCGCGGTTGTCGGACAGGAAGCCGGCCACGACGTTAGAGGTGCTGGTTCCGGTCGTCAGCAGGTTGTCGAAGCCCTGTTGCTTCTGCACCACCGTGCGCACCGACGTCTGCAGGTTCTGCAAGGTGGCGAAGATGTCCGGGGCGACCTCGTTGTACTCCAACGCGACCTTGCCCAGCTTCTGCAGGTCGTCGACCAGGGCCTGGGTGTGCGGGTTGAGGATGGTCAGGTATTTGTTCAGGTTGACCAGCGTGCGGCCGAGTTCCTCGCCGCGCCCGTTGAGTGCGGTCGCCAGCGCCGTCAGTGTGCTGTTCAATTCGGCCGGTTGCACCGCGTTCAGCAGGGGCAGCAGGTCGCCGAGGACATCCTGAGCCTCGAGTGCGCCCTCCGAACGGTCTTGGGGGATCACGTCACCGTTCTTGATCGGACGCACCCCTGCCACCGTGCCCGCCGAACTCTTCGGCAGCGTCAACGAGACGTACTGCTCGCCGAACAGGGTCTTGGGCAGGATCTGGGCCTTGACGTTACTCGGGATGTCCTTGACCCGGCTCGGCTCGAGCGCCAGCGTGACACTGGCATTGGCGCCGTCGGCCTTCACAGCCTTGACGGATCCGACGATGATGCCGCGTTCCTTGACGTCGGAATCCAGGATCAACTGGTTGCCGGTGTGGTCGGCCTTCAACGTCACGTCGACCGTCTTCGTGAACGCCTTGTTGTAGATCGCGATCGACAGCGAGATCAGCGCGACCACGAGGGCGATGAACAGCAGGCCGAGCAGGCGTCGCTTGGTCTTGGTGGCGAATGACTCAGCAGGCACGTGTTACCCCGCGATCCGCACGCTGGTGGTCGAACCCCAGATGGCGAAGGACAGGAAGAAGTCCACGACGATGACCGCGACAATGGCCAGCCGGACCGCGCGGCCCACCGCCACACCGACGCCGGCCGGACCGCCCGAGGCGTTGTAGCCGAAGTAGCAGTGCGTCAGGATGATGATCACCGCGAAGACGAGGACCTTGAAGAAGGACCAGATCACGTCCTCGGGTGGCAGGAACAGATGAAAGTAGTGCGAATAGGTGCCGGCCGAGTCCTGGTAGTAGTAGACGACGATCGCGTACGACGCCAGGTAGGACGACAGCAGGCCGATGATGTAGAGCGGGATCACGGCGATGAAGCCGGCGATGATGCGCGTGGTCACCAGGAACGGCAGGCTCGGGACGGCCATGACCTCGAGGGCGTCAATCTCCTCGCTGATGCGCATGGCGCCTAGTTGAGCGGTGAACCCGCAGCCGACGGTCGCCGACAGCGCGATCCCGGCCTGCAGTGGCGCGATCTCGCGGGTGTTGAAGAATGCGGTGATGAAGCCGGAGTACGACGCGACACCCAACTGGTCGAGCGCGGCGTAACCCTGCAGACCGACCTCGGTGCCGGTGAAGAAGCACAGGAAGGCGATAACGCCGACCGTGCCACCGATGACAGCAAGGGCACCGCTGCCGAAGACGACCTCCGCCAGCAGGCGCAACGTCTCCTTCTTGTAGCGGGTGACTGTTCGTGGCGTCCAGGCCAGTGCCTTGCCGTAGAACGACATCTGGTCACCGAAGTCGTCCAGGATGCCGAGCGGCACGCTGACCAGCTTCTTGGCCGAGACCAACACGTCACTGGCCATGTCAGGTGCCCTTCGCCGGGACGACCTGGAAGTACACGGCCGTGATCACGAAGTTGGTGAAGAAGAGCAACAGGAACGTGATGACCACGGACTGGTTTACCGCGTCACCCACGCCCTTCGGGCCCCCGCCGGCGTTGAGGCCCTTGTAAGCGGCAACCACCCCGGCGATGATCCCGAAGATCAAGGCCTTGACCTCACCCGTCCACAGGTCGGGTAGCTGGGCCAGGGCGGAGAAGCTGGCCAGGTACGCACCTGGCGTGCCCCCCTGCAGCACCACGTTGAAGAAGTAGCCACCCATCACGCCGACGACACTGACCAGTCCGTTCAGGGCGACAGCGATCAGCGTGGTTGCCAGGACGCGGGGCACGACGAGCCGTTGCACCGGCGAGATGCCGAGCACCTCCATGGCGTCGATCTCGTCGCGGATCTTGCGGCTGCCGAGGTCGGCGCAGATGGCCGACCCGCCGGCGCCGGCGATCAGCAGCGCCACGACGATCGGGCTGGCTTCGCGGATGATGGCCAGCACGGACGCCGAACCGGTGAATGACTGTGCACCGATCTGCCGGGCCAGCGTGCCCAGTTCGAGAGCGATGACGGCGCCGAACGGGATCGAGACCAGCATCGTCGGGAAGATCGTCACGCTCGCAACGAACCACGACTGCTGGACGAATTCGCGAACCTGGAACGGACGCTTGAACAGCAGGCGGCCGACGTCGAGGAAGAGCGCGAACAGGCTCCCGGCGTTACGTACTCCGGCGACGGGCGACAGGCTGGGCATCAGCCTCGGCCCGCAGGCGTCGCGTAACGGTCGCTGTCGTCGGAGCCGGTATCAGAGCTACCGCCCGCGTCGTTGTTGGACTTGGCGAGCGCGTCGCGGGTCTTCTCGGCGTCGCGGTCCTCGTCCTCCATGAGCCGCTTGATGGCTTCCTGGGCCTGCTCGGGCAGCGTGTGCATCATGTCGCGGACCCGCTGCCGGCGACGGGCAACTGCCTTGCGCTCGGGCATGCCCGGCGAGCACTGCAGCTGGTTCGGCACGCCCTCGACCTCGTCGCCGCCGGCGTTGTGCCCGGCCTCGAACATGGCCCGTTCGGCCGCCATCTGCGCGGCGTCCTTCTCCTCGGACATGCCGATCGGGCCGTCCATCGTGCCGTTGAGGAACTGCTTGATGACCGGCTCCTCGCTGGTCAGCAGAACCTCGCGGGGGCCGAACATGACCAGCTCCTTGCGAAACAGCATGCCCAGGTTGTCGGGCACCGTGCGGGCCATGTTGATGTTGTGCGTGACGATGAGGAACGTGGCGTCGGTGTTGGCGTTGATGTCGAGGAACAGTTGGCTGATGTAGGTGGTGCGCACCGGGTCCAGGCCGGAGTCCGGCTCGTCGACGAGGATGATCTCGGGGTTCAGGACCAGGGCGCGGGCCAGGCCGGCGCGTTTACGCATACCGCCGGAGATCTCACCAGGCAGCTTGCCCTCGGCTCCCGCCAGGCCGACCATGTCCATCTTCTCCATGACGATGGACTTGACCTCCTTCTCGCTCTTCTTGGTGTGCTCGCGAAGGGGGAAGGCGACGTTGTCGAACAGGGTCATCGAGCCGAACAGGGCGCCGTCCTGGAACAGCACACCGAACAGCTTGCGGGTCTCGTAGAGCTTGGACTCGCTGCAGCGGGCGATGTCGACGTCGCGGATGATGATCGAACCCTTGTCGGGCTTGAGCAGGCCGATCAACGACTTGAGGAACACCGACTTGCCGGTACCGGACGGGCCGAGCAGGGCCGACACCTCGCCGGGCGGCAGGGTGAGCGTGACATCGCCCCAGATCGTCTGCCGACCGAAGGACTTCGTCAGCTCGTGGACCGCGACCTCGACACCCACTGCGACGTCCTCCTTCGGCAACCTCCGCGCCGCTATCTGGCACGACCTGCGACCTAGCACACACTGTGACGCAAACAATGTAACCAGCGAGCTACTCGTTGGTAACCGCAGCGGCGGCCTAGCTTCGCATATTTCCCGACGACACGCTCTCGCAAGTTGTCGATCAGATCAGCGCGATCTCAGTGCCTCGGGCCCAGCCGGGTGGCCGCCCGGTGGTCGCCCGGCGTCGACGGTGGGTGCGCTGTGTGACAGACCGTGCCGATAAAGTTCCGGCATGCCCGAACGACCGGCCACCGATCCGAACGCGCGGCTGCGGACGCTGCTCGACGCCAACCCGCCGGCAAGCGTGCTCGGCCTGCCCGTCGAGGCCCGCACCGCCCTGGCCGACCTGCTCGAGGACTCCCGCCGCCGTCAGTCCGAGAGTCTTGAGCAGGCGTTCACCGCCACGCTCAAACACGTCCCGTTCCCGGTGCGGGGCATCGTCCGAAAGGTCTTGCTCGGATGAGCTCGTTGGACGTGCAGGCGGAACTGCGCAAGCTCGCACACACCCTCGACGTCGACGAGTCGGCACTCACCGTCCTCGCGACGGTGCCGGCCGACGACCTGCGCATCCTGCGGGCCCAGATCGGCGAGGCGATGTTCCGGGCCGACAAGCACCACTTCACCCGCGTTGCCGCGCTGTCGAAGACGGTGCCTGCCGCAGTGACCGCCAAGCTCACCGAGGCCGCGTTGCCGCCGCTGCTCGCCGCGCGCACAGCGGAACTGCTCGAGCCCGCGCGGGCGGCCGACATGGTCACCCGCATCGGCGACCGCTACCTGGCCGACGTCTCGGCGGTCATGGACCCGGCCCGAGCGCCGGAGGTGGTCGCCGCGATCCCGCCGGAACGGGTGGCCACCACCGGCCTGGAGTTGGCGCGGCGCGGCGAATGGGTGGCCATGGGCGCCTTCGTCTCCTACATCAGCCCCGAGGCGCTGCGGGTGTCCATCGCGCGCTACGACGGCGAGCAGTTGTTGCGGCTCGGCTTCGTCCTGGACGACAATTCGCGGCTCGAGACCATTGGTGGTCTGCTCACGGACGCCCAGATCGACGACGTGCTCGCGGCGGCCTCCGCCTACCAGCTCTGGGCCGAGCTCGGGGAGCTGGTCGGGCACCTGACCGGCACGCGGCTGACCCGGCTTACCGCCCGCTACGCAGCAGCCTCGGCATTGCATCCCGCCTACGAGGCGGCCGTCGCCTCGGGCGAATTCGAGAAGGCAGCGTTCGCACGGCTCACCGCGTGATGCCGGGGCCTGCGTCGAGCGAGCTACTGGACGTCACCCGGGGTGGCGTGGTCGAGTCCCGGCACCGTGGTTCGCTCGTCCTGCTCGACGCTTCTGGGGACGTCGAGGTCGAGCTCAGCGACGTAACTGTGCCGATCTTCCCGCGCTCGGCCCTCAAGCCCCTGCAGACGGTGGCCATGCTGGCCGCCGGTTTCACCGGGTCGACGCAGACGATCGCCCTGGCGTCAGCGAGCCACCTCGGCGAGCCGGTGCACGTGGCCGGGGCACGCGCGACGCTGGCCGCTGCCGGTTTGGACGAGACCGCGCTGCGCTGCCCGCCGGACCTGCCCGCGCAGCCGGCGGCGCTGCTGGCGTGGATCCGGGACGGCGGAGGGCCGGCCGCCATCTGCCACAACTGCTCGGGCAAGCACGCGGCAATGCTGGCGACCTGCGTCACCGCGGGCTGGGACACCGCGACCTACCTCGACCCGTCCCACCCACTGCAGCAAGTAGTGGTGTCACACGTGGAGCGACTCGGCGGCTCGCCGATCACGGCGACGTCGGTCGACGGGTGCGGTGCGCCGGCGCACACGATCCCATTGCGGGCGCTGGGGCACTCCTTCGCCCGGCTGTCGACGGCGGACGCCGGATCGCCCGAGCGGGTGGCTGCCGATGCGATGCGCGCCGAACCGATGCTGGTCAGCGGCACGGCCACGCCGGTAACCGAGCTGTGCCTCGAGATCCCTGGTCTGTTGGCCAAGAACGGAGCCGAGGGCGTGTGGGCGGCGGCGCTGCCCGACGGGCGGTCGTTCGCGGCCAAGGTCGACGACGGCTCGGCCCGCGCGCTGGGTCCGCTACTCGCCACTGCGCTGCGGTACTGGGGTCACGACGGGCCGGCGGTCCGCCGCTGGGGCGCCGTGCCGGTCCTCGGCGGCGGCCGGCCGGTGGGCGTCGTCACCGCCGCGCCCTCGCTGCTGCAGCGGTTGAGCCTGCCGCCGCTCTGATCGCGGCCCGTCGGCGGCGTGCCGGCCACGGACATCGCGAAGGGCGGCCCGCACAGATGCGGACCGCCCTCGGCGTCGAACGGGTACTGCTGAATTACTTGACGGTCACCGTGGCGCCGGCGCCCTTGAGGGCCTCCGCTGCCTTCTCGGCGGCCTCCTTGTTGACCTTCTCCAGGACCGGCTTCGGCGCGCCGTCGACGAGGTCCTTGGCCTCCTTCAGACCGAGGCTCGTGAGCGTGCGCACCTCCTTGATGACCTGGATCTTCTTGTCGCCGGCAGCCTCGAGGATGACGTCGAACTCGTCCTGCTCGGCCTCGGCCTCGGCCGGGGCGGCGCCGGCCGGACCGGCAGCCGCCGGGGCGGCCGCGACGGCGGCGGTGACGTCGAAGGTGGTCTCGAACTGCTTCACGAACTCGCTGAGCTCCAGGAGAGTCATCTCCTTGAACGACTCGAGCAGCTCGTCGGTGCTGAGCTTCGCCATGATGGCGTCCTTTCTGTCGTGCCGGATGAGCCGGCGTGAGGTGGGTGCGCGCTGGTGGGACCCAGCAGCGCAGTTACTCCGCCGGCTCGGCGGAGGCTTCGGGTGCAGCGTCGGCGTCAACCGCAGCTACGGGGGCGTCAGCCGCAGGAGCAACGTCAGCTGCGGGAGCAGCATCGCCACCATCGGCCGCGGGAGCGGCGTCGGCTGGCTTCTTGTCTTCCAGGGCCTTGGCCAGGCGCGCCATCTGCGACAGCGGAGCCTGGAACAGCCCGGCTGCGCGGGACGGCAGGGCCTTCAGGGCGCCGGCCATCTTGGCGAGCAGGACCTCGCGGGACTCGAGGTCGGCGATCTGCCTGATCTCGCCGGCACTGAGCGCCTTGCCGTCGAGCACGCCGCCCTTGATGATCAGCAGCGGGTTTGCCTTCGCGAAGTCACGCAGGCCCTTCGCGGCCTCGACGGCGTCGCCCTTGACGAACGCGATGGCCGTGGGGCCGGTGAGCAGCGACTCGTCGAGCGGAACTCCCGCGTCGGCGGCCGCCCGCTTGGTCAGGGTGTTCTTGACGACCGCGTAGGTGGTCTCGCGCCCCAGCGAGCGACGAAGGTCGCTGAGCTGCTTGACGGTAAGTCCCCGGTACTCGGTGACGACGGCGGCCGACGAGCTCGAGAAGTGCTCGGTGATCTCGTCGACGGCACTGAATTTCTCGGTACTCGGCATCTGCTGCCTCCTCTCTCATGCATCGAGCCGGTTCCGTGCTGCGCACGGGTTGGCCCCAAATGCAGAAACGCCCCGGCGCAGGGCGCACGGGGCGGCGTGAGAAGCCGAACCGATGCCATCCTGCGCGGGCCGCTCCGACGCTTCGGAGCTTTGATCACGTGTGCGCACGCGACAACCAGCGGTCTTCGGGTGGATCGCGTACGAGTCTACATGGCGCCCAGGCGGCACCGAACCGCTCAGATCCGCGCGAGCACGTCGTCCAGCGCCGCCTGGTTGGCCGCAAAGTCGAACTCCCAGGGCGACTCGACGGCCGCGAATGTCTTTCGGTCGGCCGGGTGGCTGATGTCGGCGCGCGACCAGAAGTAGTGCACCGGCACGCCGAGCCCAGCACCGAACAGGTGTTCGTTACGGGCGGTGTAGGAGTGGTGCGTCAACACCAGCAGGGCTTGCAGGTGGTGCGCGAACAGCACGTTGAACAGCGCCGAACCGGCGTACCCGGCCACCACGTGCGCGCCGGCGAACAGGGTTGCCTGCTGCGCGACGTCGAGATGCTCAGGGTAGACGACCCTGAACCCGCGCTCGACGAAGAAGCGCTGCACGTCGGCGTCGTTACGGCAGACGCGCCGGGCGAAATCGCCGGAGCGACCGATGAAGATGCGCTGGCCCGAGGGTGCAGTGTCGGCGCCGAAACCGTGCGCCAGCCGCCGCCACACGTCACGCAGCTGCGGATGGACGTAGTACGGGGAGCGGTTGTGCCACATGGGCGTGGCGGTGACGAGCGAGTCGACGCGGACGGGGCGCACCGTCCGCACAATGTCGCGGGCCGCGATCCCGTAGGCCTCGGCGAAGCGGAACTTCGGTCGAGCGGTGACGTCCGGCCCGTCCTCGCGCACCCAGAACAACGCCTTCAGATCCGGGATGCGTGCCTTCGCCTCGTCCCAGCCCCACAACCGGCCGACCACCTCGGTGAGGACGTGGCCGTACTCGTCGTAGTTGGGATCGAGCAGGTAGTAGTTCCCGGGCAGCCGTTCCGTGGCGACGCGGGCGTCGGCGACGCGGGCGAATTCCCGCCCGCCGGAGACCGCGAACGGATTGTTGGGATCGGCGGCCAACGGCCAGCTGTAGGAGTCCGGCAGGATCGTGTTCTCGGTGTGCACGAGCATGTGACCGGCGAAGGCGAGATCGCCGGCGTAGTGACGCACCCGCATCGCCGGGTGGTCGATCCGTTCGTCGAGCCAGGTCTGCGGAACGGTCGAACCGTGGTGCGTCACCGGTGTGGTCGGGCGGAAGGACCCCGCCGGCAGGACCTGCAGATCCGTCCACGACAGGTCCCGATCGCGGCGCGGCAGCAGTTCGGGGATCGCCGCTTCGCGCACCTTCCACCAGTGCCGTTGCCGCTGTTGCACCAGCAGTGCGTGCGGCCCGGAGCTGACGCGACCCAGGGAGCCAGCCAGCTCGTTCGCGAGTTCGAGGTCGGGTGACGGGCCGGCCAGCGGCGTCTCGATGCGTTCGGGTGCGCTGCGCCACCAGGCCCGCAGCGTCCGGGCGCCACGGCCGTGTCCCCGACCGGTGCGACCCAAGAGGTACGCGCCGTCGCGTCGCACGTGCAGGAACAGCGCCTCCCAGACCCGGCGGTGGTCGACGCCGGGTCCGGCGAGCAGATCTACCAGCACGTCGACGGGACCCAGCGCGGCGATCGCCAGCGACGTTGCGGCGAGCTCATCGTCGTGACGGATGACGACCGTCCGGTCGTGCCTGAACGAGCGCCGCCAGAGCATCAACGGCACGCGCGTGCCGTCGACGACCAGCACCACCAGACGGTCCGCGCCGGCGGGAAGCCGATCGCCGATGTGCGCCAGCGGCCCGCCGAGCAAGTGCACCCGGCGCCGAACGGCGGCCGGTACGCGAGACATCAGGCGCCGGTGGCGTCCGCCGTCTCGAGCAGGTTGCGGGTGCGGTTGGCGTCGACCGGGATGCCCGGGCCCATCGTGGTGGCGAAGGTGACCTTCTTCAGGTACTTGCCCTTCGACGCCGACGGCTTGGCGCGCAGGATCTCGTCGAGCGCGGCAGCGTAGTTCTCGACCAGCTGCTCGGGCGAGAAGGACGCCTTGCCGATGATCAGGTGCAGGTTGGCCTGCTTGTCGACCCGGAAGCTGATCTTGCCGCCCTTGATGTCGTTGACGGCCTTCGCGACGTCGGGGGTCACCGTGCCCGTCTTCGGGTTGGGCATGAGACCACGCGGGCCCAACACGCGGGCGATGCGGCCCACCTTGGCCATCTGGTCCGGCGTCGCAATCGCGGCGTCGAAGTCGAGGAATCCGTCGGTGATCTTCTGAATGAGATCGTCGCTGCCGACCTCGTCCGCACCGGCCGCGAGGGCCTCGGCGGCTTTGTCGCCGGTGGCGAACACGATGACGCGGGCGGTCTTGCCGGTGCCGTTGGGCAGGCTGACCGTGCCGCGGACCATCTGGTCGGCCTTGCGCGGGTCGACGCCGAGGCGCATGGCAACTTCTACGGTTCCGTCGAACTTGGTGGGTGAGGCCTGCTTGGCGAGATTGGCTGCTTCGAGCGGCGAGTAAAGCTTGCCCTCTTCGAGGAGCTCGGCGGCCTTGCGGTAGGCCTTGCTGCGCTGGGTCATTGCGGTTCTTCCTTCTGCTCAGTGGTCAGGCGGACGCGATGTGCGTCCTCCCACGGTTTCTGGGTGGCTGAAATTCAGCCCTCGACGGTGATGCCCATGCTGCGGGCGGTGCCGGCGATGATCTTCGCGGCCTGGTCGATGTCGTTGGCGTTGAGGTCTTCCATTTTCGACTCGGCGATCTCACGGACCTGCTTCATCGACACCTTGGCGACCTTCTTGGTGTGCGGCTCGCCGCTGCCCTTCTCGACACCGGCTGCGGCGAGCAACAGACGCGCGGCGGGCGGGGTCTTGGTGACGAAGGTGAACGAGCGGTCCTCGTACACCGAGATCTCGACGGGCACGATCTGCCCGCGCTGGGCCTCGGTCGCCGCGTTGTAGGCCTTGCAGAACTCCATGATGTTGACGCCGTGCTGGCCGAGCGCGGGGCCGACCGGGGGCGCCGGGTTGGCGGCGCCCGCCTTGATCTGCAGCTTGATGATCGCGGTGAGCTTCTTCTTGGGTGGCATGACTGTCTTTCTTCTAGAGCTTCGACACTTGACTGAAGGACAGCTCGACGGGTGTCTCGCGTCCGAAGATCGACACCAGGACGTGCAGCTTCTGGTGCATGGCGTCGATCTCGCTGATGGTGGCCGGCAGCGTGGCGAACGGGCCGTCCATGACGGTGACCGACTCGCCGACCGAGAAGTCCACCTGGATTTCCGGCTTGTCGGCCGCGACCGCGCCGCCCTTGCCGGGCTGGGCCAGCTTCTCGGCGCGCTGGGTGGCCGGGGCCAGGATCTTGAGGACCTCTTCCAAGGTCAGCGGCGACGGGCGCGACGTGGCCCCGACGAAGCCGGTGACGCCCGGGGTGTTGCGCACGGCGCCCCAGGACTCGTCGTTGAGGTCCATGCGCACCAGGATGTAACCCGGGAAGACCTTGCGCTGGACCTGCTGACGCTTGCCGTTCTTGATCTCGACGACGTCCTCGGTCGGGACCTCGACCTGGTAGATGTAGTCCTCCATGTCGAGGCTCTGAATGCGGCTCTCGAGGTTGGTCTTCACCTTGTTCTCGTAGCCGGCGTAGGAGTGCACGACGTACCAGTCGCCGAATTGTGTCGACAGTTCGCGGCGCAGGGTCTCGACCGGGTCCTCGTCCTCGTCCTCGGTGACTGCGGTGTCGTCGGTGACTGCAGTGTCGTCGGTGACCGGGGTGTCGTCGGTGTCGGCGGCGCCTTCGGCGCTCTCGGACGCCTCGACGACGTCGGTCGCCAGGCCGCTGGCCAGCGCCGCCTCGTCCGCCGCGGCGTCGACGCTGTCGGCGGTCTCCGCCAAGCCCAGGTCGTCCAGCGCCGGATCATCGGTGCTGGGCGGCAGTTCGCTGAGGTCTAAGTCGACGTCACCGTCGTCGGCGGCGCTCTCGGTCGGCTCGTCGTCATCGGCGCCGAGCATGCGGGCTGCCGCGGACAGGTCGGCGGGGCCGGACTCTGCGGATTCGGCCGCCTCACTCGTGAGCGAGCTGCGGTCGTCGGTGGTGTCAGTCGTCTCGTCGGACGGGGAGGTCACTATGTCTCTTCTCTGCTGCGTGTTGGTCGTAGGGGCGGGCGCGTCCGGGCTAGCCGAACAGCGCCACGACCACCTTCGTGAAGCCGATGTCCAGGCCCGACACGAGCGCGACCATGATCACGACGAAGACGATGACGACGGCGGAGTAGGTGACGAGCTCACTGCGCGACGGCCAGAGGACCTTGCGCATCTCGGACACGCTCTCGCGGACAAATCGAGTCGGCTTGCCGCCGCGGCCGCGTGAGGGGCGGGCGGCGGATGACTCGGTGCGCGTGGCGGTCACGAGCTACCTCCTGCGTTGTGATGACCGGTAGGCCATCGTCGGGGACTGCTGAGCACTGCTGGAACTGCGCACGGGCGGCAGGACTCGAACCTGCAACCGCCGGTTTTGGAGACCGGAGCTCTACCAATTGAGCCACGCCCGTAGAAGGCCAGGGACGCGCGCACCTCGCCCCGGCTGCTCGGCGAGCATGCTGACGCGAGGCCACCTCGGACCCCGACGTGCCAGTCTACGGGTCCGCGCCACACGACTCCAACCCGATAGTGGCCGTGCGATCCCAGCGCCCCTTCGCTGATCAACAGCACTGAAACGTTCTCTGCGGACGTTTCAGTGCTGTTGATCAGTTGGAGGGTGTCCGTCGAGGTGCCGGTTGTCCACAGGACGTCGACCGGCGGAGCATGAAGTCCCAGATTTGATGACCATCTGGTCCATGCTCACGGCCCCAAACGGTTTGCCATTGCCGCGCATCCTGTGCGCTTCGGACACCTCGTCCCTGGGTTTCACGCCGGGCGTCGTGCGCACGGAGCTTCGATTGCAGCGCTGGCAGACGCTCACCCGTGGCATCTACCTGACCCGGCCGGACCCGCCATCGCGGGCGGACTGGATCCGCGCCGGCAGCGCTCTTGCCGGACCAGGGGCGGTAGTGAGCGGCTGGGATGTACTGCACGCCGTCGGGCTCGGCTCGTCCCGTCCACCGATTGACGAGGTCCTGATCCTGTGTCCGGCAGGCCGACACCGCGTCCGCGGCGGCGTGCGCATTCGGCCGTCAGACCGACCGCTCCTGCCCCAGCGCCTCGGTATGGCGCAACTGGGCACGATGTCGGCCGCCCCGATCGCTCGCGCCGTCGCTGACACGGCGTTGACCTATCGCACGCTCGCTCCGGTCCGAGCGCTTGTCACCAGCGCCGCCCAGCAGGGCTTGTGTTCAGTCGACGACCTGCTCGAGGAACTTGAGTCGGGCCCGCGCAACGACAGCGCTTTCTTGCGCCGCGCCCTCGAAGACGTCATCGCCGGGGCCGCATCGATCTCCGAAGCTGCTCTCGCCGAGATCATGACGGCAGCACGCCTGCCGGAGTTCGAGCTCAACGTTCCCCTCATCGACGAGCGCGGTGTTCACGTCGCGACCGCCGACGTGCTCTGGCGTTCACTTCGTGCTGTCCTCGAGGTCGACAGCCAACGGCATCACTTCTACGAGCCGCAGTGGCGCAACACGATGCGGCGGCATAACACGCTCAGTCGTTACGGTCTGACCGTCACTCACTACCCGCCGGTCGACATCCGCGACCGTCCCGACTTCGTCCTGGACGAGGTCGCGGACTGGCTGGCGGGTCGGGCCGCAGAGCTCGCGCTGCCATGGCCACCCGCGGCTCGCTGCAGCCCGAACGGCATGTGCGTTCCGTCCGGGCCGCCTGCGCCGTACTACCTCCGCACCCCCACCACCCTGCGTTGATCAACAGCACCGAAACGTCGCCTCGCGACGTTTCGGTGCTGTTGATCAGCAGGAGGGGGTTACGGCAGGGCGCCGGCTCGCCGCAGCACGGCGACGGCCGACGGGAACGCGCTGATCGCCCGCTGGAAGTCCGCGGGGACGACGATGCGCCAGGCGTTGGCGGCGACGTAGCAACGCAGCGCCTTGTCCCACCGGGTCGTGCCGGCGGCCTGTTCGGCGGCGTGCAGGGCGGCGGCACCCTTGTTGTAAGTGGTGAAGTAGTAGCGCTCGGTGTCGGCGCCGTAGGACTCGACCGAGCTGTCCACCCGCCCCGGGGCGTTGAGGGCGCCATCATTCGGCGCATCGTTGTCGATGCGCTCCTCGGTGTACTGGGCGAACGCCTCGTCCAGCCATGGATGCAGGGATTGGGAGTCGCCGACCATTGCGTAGAAGTACTGGTGCGCCGTCTCGTGCACGGCCACCAGCCGCGAGCCGTCGAGCATCAGGATGGAGCTCGGGTACTCGATGCCGCCCCCGCCCGCGGGCAACCGGGCCACCGACAGCGACGGGAAGGGGAACGGTCCGAGCAGCGTCACCAGCGACCGGATGGCGCGCGCGAATTCGGGCACCAGCGAATCGCGGATGCCGGTCGTGTACGCGCCAAGGCGCAGCTTGACGCCGTCGACGACGGTGTCGGAGACCGCGAACGGGCCCACCGAGACGCTAACGTCGCGGGCCGAGTCCAGGTGCGAGCGCCAGGCGCGGGCCCCGGTGGAGCGCGGCGGGTCGGCCGGGTTCCCCGAAGCGATGACGGTGTCCCGGCCCGGGGCGACGACCGTCAGGTCGACGTCCATGGCCTCGCTGGTGGCGCTCTCGGCCGTGACGTCGATGAGGTCCTCATCGTGCCAGCCGTAACCGCGCTGCCAGGCAAGCAGGGGCTGGGCAGATGCGAACCACGCGTAACCGTCGGTGCGCCCGAAACGGTCGAAGGACTCCTCGCCGAGGGTGACTGTGAACGCGATCGTGGCGTTGACGGTCGTGCCGGCCGGGACGGGCCGCGCGAACGGGAGGTGCAGCAGGCCGCCCTGGGTGGCGGGGTCGGCGTTGGCCGCGGACAGCGTGAACCGGCCGCCGCCGTGATCGGCGGTTGCCGACTGGACGACGATCTTGTTGCCCTGGCGGACGGTCGGCTTGGTGTTCGCGGTCAGCCGGAAGACGAGTTCGGTGATCTGCTTGTCGGGGGTGAAGGCGATCCGCTCGAGACCGGTGACGGTGGTCAGGTCGGTCGAGACGGTGAAGGTCAGTTTCATCCGCGGCCGGTTCGGGTCGGGTGCGGCGTAGCTCGCCGGGCAGGCAGCGGTGGTGCCCGACGACGGCGGCGACGCACTGGGCGTCGCCGACGCCCGAGGCGCAGGCGAGGCCGAAACAGATGCCGACCCGACCGCACCCTGCCCGTCAGTCGTCGACGTGCACGCGCTCAGGCCGCCGAGCGCGACGATCGCCGCGCCGAGCGCGACGGCTCGTCTCAGGCCGCCTCGGCCGACCACGCGGCGCCAGTTCTCTGCTCGGAGTCGATGATGTCGACGATGATCGGCGAGGCGAGCTTCTCGACCTTGCCGCCGACCAGCGGCACCGAGGCCTTGAAGTCCGCGGTGATCCGAATACTCGAGCCGCCCGTGGCGGTGGGCACGACGTCGATCCGCCCCTTCAGCGAGGTCGGCGCACCGTGGAAGTCGACGGCCAACGTGGCCGACCGCGCGCCGACGGAATCCTCCGCCGGCGCCCAGGTGATGAGTTCGGTGGACGTCATGCCCTCGGGCAGCAGCTTTCGCAGCAGCGACGGGAAGCCCACGGTGGGCAGCTTGCGGCGCGTGCTGATCTCGGTGGAGCCGTCGTCGAGCGGCGTCACCCGCACCGACCAGCTGAGCGCGCCGGCGTCCTGGCACTTGCGCTCCTGAAAAGCCGGGTCGCACGACATGGCGACGGCCTCGTCGGGTGGGATGTCGTAGGTCATCGTGCGCTCGATCTTCATGCGGCTCCGTTCGCGACGACGGGCGGCCGGGTGACGACACGGGCCTTGGCCATGACGGTTTGCCCGTCGACGGAGGCCGTCAGGTCGACCTCGACCAGGCCGTCCTCGCGGACCTCGCGCACCGTGGCCTCGACGTGCAGCACGGCGCCGTCGGGGTCCGGGACGGCGACAGGGCGGGTGAAGCGCACGCCGTACTCGACGACGCTGCCCGGGTCGCCGGTCCAGTCCGTGACGACCCGCGCCGCAGTGGCCATGGTGAACATCCCGTGCGCGATAACGTTCGGCAACCCCACCGAGGTCGCAACGCGCTCGTTCCAGTGGATGATGTTGAAATCCCCCGACGCGCCCGCGTAGCGGACGAGGTCGGCGCGGTGGATCGGAAAATCCCGCGCCGGCAGGACATCTCCGCGGGCGACCCCGGACACAGCGGTCATGCTCCCTCCTCCGTCGGTCGCTGACTGCGTGCTGGCCACATTGATGACCTCGCAAGCTCGGTCATGCCCCCGGCCCCCGCACGACGATCGTGGCGTAAGCGGTGCTGACCAGTTCGCCGTCGACGGTGCGCACCTCGGTGTGGTTGGCGATGATCTCGTTGCCGCCGGCGACCCGGATGCCGTCGATCGTCAGCGCCGCGGTGATCTTGTCGCCGGCCACCAGCGGCCGCTCGTGCACGAAGCGCTGGTCGCCGTGCACCACCCGGCTGAAGTCGACCCCGGCCGCCGGGTCGAACAGGAACGCGTTGCCTGCATTCATCGTCAGCACGATCGGGAACGTCGGCGGCGCGACGATGTCGGCGTGGCCGAGCGCGCGGGCCGCGTCGACCGAGCGGTAGGCGGGGTTCGGATCGTTGATCGCATCGGCGAACTCGCGGATCTTTTCGCGATTGACCCGGTAGGGCTCACTCGGTGGGTACGTGCGTCCGACGAAGGACTGATCGACAGGCATGGATCGAGATTACGCAGCGGGCTAGCTCTCGTCGGCGGAAACCCGGTCGAGCACGGCGAACGGCGTCGGGCCGTTGCCCTCGACCCGGGGACGTCCCCACGGGTCGACGTCCGACAGCCTGGTCCGGACGCTCGCGTGCGGGGTGCGCAACACGACCTCCCGGACTCCCCCAGCCAGCAGCGCCGCGACCTCGGGCGACGCGGCTACCCGGCCGTACCAGCTGTAGTGACCGCTGATCGGATCGAAGTGGCCGCCGAGCGTGAGCTCGACGGCGATCACGCCGTCCTGCGTGATCAACTCGCCCGGCCCGCGATAGCCGTCCTCGCCAGCGGGTGCGTCAGACATTTCAGACCTCCACGGTCCCGAGGGTCGGCGCGCCGACCGGCAGCGCCTCGTCGTAGCCGAGCTGGATGCCTGCGTCGCGCGCGGAGCCTTCGAGCATGTGCCAGACCCCGGTGCTGACGATCTCGGTGAACGCCTCACGCGACATCGTGCGGTGCTGGAGCCACCAACCGCCGCTGGCCTCGACGAAGCCGACGATGCCGTGGGCATGGGGTTCGGCGACGCCGCTGGACATGCCGAAGTAGACCATCACGAGCTTGAGCAGGGCAGCGACCGTATCGGCCAATGTTTTTTCGACGGACTCGAGCGACGAGGCGTCGGTGCGATTGCGCAGGAAGTAGTACAGGTTCGGGTGCTCGTCGAGCCAGCGCACAATAACGCTGATTGCGGCGTGGATGATCTCGTGCGGGGTGCTCTGGGGCGTCAGCTGCAGCTTCGGCATGACCCCGTCGAGCACCTGCTGTACTGCGTTCTCGGCGATGGCCTGGCGTAGGTCGTCGCGGTCGCGGAAGTAGCGATAGAGCACAGTCCGGCTGACGCCGGCTTCTTCTGCGATCTGTTCGGCTGAGGCAACGGCGCCATACAGGTCGATGGCGCGAACGCCGGCGTCGACGAACGCTGCTCGCCGTTCGGCGCGGTGCTGCGTCCAGCGCAGACGGCGACCGTCGGTGGGCGTCAGCTCGCGGGTGGGGGAAGTGAGGGAGTTCCTCGTCATGACACGGCTCCTTTCCGACGAGCATTTCGCACCGGCTGCGAAGCTTCGTCGGATATGTGTGACAGGTCCGAGTCTAGACGCGTTCTAACCGTCACATCATGTAACGCGACAAGACAGAACAGGCCCCGCCGTGAATGGGCGGGGCCTGCGTCGGTCAGACGGAGCGCGGTCAGCGCGTCTCGCGGTGCTCGGTGTGCTTGGTGCAGTTCGGGCAAAACTTGTTCATCGCCAGCCGGTCAGGGTCGTTACGACGGTTCTTGACGGTGATGTAGTTGCGGTGCTTGCACACCTGGCACGCCAGGGTGATCTTCGGACGAACGTCGGTGGCTGCCACGGTCGGAGCCCTTCCAGTCAGTGGTGCATTACGTGAGGTGTAGCGAGGGCGGGACTTGAACCCGCGACACAACGATTATGAGCCGTTTGCTCTACCAGCCTGAGCTACCCCGCCCTGGAACTTGCACGTCTGCCCGGGCATTCCCGGGGCCTACGCCGAGCCCCCTTACGGAATCGAACCGTAGACCTTCTCCTTACCATGGAGACGCTCTGCCGACTGAGCTAAGGGGGCCTTCGAGCACGTGCGACGCCCACTCGCAACAGCTCGTGGCGCCAGCGGGTCAATCTACACGACGCACCCACCCGCTCCCGACACCCGGAATCGGGCCAAGCGGCAGCCTGCGGACATGAGTCAGGCCGCCGAACGGGGGGGTCGGCGGCCTGACCAGCTCAGTATGCCTGGCCTGTGCAAACGCGCAACACAGCACCGGCAAGCCCGTTGCGCACGCAATCAGCCAGTCGTAGGTAAAATCGGTCTATGACCCGAACGCGCACTGTGCACGTCAGGCCGTCACAGCTACCAGCTCCAGTTCTGCATCACTGCCACCTCACTCCGCATTCCACTGAGTTTCGCCGAATCCACTGAGCTTTCCGTTGGGAATGCAGCTGAATCGCTGCGATTCAGCTGCATTTATCACCAACTCCAGTTCCGCATGGAGGCTCCTTCCGGTAGCGTTTTGCGACAGGCCGGGCCTCAGGAAGAGGGGCTCGGTGGCACAGATGGCTTTGGGGGGCAAGTAGCTTCATGATTCCCGCTGGCCAGTTCACTCCTCGTGAACCGCTGCGCACGCTGCGTTTCGGCACACGCTGGGTGATCTGGACGCTACGGCCCGCCGGCATCGCCTTCCTGCTTGCAGTCGAAGCGGTAACGCTGCTCGCGTCCGTCGTCGTGGTCGGCCACACCTCGGGCGACCTCGCTGCCTGGGCCCGGCTGGGCCTGCTCGTCGTGCTGTCCGTCATCTACGCCGAGGTCACCGATCGCGTCGAGCGGATGTGGGTGTGGCTGCACACCGAGCGCGGCGCCTGGATCGGGCAGAGTTCCATCCTGCTGTTTGCCGGAGTGCTCCTCCTGCCGACATGGGCCGCACTTGTCCAGTGCCTGCTCATGTATGCCCACATCGGGATACGTAACAAGCGCTACTCCACAGCACCTGCACACCGATGGGTCTGGACGGGCACGACCGTGCTGCTCGCCACCCTCGCGTCCTCGTACACCTTCCACGCTCTCGGTGGCGGCCTCGAACACGTTGACGTTGTCGATCTGCTGGCGATGGTGGTCGGAGCGCTGATCTACAGCGGCGTCAACCTGACGGTCCTGCTCGTCGGGATGTACCTCGCCCTGCGCCCGCCAACGGTGCGCGAGCTGCTACCGGCTCGCAGCGAGGTCTCCTACGAGTCGGCCAAGCTGCTGCTGGCCGTGGTCGCGGCGGCATTGCTGGAGCACACTCCGCTGCTGGCCCCTGTCGTGCTGCTGTTCGCAGCTCTGCTGCACCGCAGCACCCTCGTCGGCGAACTGCGCGCGATGGCCTCGACCGACGCCAAGACCGGGCTCCTCACCTACCGGGCGTGGAGCGAACAGGCAAACGGCTCGCTCACCCGGTGCCAAGACGCGGGCCGACCGGCCGCCTTGGTGTTGCTCGACCTCGACCACTTCAAACAGCTGAATGACACCTACGGGCACGCCGAGGGCGACCGCGCACTGGCCGCGATCGGCGCGATCCTCGCCGAAGAGGTCCGGGCGCAGGACTGCGTCGGGCGCTACGGCGGCGAGGAGTTCGTGATCTTCCTGCCTGGCGTCGGGGAGGAGCGGGCCGTCGAGATCGCGCATCGCCTGCGCGATCGCATCGCCGGCACGACGGGCGGGGCAGCCGTCACCGGCTCGTTCGGCGTGGCAGCACTTGCTCCGGAGCTGGGCACCCTCGAGCAACTCATCGACGACGCCGACACGGCGATGTACCGGGCCAAGGACCGCGGCCGCAATACCGTCTGCGCGGCCTCCGCCGCCTGACCCCTTCCTCGAACAACTCGGGGCCGCAGATGACAACGAGCCCGCCGGGCTGATGCCGGGGGCTCGTCGTCCGGTGGCGGGTGTTGGGTTTGAACCAACGTAGGCTGAGCCGGCGGTTTTACAGACCGCTCCCTTTGACCACTCGGGCAACCCGCCTTTGGTCGTGCGCAGAAGAGACTACCCGAGCCGCGGTACTACCTTGGTGCAGGTACCGCTCGCCCGTTGGAGGTAGTGCAGCATGGCCGATCCGTCGTTCGACGTCGTCAGCAAGATCGACCGCCAGGAGGTCGACAACGCCCTGAACCAGACCGCCAAGGAGCTCACGCAGCGCTTCGACTTCCGCAATATCAACGCCTCGATCGAGTGGGCCGGCGAGCTGGGCGTGACGATCAAGGCCGACACCGAGGACCGCGTCAGGGCCGCCCTCGAGGTGTTCAAAGAGAAGCTGGTCAAGCGCTCGATCTCGATGAAAGCCTTCGACGCCGGCGACCCGCACACGTCCGGCAAGGGCTATGCGATCACCGGCACCCTGCGCCAGGGCATCGACAAGGACAACGCCCGAAAGATCGTCAAGCTCATCAAGGACGAGGGTCCGAAGGGCGTGCAGGCGGCGATCCAGGACGACCAGGTGCGGGTGTCGGCCAAGAAGAAGGACGCGCTGCAGGACGTCCAGGCACTGCTCAAGGGCGCCGACCTCGACTTCCCGGTGCAGTTCGCCAACTACCGCTGAACCATCGCGGCGCGCGCACCCTCTTTCTTGGTGATCAACAGCGCTGAAACGTCGTGAGACGACGTTTCAGCGCTGTTGATCACCGAAGGGGGTTAGGCGGCGACGGAGTCGGCAGACTGCTCGGGCCGGCGCC
This sequence comes from uncultured Jatrophihabitans sp., assembly GCF_964244045.1. NCBI lineage: Bacteria > Bacillati > Actinomycetota > Actinomycetes > Jatrophihabitantales > Jatrophihabitantaceae > Jatrophihabitans > uncultured Jatrophihabitans sp. The sequence continues at coordinate 21,406 of NZ_CAXTHK010000025.1, read as the reverse complement.
CGGCACGCTGATGGCGGACGCCGTCGACGCTGAGCACGATGAGGGCAACCCAGACCAGGCAGAACCCGACCAGCTCGGTGCCCGGGACGTCCTCGTGCCGGATGCCGACGCCGACCGCGAACTGCAGCACCGGAGCCAGGTACTGCAGCAGGCCGATCACCGACAGCGGCAGGCGGCGGGTCCCGGCCGCGAAGAAGAGCAGCGGGACCACGGTGATCAGCCCGAGCCCGGCCAGCAGGAACGACGTCGGGGTGCGGGTGCCGAACACGAGGTTGCCGTTAGCAGCGATCGCCGCGATCGCGATCAGGGCCGGGACGATCTGTACGCCCGTCTCGACCGCCATCGACTCGACTGCGCCGGCGTTGGCCTGCTTCTTGCAGAAGCCGTAGAGGCCGAAGGAGAACGCAAGGACGAGCGCGATCCACGGCAGGTGCCCGTAGTCGACGGTGATGATGCCGACGGCCACGACCCCGATCGCGACGGCGACCCACTGCGCCCGTCGCAGCCGTTCACGCAGGAAGATCACGGCCAGCAGGATCGTGATCAGCGGGTTGATGAAGTACCCGAGGCTGGTCTCGACGACGTGACCGGAGTTGACCCCGTAGACGTAAGTGCCCCAGTTGCAGGTGACGAGCCCGGCGGCCAGGGCCAGCAGCACGAGCTGACGGCGGTTGTGCAGGATCTGCCGGACGCCGGTGCTGTGCCCGCCAACCCGGAGCACGACAAGCATTACGATCAACGACCACGCCATCCGCATGGCCAGGATCTCGATCGTCCCCGCCGGCTTCAGCAGCGGGAAGTAGAGCGGGAAGATCCCCCACAGCAGGTAGGCCGACGCGCCGTAGACCAGGCCCTGCCGCTCGTCGTCCACGTTCGTCACCCTACGGAGGCCGACCATCCGGTTGTCGGCGGTCGCGACCCGGGCCAGCAGATCGCTTCGTCCGGATCCGGCTACTTCACGCTGGCAATTTCATGTCAATTCTGTGTTAGGTAGTGACTTAGGTCCCGAGCCGTGTCACTCTTCACTCATGTACTCGACGCGAACTTCCCCCGAGTGGCGCGACGACATTCCCCGGTCGTTCAGCTTGACCACCATGCCGCCCCACTTCCCCACCGTCCAGCACCGCCGCCGACGTCTGACCGCCACCGTCCTGCTCCCCCGCTTGGCCTCGCTCACCGCACGTCGGTAGCGGCTCAGCGCAGGTAGCGCGGGTCCGAACGGGCCATCTCCTCGAGCCGTGCGATGCGCTTGTCCATCGGCGGGTGGGTGGAGAACACCGAGCGCAGGTTGCCGAACGGGTTGGCGATCATCATGTGCGACGCCGTCTGCAGCCGTGGGGTCTTCATCAGCGGCACGGCCGCCGTCCCCACCTCGAGCTTGCGCAACGCCGAGGCCAGCGCCAGCGGGTCGTTGGACAGCTCCGCCCCGGACTGATCGGCCTGATACTCCCGTGAGCGGGAGATCGACAGTTGGATGATCGACGCCGCCAGCGGGCCGAGGAAGATCATCAGCAGCTCGGCGAACGGGTTGCGGTCGCGGTCGCCCCCGCCGAAGAAGATGGCGAAGTTGGCGAGCATCGTGATGCCTGCCGCGAAGGAGCCGGCCACGGACGAGATCAGGATGTCGCGGTTGTAGACGTGGCTGAGCTCGTGGCCCAGCACCGCCCTCAGCTCGCGTTCGGTCAGGATCTGCAGGATCCCGGCGGTGGCACATACCGCCGCGTGCCGTGGGTTGCGTCCGGTGGCGAAGGCGTTCGGTTGGGCAGTCGGTGAGACGTACAGGCGCGGCATCGGCTGGTGGGCGGAGTTGGCCAGTTCACTGACGATGCGATACATCGCCGGCTGCTCGACCTCGCTGACCGGGCGCGCCCCCATCGAGCGCAGCGCAATCTTGTCGGAGTTGAAGTAGCTGTAGGCGTTGACGGCCAGGGCGAGGACCAGTCCGATGATCAGCCCCTGGCTGCCGGCGAGCACTCCGCCCACGACGACGAGCAGGGCGCCGAGTAACCCGAACAGCAGGGCGGTTTTCAGCCCGTTCTGTACTCGGTGCATGTGGATGGAACGTCCAACGGGCCCGTTAGGGTTCCGAGGCATGAGCGCCATCGACCAACTCGTAGCCAACAACCAGCGTTACGTTCAGGTCTTTCCAGGGCCCCGCCCGCTCCACCCGAAGCTGAAGCTCGCGGTTGTCAGCTGCATGGACTCGAGATTGGACTTGTTCGAAGCGCTCGGCCTGGAGATCGGCGACGCGCACCTGCTGCGCAACGCCGGTGGCCTGCCCACCGATGACATGCTGCGTTCGTTGGCCATCAGCCAACGCGCCCTCGGCACCCGAGAGGTCGCGGTCATCCATCACACCAATTGCGGGATGAACGGCTTCGACGACGAGGCGTTCCGCTCAGAGCTGACGATCGAGACCGATCAGCGCCCGCCGTGGAACACGCCCGGCTTCACCGACGTGCACGATCAGGCCCGCCGCTCGCTGGACATCGTCCGCGGCTGTGGCTGGCTGCCGCACCGCGACAACGTGCGCGCGTTCGTGTTCGACGTCGACAAGGGGCTGCTGATCGAGGCGACCTGAGCAGGTCAGGCGACGTTCTCCTGCCAGCGGAACGAGGCCATCAGCCGTTCGACGCGCTGATCCAGCTCGGCCGCGAGGTCGTCCTCAACCACGAATTCGGCCAGCAGTGCTAACCGCTGCTCGCCCGGCGCGGGCATGACGTAGCGCCGCGTACCCGGCTGCGGGTCGAAGTCGAGCAGTTCGCGCGCGGTCGAACCCGGCGCGACGGCCCGGGTGTCGAGGTCGTCCTTGTCTTCGATGATGCCGACGGTGAGCGCACCGGTGGCCTCGCGAATGTCTTCCTCCACGACCATGGTGCTGAGTACCGCGAGCAATGGGGCGCCCTCGGCCTCCTCGGGCATGCCCGCCTCGCTGGGGCTGACCACCAACCAGTCACGGCAGTCCATCTCGAATGCCGGAAGCACCATATCGGCCATGACGGACTCCTGAGGCTCGGGACGTTGATCTCGCTGACTGAACCACGGTGTACCCGGTACCTGCGGTTCGATCACGACGCGGACCAAACGGACACCGGCTCAGACAGCGATGGCAGTGACACGCCACACGGCGCAACCCGACGTTCCTGTACGTAGACTGTCGAGGTTGCGATGCTAGATGTTGCCAGCGTGTTTTCCAGCAGGTGCCGCGACATCGCGAACTCGACGCACGGAGGCAGTGCAGCGCATGGCGAAGAACGTCGAACAGCTCGATCAGGTCGTGATCCGGATCGCCGGCGACTCCGGGGATGGCATGCAGCTGACGGGTGACCGGTTCACCCAGGAGACGGCGGTCTTCGGCAACGACCTCGCTACCTTCCCCAACTTCCCGGCTGAGATCCGCGCACCACAGGGCACGCTTGCCGGTGTCTCGTCCTTCCAGGTGCACTTCGCTGATCACGACATCCTGACCCCGGGCGACCGACCAGACGTTCTTGTCGCTATGAACCCGGCGGCGTTGAAGGCGAACCTGGCCGACATGGGCAAGGGCGGGACCCTGATCGTGGACACCCGCGACTTCACCACCCGCGCGCTGGCCCGGGTGGGTTGGTCGTCCAATCCTCTCGAGGACGGGTCGCTGGACGGGTTCCAGGTGCACGCGGTCGACCTCACCCAGCTGACGCTGGATGCCCTTGAGGGCACTGAGCTGTCCCGAAAGGACGCCGGCCGAAGCAAGAACATGTTCGCGCTGGGCCTGTTGTCGTGGATGTACTCGCGTCCGGTCGAGGGGACGTTGGAGTTCGTGCGGACGAAGTTCGCGAACAAGCCCGACATCGCCGACGCCAACATCGCCGCGTTCAAGGCCGGTTACCACTTCGGGGAGACGACCGAGGCGTTCGGCGTCTCCTACGAGGTCAAGCCGGCCACCGTCGCCCCGGGCACGTACCGCAACATCCCCGGCAACCTCGCCCTGGCCTACGGCCTGGTCGCCGCCGGTCAGCGCTCGGGGCTGCCGGTGTTCCTGGGCGCGTACCCGATCACGCCCGCTAGCGACATCCTGCACGAGCTGTCCAAGCACAAGCGCTTCGGCGTGCGGACGTTCCAGGCCGAGGACGAGATCGCCGGCATCGGCGCCGCGCTCGGGGCGTCCTTCGGAGGGGCGCTGGGCGTCACCACGTCCTCGGGTCCGGGAATCGCGCTCAAGGGCGAGACCATCGGGTTGGCGGTGTCGCTGGAGTTGCCGTTGGTGATCATCGACGTGCAGCGTGGTGGCCCGTCGACCGGCCTGCCGACCAAGACCGAGCAATCCGACCTGCTGCAGGCGATGTTCGGACGCAACGGTGAGGCGCCGGTGCCGATCGTGGCCCCGCAGTCACCGGGTGACTGCTTCGACGCCGCGCTCGAGGCGGCCCGGATCGCGCTGACCTACCGCACGCCGGTGTTCCTGCTGTCCGACGGGTATCTGGCCAACGGTTCCGAGCCGTGGACCGTCCCGTCCGTCGATGCGTTGCCCGACCTGCACGTGGACTTCCAGACCGAGCTCAACGGTGAGCCGACCGCCAACGGCGGGGCGGGCGAGTACCTGCCCTACCTACGCGACCCGGAGACGCTGGCCCGCCCGTGGGCGGTGCCCGGCACGCCGGGTCTGGAGCATCGCATCGGTGGGATCGAGAAGGCCGACCGCACCGGCAACATCTCCTACGACGCCGACAACCATGACTTCATGGTTCGCACCCGGCAGGCCAAGGTCGACGGCATCGCCCGCTCGCTGCCGCCCATGCAGGTCGAGGACCCGTCCCACGACGCACGAGTGCTCGTGCTCGGGTGGGGTTCGACGTACGGACCGATCGGGGCGGCGTGCCGGCAGGTCCGGGCCGCCGGGGCGTCGATCGCGCAGGCCCACCTGCGGCACCTGAACCCGTTCCCGGACGATCTCGGCGACATCCTGGCCCGCTACGACAAGGTCGTCATCCCCGAGATGAACCTGGGCCAGCTCGCCACCCTGATTCGAGCGAAGTACCTCGTCGACGCACTCTCGGTGACGCAGGTGCGCGGCATGCCGTTCAAAGCCGACGAGCTGGCCGAGATGCTGCTCGCCGCGATAGGAGCATGAGATGGCTACCCCGGACCTGGGTCTGAAGGCCAAGGATTTCAAGACCGACCAGGAAGTCCGCTGGTGCCCCGGCTGCGGCGACTACGCGATCCTGGCCGCGGTGCAGGGTTTCATGCCCGAGCTCGGCGTGCCCAAGGAAGACATCGTGTTCATCTCCGGGATCGGCTGCTCAAGCCGGTTCCCGTACTACATGAACACCTACGGCATGCACTCCATCCACGGCCGGGCTCCGGCGATCGCCACCGGCCTGTCAACCTCGCGGCCGGAGCTGTCGGTCTGGGTGGTCACCGGTGACGGCGACGCTTTGTCGATCGGCGGGAACCACCTGATCCATGCGCTGCGCCGCAACGTCAACCTCAAGATCCTGCTGTTCAACAACCGCATCTACGGCCTGACCAAGGGTCAGTACTCCCCTGCGTCCGAACTCGGCAAGATCACGAAATCCTCGCCGATGGGCTCGATCGACGCGCCGTTCAACCCGGTCTCGGTCGCGTTGGGCGCCGAGGCCACGTTCGTGGGGCGGACGTTGGACTCGGACCGCAAGCATCTGCAGGGCGTGCTGCGCGCTGCGGCCGATCACCAGGGCACCGCGCTCGTCGAGATCTACCAGAACTGCAACATCTTCAACGACGGTGCGTTCGACGTCCTCAAGGACTCCGAGACCCGCGACGACTGGACGATCCGCATGGAGCACGGCCAGCCGCTGCGTTTCGGCGCCGACGGATCGAAGGCCGTGGTTCGCGACGAGTACGGCGCGCTGTCCGTGGTGGACGGCGTGGCCGAGGGCGACCCGCGCGTCGTCATTCACGACGCGCACCGCGACGACCCGTCCTACGCCTTCGCCCTGTCCCGGCTTTCTTCGGGCACGCTCGCCGCTCCCGACGGTGGCGCCTACGCGCCGATGGGCGTCTTCCGCGACGTCGCTCGGCCCGTCTACGACACCATGATGGCCGACCAGCTCGACGTCGCTGCCGCGAAGGCGCCGGGCGACGCCGCCGCTTTGCAGCAGCTCATCGCCGGCGCCGACACCTGGACCGTCGACGCCTGAGGCTGTGGAAAAGCCCCGCTGGACGCGACCTGCTGCGGCATACTTCCGATGACCGACGGGGGTGACGCCATGAGTTCGCTGACGTGGTCCGGCGACCTGCTCACGCTCGAGCAGTGGGACGCGCTCGGCGACGATGACGCCTACCGCTGGGCCGAACTGGTCGAGGGGGTGCTGCAGATGAGCCCGACACCCTCTGTGCGGCACCAGAGAGCGATGTTCGTGGTTGCGCAGCAGTTGGAGTCTGCGCTGACCGGCCACCCTGCCGTCACGGTGTGCGACATCGACGTTGTGCTCAGCTCGAGCTTCCCGCCAACCGTGCGCCAGCCGGACGTGGTGGTGGTGTCGGCGACCACGGTAGCCGGCCACCCCAAGCGGCTGTCGGCCCGAGACGTCCTGTTGGCGGTCGAGATCATCTCGCCCGGGTCACGACGGATCGACCGCATCATGAAGCTGGCCGACTATGCCGACGCGGGAATTCCAAACTATTGGATCCTCGACCTCGACGGGCCGGTGGCGCTGGATGCGTTCGCGCTCACCGACGGCCGTTACGAGCCGGTGGCGCAGGCCGCGACCGGCCGGATCGCGCTGAGCAGTCCCGTCCCGATAATTCTGGACCTCGACGCATTGGCGCCCTAGACCCGCGCCGGGAGACGGTCAGCTGCGCTCGTTCAGCAGCTCGGTGATGATCTCGGGCAGGCGCATGGCCTCGTTCTTCGACACGCACGCCGCAATACCGATTCGATTGGCTTGCGCCACGACGCTCTCGTCGAGGTAGGCGCTGAACAGGACGATCACCTGGTGGGGGTGGTCGGCCAGGATGCGGGCGGCGACCTCGAGACCCGTCATACCGGGCATCTGGTTGTCGAGCAGGATCACGGTAGGTATCGGCGGCGGGTCGAGCTGGCTGATGACGCGCAGCGCGTCAGGCCCGTCGACCGCTTCGCCGGCCACGACGATCTCGGAACCTTCGAACACGGCGCCGGCCAGGAAGCGCATGTCCGGCTCGTCGTCGACGATCAGGACGGTGCTGCCCGTTGCGGTAGGGGCCATCACTGGGGGGTCTCGCTCTCGCTAGGTGGTGCTAGAAACTAGTTACACACTGACGGGCTCGTGAGCGTGCTCGTGCTGCGCAATCGGGAGCTCCACGATGAACGCAGTACGCACGCCGGGGTCACTTTCGCACCAAATCCGCCCATGGTGGGCTTCAACCACAGTACGGGCTATGTAAAGACCTAGGCCCGTTCCGGTGACCGCATCATCGCTGCCGCGGGAGAATTTTTCGAAGATCCGCTCCTGCGTGTCGGCGTCCACCCCGGGGCCGTGATCGATCACCGACACCCGCACCCGGCCCGGCTCGTCCGTCCCGGCGTCCAGAACCTCGGTCTGCACGGTGACAGGCTCGCCGGCCGGGCTGTTGTTGCGGGCGTTCTCGAGCAGGTTGCCCAGCACCTGCTGCAGCCGGTCGGGGTCGGCGTCGACCCATACCGGCGCGGTGGCACCGGTGATCACGACCCGGCGGGTCGGGTCGACGTCACCGGCCGCGGCGACCGCAGTGCGGACCTCGGAGCCCAGCTCGATCCGTGCGAAGGAGTAGCCGAAGCGCCCGGACCCGATTGTCTCGGCGTCCAGGACGTCGCGGGCCATGGCCTGCAGCCGCCGCGCGTTGGCGACGGCGCGCTGCACAGTTTCGAGACGGTCGCTGTCGCTGAGCGCCGGCCAGTGGTCGACGGTCGTCTGGAGGAACCCGAGGATGCCGGCGACCGGCGTGCGCAACTCGTGCGAGACGACGGACACGAACTCGGCCTGCGAGCGGTTCAGGGCCCGCAGCCGCTTCTGCTGCTCGCGGGCATCGCGCAGGCGGCGCATCAGGATCGTGAACAGCAGCAGCCCGACACCGAGCAGCAACAGCACCAGGATCAGCCCGACCTGCTGCAACGGACCGGACAGCGCCTTCTCGAACTGCCCGCTGTCCTCGCGGAACACGATCCGCCAGCCGATGCTCGGCACGTCGGCAGACACCACGATCCGTCCGTCGACATGTGCAACGCCCTCAGGGAGCGTGCGGTAACGGTCGTTCTCGACCGGGCGGCCGAGACCACTGGGGCGAGTGTCGGCCACGACCGTGCCGCGGCTGTCGATGAAGTACCAGGCGACGCTCGAGGCGGTGTTGTCGGCCAGCTTGGCGATCTCGGTCTCGAACGCGGACGTCGCGCTGATGGCTTGCTCGAACACCAGGGCGCCGCGCACACCCTTACCGTTGGCGCCGCGGATGGCGACGACGAAGTCGTACTTGGGCAGCTCGGTGGTGAGTCCCGTTCTCGTCGCAGGCAGGACGAACGCGGAGCGCGCGACCAGCCGCTGCTTCACCGACGCCCACCCGCCGACGGGCGAGTAGCTGCTTCCCAGAACGCCGGGGCGCAGCAGCACTCCCGCAGTAACCGAGCCCTGCGCGTTGACCAGGAAGAAGCCGGACTGCGCCGCTGGGTCAACGGCGTAGCTCTTGAGGATCCGGTTGTCACTGGTGCTGTCGGGCGTCAGCTGCCAGGACGCGGTTCCGAGCCCGCTTGCCGACGTGAGCTGCGCGGCCACGCGGGCGTCGAAACTTGAGGCCGTGGTCTGCACCTGTTCCAGCTTCGCGCGGGTCAGCGCGTCGACCCCACGGTTCGCGGCCGTGCGCAGGAGCACCACCACGCTGATGGCGACGGCAACCACGACGGCGGCCGCGATGGCCGGCACCACGCTGTCACGAGAACGCGACATCCATCCTCCCCTCATCGACGTCCGCATCCGCGTCCGCGTCCGCGTCCGAATCGACCGGAGCACGCAGCTCGATGACGGGGAAGGCGACGACGAAGCGTGCTCCCCCGCTCGGCGCATCTTCGACGGCCACGCGGGCGGTCATCGCGGCGGCATACTCGGCAACGATGGCCAGGCCTACGCCGGCCCCACGGGTGCGGGTGACGGCGTCGCCCTTGCCGCGGTAGAAGCGACTGAACACCCGTTCGCGATCGGCCAGCGCCACGCCGGGGCCTTCGTCGTCGACGATCAGGACAGCCTCGTCGGCGTCGACGCGCACCGTCACGGTGATGCGGGTGCCGGCCGGGGAGTACTTGGCCGCGTTGCCCACCAGGTTGATGACGATGCGCTCGAGGGCCGTGCTCGACCCACGCACGACGGCGTCCTCGGTCGCGATAACGAGCTCGAGGGTGTGTTTGGCGGCGATCTCGGTCTGCTCCGCAAGGATGCGGGCGACACCGGCACCGAGCTCGATGGTCTCGTCGCCTATGGTCGGCAGGCCCCGCTCCAGGCGGGAGAAGTCCAGCAGCTGCTCGATCAGCGCGTCGAGGCGGCGGCCGTTGACCATCACCCGCTCGACGAGCGGCTTCGACCGCTCGGTCGGCAGGGTGTCCCACTGCTCGAGCAACAGGCTGGAGAAGCCGACGATCGCGGCCACCGGCGTGCGCAGCTCGTGCGAAGCCGTGGCCAGGAAGACGGTCTTGAGTTCGTCGACCGCGTTCAACCGGGCAAGCAGTTCCTGCTGCCGGGCGAAGGCCTCGGCGTTCGCCAGGGTCGAGCCCAGCAGCTCACCGACGGTGCTGAGCGACGCCAGCTGGTAGGGCCCGAGCGGCGGACCAGCGACGACGCGCAGCATGCCGAACACCCGACCGCCGCGGGCCAGGGCGACGGCGAAGGTCTCCCCCGTCTCGAGCCGTTCCGGACGGACCGGGCTCGGCGCCACGCTGGTGTCCGGCGGCGTGCCCCACCCGAAGACCGCGCGTTCGCCGAATTCGCCGCGCGTCGACAGGCTCAGCCCGGCGAGCTCGAGGCGGTCGACGAGGTGCACGGACACCTCGGGGATGACGTCGCCGATGTCCAGGCTGCGTTGCATCATCGGCGCGAGACCGGTGACGACGGCGCGGTCGAGCTCCAACAGGTGGACCTGCTGCTCCGACCTGGCCACACGCAGCAACAGCCACGTCATCACCCCGCCGAACCCGCCGAACAACGCCAACAGCAGTGCCGCCCACAGCCACGAGGTGCCGGGCACGCCCGGGTTGGGCCGCCACACCTCGACGCTCCACCCCGGCGCCGACCTCATCTGCAGGTCGACGGCGAAGCTGCGGGCGCCGGCCGGGGCCGCCCGCGGGCTCGCGGCGACCAGCCGGTCAGGCCCGGACACGGTGATCCCACCCGAGCTCGGCCGAAGCTTGGACAGCGTCGAGGTCAACTGCACTGGCACGACGCGGTAGGCGACGATCGTTTGCCGACGCGATGCCGTATTGGCCGGTTCGGCGCCGCCCCGGTAAACCGGCACCACGATGCTCACCGGTCGCGCTTCATCGTCCAGGGTCGCGGTGCCGCTGTCACGGGCGTTGACGGCAGCGTCCGGCGAGATCGGGGCCCGAGCGACGTCGGCGGCGGCATACACCCTGCCGCCGGTCGTGGCGGCCGCGGTCCGCTGGTCGACCAGCTCCGTGCGGACGGTATTGGCGTCGGTGGCGACGTCGGAGCGGATGGCAGCGTCGGCCCGGGTGCGCGCGTTGTCGCGCCCGCTGCGCACGACTAGGGCGGCCACGACCAGGCCGATCAGCAGGGATACCGCGACGGCGAGCGCGAGTCGCATTCGCTGGGCGGGGGTCAGCGGCACAGCCGGACAGTAACCCGGTATAGGCGCTACCAACAGTAACCAAACAGCCCGAGTCGCGCCTCACGCCGTAATTGCGGCCCGAAGTGTCCGTAGATTGCCTTTTGGTAGGAATCGAATTTCGTGCTGTGCCGCCTGCCGGACGAGGTCGGCGGACTGGTAGTTGCTGTAGATCACCAACCGCAGGTCTGGACGTTCGGCACGCAGTCTCAGGGCAGTCTCCAGGCCTGTGGGCCCCGGCGGCATGCGGTGATCGAGCACGACGACGTCGGCGGCGAACGAGTCGACCAGCCGGCGGGCTGCGTCGCCCCCGGTCGCGCCGATCACCTCGTGGCCCTCGAGGCGCAGGTCGAGCAGCAGCAAGTCGAGGGCGTCGGGGTCGTTGTCGGCGATGACGATGCGGGCCATTGGCGGTCAGCCACTCACCGGCTGACGTCGAACCAGACGACCTTGCCGCCGTTCGTCGGAACCCAACCCCAGTCCAGGGCCAGGGTCTCGAGAATGGCCATGCCCCGCCCGGACGCCTCGTGGTCCTGGGCGGTGCGTGGCGCCGGGGCCGTCGGGTCGGCGTCGAAGACCTCGACGTGCACCCGGTCGTCGAACAGGCGCACGCCGAGTTCCGGTGCGGTGCTGGTGTGCACGATGACGTTGGTGACCAACTCGCTGACCAGCAATGCGACGGTCTCGAGCACGCTGCGCTCGCCCCAGCTCGACAGCGTGTCGACCGCGAAGCGACGGGCGCGGGCCGGGACGGTGGCGTCGTGCGCGACATCGACCAGACGCGAATAGCGGGTGAGCGAGCCGACCACGGAGTCGAGCAATTCGCCGGCCTGCAACAGGTCGTCGACCAGCGAGCTGGCCGGCGCCCCCTTGCGGACGTAGGCGGCGGCGCCCGCCGCGAAGGCTCGTCGGTGGTGATCAGGCGTGTTGCTGGCCGAGAACATGACCACGCGGGTGTCCGGCGAGACCTCCCGCAACCTGGGCAGCGCACTGATGCCGTCGAGCACCGGCATCTCGACGTCGAGTACCAGCAGGTCGGGCCGCAGGGCCTCGACGAGACGGATGGCGTCCGCGCCGTGCGTGGCCTCGGCGATCAGTTCGATGTCAGCCCGGTTGGCCATGGCCATGGTGAGCAGCAACCGGATGTCGTCGTCGTCGTCGGCGATCACGACGCGAGCCGGTCGGCGCGGCACAGGCGGCACAGGCGGCGCAGGCGGCACAGGCTCGGGCGAAAGGTGCGAATCGGCCGGCGGCAGACCCGACGATGATCCGTCTAACCCATCTGTGTGGTCGGAATGTGTCACGTCGCCTCGTGTCCCCCGGGGGTCGTCGGCGCAGAGCCTACCGTCGCCGCGGCCCGTCGTAACTCACCTCGTTGCGCGACCAGATGCGTGGACCGTCAGACGGGGGTGACGCGCCCGTCGTCGTCGAGGTAGCTGTCCAGGTTCGGGGGTCGGTAGTGCTGGTCGCGTTCACGACGCAGGACGCCGGTGGAGGACGCGGACTCCGACACCGTTGACGTCGCGCCGATCGGCCGACGCCACGGTCGGGTGAGCCGGTAGAAGCTGGTGTAGGAGTTGCCGGCCGGAGCAAGCGGGTCGGGTTGGGTGGGGTCACCTGCGAAGCGTTCGTCCCACCGTCCCTGCTTGAGGGTCTCGGCGTCGACGGCCAGGCCGTGCTCGACGGCTTTGCCCACCAGCCACTCCAGCGGGATGTCCGACAGCCCGTGATGAGCGTTGCCGCCGCCGACGTCGCAGTGCACGCCGGCAAACCAGACCTGCTCGACAACCTGCGTGTCGGACGTAGGCGGCAACCACACCGCAGGCCGGAACGGGCGACGTCGCTCGTCGATGGCCAGGGCCTGGTAGGCGGCGTCGACGGTCGAACTCAGCGCAACGTCGTGGAACTGGTTGCGCCGGTTGAGGATGCGCAACCCGTTGACGGGGATGCCGAGCGCGCCGACCGTGTCCCAGACGCCGATGAATTTGATCCGCGTCTCGTAGGAGTAGGTCCGACGGAACAACGTGGCTTCGGTGCTGACCGGATGCGCGCCGCGGCTGCGGTACAGGGCGTACGCGTCCGACAGCCGATCCGCGTGCTCGGGCCGCAGGATGCCGGCGTTACGGACGAACCCCGCGGCGCTGCGGGCGGTGAACGCGCCGCGGCTGAACCCGAAGAAGTACAGCTCGTCGCCGGGTTCGTAGCAGTTGACCAGGAAGCGGTAGGCGTCGCGCACGTTGGCGGCCAAACCCAGCCCGAACGCCCCGCCGCGGAGGCGCTCGCGGCGGGTCGTCCCGACGCCGCGGTGGTAATAGGTGCACTGCTGCACACCGTCGCCGTCCTGCGGGCTCACCGCCAGCGCCAGCTTGGCGACGTTCGTCGGAGCCGGGAGTTCCATGCGCACGCCACCCGTCGACGCAGGCGCCCGCGTCACCTGGTCCGGCCGGTTCCACGTGCCGTCGCAGCACACCACAAGTCGTTTCGGCATCACGACCTCCTTGGGCCGAGATCCTGCCGTTGAGAACGCCTGCGCGGTGCAACCCGGCACCGAGTGGCGGGTTTGCAGCCGAGTGGCGGCATTGCACGTCGTGATCAGTCGGAGACGGGGCAGCTTCCTGCGCCACCCGGATATGTGAGATCTGTGTTAGGAGGACCAAGGTCCCGGGGATACCAGGACCATCGCCG
>NZ_CAXTHK010000025.1:0-7818 GCF_964244045.1 uncultured Jatrophihabitans sp. | reverse complement strand
TCGACAACACCAACCACCGCATCTGGCTCACCACCGACTTCGGCCGCCCCTAACACCCAACCCCACCCCGCCACACCCAGCCACACCCAGCCAGCGAACGGGACCGCCCACAGAGGGGGACGGTCCCGTTCGCTATGCCAGGCCGATGGCCGAGAACTAGCCGAGCGCGGCGAGGTAACACTCGAGGAAGTGCTGGACGGATGCCTCGGCGACCGGCGACAACGGGCCGGGGCGGTAGGCGCGGGAACGGATGCCGGCGTAGTTGGCCTCGCACAACTGCCAGTCCTGCTCGCTGGTCACGGTCCAGACCGCGGTGAGCCGGTCGAGGTCGACATCGTCGTCAGCGGCGTTGGCGGCCACGAGGAAGCAGACCTCGACATCGGTGACGGACGGGCCGATCGGGGTGAGCCGCGTCGTCACCGCGTAGTCGAGGTTCGCGTGCGCCCACAGCGTGGGCAGGCCGATCAGCCGCAGACTGCCCGGGTCGTCGCCGACCTCGCCCAACGGCGGGGCGACCGGCGCGCCGTCGAGGGACTCGGTGCGGAAGCCGTCTCGCAACGGCAGCCGCGCGACGCGGAACCACTGACCGTCGGGAAAGCTCACGTCGTCCGGCGCAAGCCCGTCGGCCGTCCACCGCTCGTAGGCCGTCGCGAGCAGCGAATCGTAGGTCGAGGAGCGGCGCAGGTCGCCGTGGCTGCCGTACTCGAAGTTGGACTCGAGGAACTCGGGATGGTTGCCACGGCAGTGGTAGCACTCGCGGTTGTTCTCGACGAGGGTCTTCCAGTTGGCGTTCACCCGGTAGGACGCGCGGTGCACGATCCGGGTGTGCTCGAGCCGGTGCGGCGCCAGCTGGGCGCCGAACGCCGTGGCGGCCGCTGCGAAGTCGGGTGGTTCGTCGGCGAGTGAGATGAACACGAGCCCGGCGACCTCGCGCACGGCGGCAGGGGTGAGCCGCTGCTCGTTCTTCGCGAAATCGTCGCCCATCAACCGCGCGGCGCGCAGCCGCCCGTCCAGGCCGTACGTCCACTGGTGGTAGGGGCAAACTAGGGCCCGGACGGTGCCGCGGGGCTCGGCGCAGATCCGCGAGCCGCGGTGCCGGCAGACGTTGTGGTGCGCGCGCAACAGGCCGTCCTCGTCGCGGACGATGATCACCTCCTCGTCGCCGAGCGTGAACAGCAGGTAGTCGCCAGCCCCGGCGAGCTCGTAGCTGTGTCCGGCGAACAGCCAGCCGTCGCGGAAGACGGTGGCAAGCTCGGCCTCGAAGACGTGCTGGTCGAGGTAGTACGTAGCGGGCAGCGTCCAACCTGGGGTGGCGACGGGCGGCGAGACGGCCTCAGACATGGACGGCCGGGACGAACGCCGGGTCGGTGAGGGCCGGACGATCGAGCCGGAAGTCGGCGATGGGGTGGCCGGTCTTGCCGCGCAGGCTGAGGTCGGCGAGCACCTGGCCGAGCAGGCTGGCGAACTTGAACGCGTGCCCGGCGCCGACGGCGACGGCGACGTTCGGGTGCTCGGGCAGTGTGTCCAGGACGAAGTGCTGATCCGGCGGCAGGGTGTAGAGGCAGGTCTTGGTGTAGAGCGTCGGGCCGGCGAACCGCGGCAGGTGCTCGGCCAGGAAGTCGAGCTGCCGCTGCTCGCGGACGGGATCCGGCTCGAAGGTGCGGGTGTCGGCGGTGGTGCGGAAACCGCCGTTGTGCTGGCCGAGTTTCGTCGCCACTTCGCCGTAGACGGGGAAGCCGTAGAAGTTGTGCCGGCCGTGCCACATGAACACCGGGAAGCGCTCGGGCGCGAACTCGAGCAGGTGCGGGGTGGCGTAGTAGGTCACCTGCTCCTGGGTGACGGTCAGCGGCAGCTGGATTCCGAGGTCGGCGAGCACGACGTTGGTCCAGGCGTCGGCGGTGACGATGACCCGTTCGGCGAGGTAGGTCTCGTCGGCGGTGACGACCTCGACGTACTGACCGTGCGGGCGGACGTGCAGGACGGGCGTCTCGTCGCGAATGGTCGCGCCGGCGGCCCGGGCCAGCGCGACGTGGGTGGCGTTGGCCTTGCCGGCGTCGACCAGGCCGGACTCGGCCTGATAGATCCCCTGCTCCGATCCGTTGAGCCGGAACTGCGGCCAGCGGCGCACGATCTCGTCGGCGTCCAGCCGCTCGAACTCGACGTCGTGCCGGCGCATGACGTCGTCGTAGCCGGTGATGTTGCGGGTGCCGGTTTCAGCTGTGGCGCGCTCGGCCACGTCCTCGATGACCAGTCCTCCGGTGCGCGTCAGCAGCTGGACACCGGACGCCCGCTCCACGGCGTGCCAGGCGTCGTAGGCGTCGGGGGCAAGATCGGCGTAGGCGTCCTGGTGCTGAGCCAGGCGGATGATGCGCGAGTGATCCTGGCTCGCGCCACGGCTGTGGCCGCGCGGGAACTGCTCGAGGCCGAGGACCGCCGAGCCGGCTTCCTGCGCGAGCCAGTAGCAGGCGGCCGAGCCGAGGCCGCCGCAGCCGATGACGATGACGGGAAAGTCGCGGTTCATGCCCTCATGCTGACGGGGCAGGGCACCTCGTGGGGACCAATGACTATTGCCTTTTCGGCGTCTTCCATAAGCTGTGCCTTATGGATCTGGACACCCGCCGGTTGCGGTCGTTCCTGGTCGTGGCGCATGAGCTGCACTTCAGCCGGGCCGCGGCGCAGCTGAACGTCAGCCAACCCGCCCTGAGCCAGCAGGTGCGCGCCCTCGAACGGGACCTGAAGGTCGAGTTATTCGTGCGGACGAGTCGGACGGTGCAGCTGACGCCGGCCGGCGAGGCGCTGCTCGCCACGGCGCCGCGGGCGCTGTACGAGGTGGAGCGGGCGGTGGAGACGGCGCAGCAGGCAGCGCGCGGGACGACCGGACGGTTGGTGATCGGGTCGGTCCGCACCGGCTTGGCCGACGTCGTGCCGCGGGTGATGCGGTCGTTCAGCCGCGAGCATCCACAGGTGCGCTTCGAGGTACTGCAAATGGACACCGCCTTGCAACTTCGGGCGCTCGTCGACCGCCGGATCGACATCGGCATCGTCCGCTCGGCGCCGCCCACGGAGCTGCTGGTCATTGAGCCGCTCGTGTCGGAACCGCTGATGGTGGCGTTGCCGGCTGATCACCCCTTAGCTGGGCTCGACGCGGTTGACCCACGATTGCTTGCGAACGAGCCATTCGTCAGCTGGCCGCGACACCTCGGCGAGGACTTCTTCGACATCGTGGTGGCCTTCTGCCGCGAACACGGCTTCAGCCCCAAGGTCAACACCGAGGGTGGCGACATCGACAGCCAGCTCGCCCTCGTAGCGGCCGGCTTCGGTGTGTCGTTGCAGCCCGCGTTCTATGCCCACACCGCCCCCGCCGGCGTCGCGTTCCGCCCACTGACCGGACCGAGTCCGGCGATCGTGCTGCAGGTGGCCCGACGCCGGGACGCCAGCGACCTCGCACTGCGCTTCGCCCACGAGGCGCGCGCAGCTCAGACCTGACGTCAGCCGATGTCCGGCTCCCGACGATAGATGCTCTCGAGCCGATCGACCACGGCGCCGATGCTGAACTGTCTTTCGACGAGATCGCGACTACGGCGGCCGAGCCGGGCGGCCTCGTCGGGGTCCGCGAGCAACCGGCCGACGGCGTCCGCGAGCTGGGCCGGCGTGCCGTCGGTGACAACCGGTCCGTCCGAACCGTCGAACCTGTCGGCGATCATGCACCCGGTGGTGATGACGGCCGGGGTGCTCTCGGACATCGCCTCCAAGAGCGTCATCGGAAACGGCTCGCGCTCACTCGGCAGGACGAAGACCGCAGCCGCGGCCAGCGCGGCGCGAACCTGCTGTGGCGATAGGCCCCCGACGTAGTCGAAGCGGGCGGCGATGTCGTGCCGTGCCACGTACGCGCGTAACGGCACGAGGTCGCCTTCGTCGGGCCCGGCGACGACGAAGCTCGCCTCAACACCTCGGTTAAGCAGGATCCTTGCCATCTCCGCGAAGGCGAGCACCCGTTTGCGTGGATGCAGCCGAGCACAGAACAACACGGTCGGCGCGCCGTCCCCGTGCGGTTCACGCGCCGGCTGGTCTTCACTCACAGCGATGCCGTTGGGTAGCAACTCGGTCGCGACGCGCTGTCGGGCCACCCGCTCGACGCCCGCACGCTCGGCTTCGGTCAGTACCGCAATCGTGTCGGCCCTGGCGAGCCCAAGGCGGGTGGCAAGCAGATCGGTCAGCCTGGCGATGGGCCGGTTATCGGGCATCACCATCCCGTGGGTCTGAACCACCAACCGCGGCGTCCTGGCCGCAGCCAACCGGGTGACGCTCAGGGTGAGGAGGTCGCGAGCGAGGTGGACGTGCGCGACATCGACCGACGGTGCATGACGGGCGAATTGGCGCAGCAGCGTCGGGGCGAGCAGGCCGGAGAATCCCGGAGTGGGCACTACCCGATGTACGCGGTGCAAGCGGACGTCCACGCCGGGGACCGCGCATTCTGCCCGTCCGTCCCAACCCGCGTAGAGGGTCACCTCGTGACCCCGCCGGGCGAGTTCCTCGCACTGGCCGCGGGCGACACTGACCGGGCCGCCGAAGGCGCCGTACTGACTGATCAGGCTGACGAACTGTGCGATTCTCATCGACCGACCCGGCGCGCGTTACGGTTCGAACGGCCGCTCACTAGCCTCGCCACCGGCGACCTTGTCGCCGCAAGATGGCGAGTTGCACCGCATGCAGCGCGTCCGCAGCGAAGCGGTCAGGCGTCCACTCACGAATCGGCGGGTCGCCGATCGGTCCATCCCAATCGTTGCTACTCGCGCACATTGCGTGCGAGAGGGCAACAGGATCGGGATCCGCCACCCACACGCCGGGCATCCCTGCTATGTCGGCGGTAACTCCCGCGGCTGAGCTCACGACGACGTGCCGACCGAAGGCAAGAGCCTCGACTGGAGCCAGCCCGAACACCTCTGCCGTTGACGGAAGTACCAGCGTGCTGACTGCTTTAAGACGTTGCGCTACCGCCTCAGGTTCGACGTATCCGCAGAACGTGACGCGTGTGGCGACGCCCAAGCTTTCCGCAAGCGCCCGGAGGTTGGCTTCGAGTGGGCCCTCGCCGACGACGTCCAATTCGTAGTCGCCGCCGCATAGGGCCAGCGCGCGAAGCAGGGACTCAACGTTTTTCCGCTGAATCAGCTGGCCGACATATGCGAACCGCTTTGTCTCCCGGTTCGGCAGCTCTCCGCCAACGCTGTCGTTTGCGAACGCGTCGGTATCGATGGAGTTGTGCGTCATGACCACACACGACGGGTCGACGCCGCACTCGGTCACCACCGACCAAGACGCCTGACCCACGGTGAGCACCACATCCACGTGTTGGAAAAACCAAGAACGGGCCCGCGGGATCGGGCCGCGCGCGAAGCGGTGCGACTGGCGGTTGGATTCATAGAAGGCGACGGTGGCGACACCCCGCATCCGCGCCTCCGCGAGCAGTTGCCACGCCGCTGGATGCTCCCAACCGGGCAGCACGACTGCGTCGTCCCGCCCGAACCGACGTAGCGCGAGCCCCTTCAGCACATAGAGCGGATCCGCGTCGGCGCGGAGAACCCCCGCGCGGAAGCGATGATGCGAGACTTCGGCCGGCAGCTCGTTCGACCAGCGACGGTTGCGCTCAGACCCGGCCAGCAAACCCACCGAAAGCGGAACTTTGCGGCCCAGCGCCTCCCACATCGGCCTTCGGTACGGTGCGCTGAGATTCGTGAACCAGATCAGCCGCGAGGCCGGGCTCAGAGCACCCGCTGACGGTTCCACATACCTCCCGAGACGCCGAGGATTGGAGCATATGGCGTGAGGCCCCGGTCCCAGGCACACAAAGTAACAATTATTCAGCCGTACGTCCCAACCTATCGGGTGCCGCTGTTCGACGCTTTGAGCGACCTCCTGGTGGATGACGGACTCGAACTCCAGGTGGCCCACCCGACTCCTTCAGGTGACCAGGGCAGACGGGGCGACAGCGCGTCCGGGTCTTGGAGCGTCCCTGTCCGCTCCCGGAGCGTCCGCGTCGGCCGCGAAACATTTCACCTTCGAAGTTCGAGGCAATTTCTCGCCGACAGTGCCCTGATCATCGCCGAGTTGGCCAGTACCAATCTGGACACCTACGGGCTACTCATGCAGCGCCGCACCCCCGTTGCCCTGTGGGGGCACGGGAAGGCCTACGTCACCGCCGCAAATCGCCTGGACACGTGGCTGGAAGTGCGGCTGTGCCAACGCGCCGTTCATACGATCGTGTATACCGAGTCCGGCGCCCAGCACCTAGACCGACAAGGCATTCCGCGAGACAAGATCACCGTTGCGTGGAACAGCACGGACACCGAGTCGCTGCGGGCCGCGCTTCAGGCGCTGACAGACGCCGAGATCGAACAGTTCCGGGCAACGCATTCACTCACCGCTTCGACGGCCGTGTTCGTGGGTGCCCTCGACGAATCCAAACGCCTCGATCTGTTGCTGGATGCGGTACCCCTCATTCAGGCCGAGATTCCCGACTTTCGCCTCGCGATCGCCGGCGGGGGGCCGCTCCAGCGTTACGTCGACGACCGGGCAGCGTCGAACGCAGCGATTCGCGTCCTGCCCCACGCCGGACTGCACACCCTCGCCCTCCTCGGCAAGACCGCGCAGGTCTGCCTCGTTCCCGGCCGAGTCGGGCTCGTCGCGATTGACGCGATGACACTTGGACTGCCACTTGTAACGACTGACTGGCGGTATCACGCACCCGAGCACGATTACCTTCGGCCAGCATTCTCGGTAACGACCCAGCAAACACCAGTCGAGTTCGCCGCGGGAGCCGTATCAATACTTTCACATCAGGATGAGCGCGTGACCATGAGCAGTGCGGCCCAACGCGAGGCCCAGCAATATTCGGTTACGAATATGGCAGAGAATATGCATCTAGCGATCCGAGAGGCACTTCGCCTTTGAGTCACGCGGAAGTATCCTTCAGGCCCCGCGACCTACGATCATGGATTCGGAAGCGCTAACGACTCGACCGCAGGCAGGCGAACCCGCGCCGACGCTGCTCAACACGCCGCTCGGGGATGAGTTCGAGCCCACGACCGTCCGAATGACGATGCGCCGAACGAACTCAGTCTATGCTCTCGCCATGGCGTGGATCTCGAAGGTCATAGGCCGGAGCGACGAACGCCGATCCAGATTGCATACCCGTCGTGGAGCTTGGGCCCCAGCTGGAATTTTGGGGGCAGCACTTCGCCGCGGTGTCAGCTCCACCGAGCCATGGATGGCACCCAACGCCGTCGAACGGCTCAACCAATTGCTAACCAACGACATGACGCTGCTAGAACTGGGTTCTGGTTCCTCGACCGCGTGGTTCGCTGCCCGAGTCGGGCGCGTAGTGAGTATCGAACCGAACGCCGATTGGGCTAGAAGAACCTCAGAGTCACTTCGCGGCCTCGGTAACGTCACAATTATTTCGGAATCGATAGCAGCGGCGTTGCCCTCGGCGGAACCGTCCAACGTGGTGATCGTTGACCACAATGACGAGGCAGCTATGACGCGGGTGGACGCTCTGGCGATTGTTGTCGACTTTGCAGATATTATCGTTCTCGATGATTCAGACCGTAAAGAATACGCGCAGTCAGACGAGATCACGGCCGACTGGAACTGCGAGCGTTACGTCGGATTTCGACCGCGCCCACTGATTCCGACCGAGACAACAATCTTCATTCGTGCCTGATGGGGGGTAGTTGTCCGGTGCCTCACGACTCGAACGTATAAGTGGCTCTTCCGGATCCAGGGTGTAGAGCTTCACGCGTGTTGATCACGGGATGAGGG
>NZ_CAXTHK010000024.1:0-71113 GCF_964244045.1 uncultured Jatrophihabitans sp. | reverse complement strand
GCAACAACGCAGAGCTGTACGCGAACGATTTACACCACTCCCCGGGGCACGACCGATCGTCGCTCTTCTTGCTGCACTCGTTGGTGCACTCGGCGCGCTTGGCGCGGTATGGCTGCAGAACTGGAACCAGTCTCGATCAAGCGAGGCTGACGCCCGCGAATGCGCCTATATCGATCTGCTCGTCAGTTCATTGGCGATGGCGCGCCGAGCCCGGTCGTTGATCGCCACACTTCAGGTGCGTACTGGGATCAGTGAGGGTCTCGCGGTTACGTTCGGCCAGCGTCAGCAGATGGACCCCATGACTCTCCACGAATGGCTCGAGGAGGATGTCGCGGCCGTCATGGAGGCTTGGACTCGAGCTTGGGCCACCGCGACACCTGCGGGCGTCGCAGCAGCGAGCAATCGGGTCATGACCTGCTGCGGCGATGTCTTCGGCGTACTTGACCTCTCCGCACCGGCCACGATGCTGGGCCGACTGCGCGAGACGCTAGCGGGGGTAGACACCGAGATACTTCAGTCCCGGTACCAGGAAAAGTTGGCGACGCTGGCACACGCTCGGCGAGACCTTGCCTTGCTCGTACGCGCCGAGACTGGTCGCGCTCCCGCGGAGCTATTCGAGGCGGAGTAAGAACCGTCGTTATGCGCCGTTGCTGACGGCAGACGGTGTCGCCCAGATGGATCGTTACGGCGACCGCGCTGGAACGAAGGACGGCTCGCACGACTATTCGAGGATCCGGATGGCCGTTCCGCTCGCTCGTACCTCGCTCGCGCAAAGTGCCGAGCATGTCGACCGGTGGGGGACTCGCGCTGTTCAGTCGTGCGGGCCGCCCGTGCTGCGGTGGCTGCGGATCGCCCAGGCTGCGATGAAGAGCATGCAGACGCCGATGGAGAAGAAGCTCCATTCACCGTGCAGTCCGATGTTCGATCGGGAGAACAGGTGGCGTCCCAGCTGGTCGAAAGCGGCGCTCACGGCGGCGAGGATCAGACCCGTTGCGAGGAAGATCCCGAGCGCGGCGAGTACTCGCGCTGATCCTTGACGGGCGGAACTGAGGACGACGGCCAAGGCGATTGCCGTGAGCCAAAGGCCGGCGAAGCCGGTGAGGAACAGGATCGAGTCGAGCGGGTCGAAGTGGCGGTTGATGGCGGCGGTGGTCACGGTGTCGACGACAAGTGCGCCCCCGGACAAGAGCGCCAAGGCGCCGGTGGTGCGCAGGGCGCGGTCGTCGCGGATTGGGGTGGCAGAGGCAGTTGTTGTTGTCATGCGATCAGCGTTGGGCAGCAGAGGGTTGATGTCGTCCCGCCGGCGCGTGAACTCCGGTCCCCCGTGAGAGGGACGCGCGGGAGCGGTTCGCCGTTCTACGCTGCCTGCGTGCGGTGGCCGCTCGTGACGCTGGTCGGGCTCTGCGCTGCACTGTGGATCGATGCTTTGGCCGGTGGAGGGGTCGTCGCCGGGGCGCCCGCTGTAGTCGTTGTCGCGATCGCGTCGCTGCTGGCCGGCCTTCGGGGAGCGTGGCTGCCCCTCGCGGCGGTCGGGTTGACCTCGGCCGTGCTGTTGTCGGTGGCAGACCAGGTCGCCGAACCTGGCAAATTCGGTCTCGCCAGCGACGGGGTCTTCTATTGCGTCGTTGTGCTCGGCCCGTCGCTGATCGGCTGGCTGATCGCCGGCCGGTCTCGCCAGGTGGCCCAGCTTCGCGCCCGCCGCCACACGTTGGAGCGGCAGCGTGCCGTCGCTGTGCGGGTTGCGCGCGCCCTGGAACGTGAGCGCGTCGTACGCCGCCTTGATGTCGGCCTGGCCGAGCGTCTCGTCCGGTTAGTCGCACAGGTGCGCACGAGCGGAATGGTGGCCGAGACCGATCCGGACGGTGTTCCTGCCCGGTTGGAGGAGGTCGAGAACTCTGCACGGGGTGCGCTGGCCGAGCTGCGTGATGTGTTGGGAACCCTGCGCAGCAACCACTCCGCGGAATCGCAGGAACCGGCCGCCATGCACGGAACCGGTGGGCTCGGAACCGCTGCGCCCGGAACCGGTGTGCCCGTGGCCGGCACGGCCCAGCCGGGTCAGCGGGCAGTACCGGCGCTGGCATCGCGTCGCATCGACCTCATCGACGCGGCCCTGTTCGCCGCGACGGTGCCACTGGCAATCGAGACCGCACTCCCCGGCCACCTGGGCCCGGCCGGATGGAACGTGCTCGCCGCCCTCACCCAGGGCGGTGCCCTGCTGCTGCTGCGTCGCCGCCCGCTGATCGGGTTGGTGTGTCTGCTCGCCGTCGCCGCGCTCCAGACCAGCGTCCTGGCGCCGCTGCCACCGACCGTCGGCTGGCTGTTGCCAGCGCTGGCTGCGGCACTGATGCTCGGTCTGACCCATCCTCGATCGATAGCCCTCGTCGGTCTCGTGCTCCTGGTCGCCGGTGATCTGGCGATTGAACTGGCCACCCCTGCCGGTCACCGTGCCCTTGCCGGATTGTTACCGGGGCTGGCGATGGGACTACTCGTCTGGTTCGGTGGACGACTTGCAGCCGCAGCCCAATGCCGTGGTCGAGAGCTGCGAGCGATCACCACGGAACTGGATCGGCGGCAGGCAGACGAGGTTGGACTTGCTGTCCTGAACCAGCGAGCCGAGATTGCGCGCGACCTGCACGACGCAGGAGCGCACGCCCTGACAGTTGTGTGCCTCCAGGCGGCGGCCGCGCGGGCCTGGTGGCACCGGGATCCGATCCAGGCGCGCCTGGCTCTCGACGCACTGACCGACGTCGCACAGAACACCCTCGGGCACGTCGGCCAGTCCCTCGGCGCACCCGCCTGCGCCGGAGTGGACCACTCCCTCGACCCCCGCGGGCTGAACGCTCTGGTCGAGATGGGACGAGCACTGGGGCTGGAGGTCGACCTGGGAGTCACGGGGGCACCGCGACCCGTCCCCGACAAGGTCGGCCTCGTCGCCTACCGGGTCGTCCAGGAGGGCCTCACCAACGCCGCACGCCATGCCGCCGGCAGCACCGTGCGGATCGCGTTGTCCTACCGACGCGACGCGCTCGACGTGTGTGTCCTGGACTCCGGACGTTCACGCACCGCGGTCGTGACGCTCACCGGGACAGGCGCCGGGCTGACGGGAATGCGCGAGCGGGTCGAGGCTATTCGCGGCGAACTGCACGCCGGACCACGCGGGCCTGGCTTCGAGATCTCGGCGCGGCTGCCCACGTGAATGACACGACAACGGTCCTCATCGCCGATGACCAACACCTCGTGCGCACCGGCCTGCGCATGATCATCGACGCGGCCGAGGGGCTGCTAGTGATCGGTGAGGCCGTCGACGGCACGGACGCCGTCGCCGCGTCGGCCCGGCTGCGGCCTGACGTCGTGCTCATGGACATCAATATGCCCCTGCTCGACGGGATCGGAGCGACCCGCGCCATCCTCGGCGGTACGCCACCGGTCCCCCGCATCGCTGTGCTGACCACCTTCAGCGACTCCGAAACCGTCTACAACGCGCTGGTTGCCGGGGCCAGCGGCTTCCTGCTCAAGGACATGCCCAGCGTGCAACTCGTCGGAGCGATCCGCGCAGTCGGCCGCGGCGAAGAACTACTCGCGCCTGCTCTCACCCGCCGGCTCGTCGAAACCTTCGTGACCGTCAACCGGCCGCCGTCAGCAGCCGGCCTCGAACGGTTGACCAATCGAGAGATCGAAGTACTCGCGCTGCTCGCCCGCGGACTCTCGAACGCCGAGATCGCCCAGCAACTCGTACTCGGGGTCGAGACGATCAAGACCCACGTGTCCCGAATACTCGACAAGCTCCAGCTTCGCGACCGCGTCCAGGCCGTCATCCTCGCCTACGAAACAGGCATCGTCCGCGCCAATCACAACTGACCGAGCTGCCCGGCTAGCAGCAAGAACCGTCGATAGGCGCGAACCCCTGTGAGCCAAGCCTCGGTGCAGATGAAACGTTCTGCGCTTGGCCGAAGAACAGGATCGTCGATGAGCGCCTGGATGTGTTCGATGTCGAGGCCTGTCTTCGTGCCAACCGTAATAAGCGGGTTCAAAGGGACGGGGGTCGTCGTCGCCCATAGCGAGCGCGCGACCGCGCGTGTTGGCGACGTGTTCTTGAAGATCGACGCGGATCGGACCCGCACCGACATCGGGTTGAGACCATGCGGATGGCACTGGTCCCCACCGCGGAGGTCCTCTGGCGCAACCCGCCCGCGCTCGCGCTTGCTGCCGTGCCAGGGACGCGCTCGGCCACCCCGGCCAACCGTCCAGCGCCTCGTCAGCGGCGTGGGCCGCAGCTGGAACTTCGCAGCCTCGGGGTTCCAGCATCGCTCTCAGTCAGGGCGGTTCGTGGCCGCTGCGTCGCCCGGACGGACCAACCCGGTCTCATAGGCAAGTACCACGAGTTGAGTGCGGCTGCGGGTGCCGGTCTTGGTCAAGATGCGGCTGAGGTAGGTCTTGACCGTGGCCTCGGACAAGAACACCGCAGCGGCCATCTCCGCGTTCGAGCGGCCTCGTGCGATCTGCACCAGTACGTCGATTTCGCGATCGGTCAGCGCCGACAGCGCTGCCCTGCGGCCTTCGGGTGCCGGCCCGGATACCGCGTCCTGGATCAGCCTGCGGGTGATGCGTGGGTCGAGGAGTGCGTCGCCACCTGCAACGGTGCGGACCGCGGTCACGAGTTGCTCCGGCGGCGCGGTCTTGAGCAGGTAGCCGCTTGCACCGGCTCGCAGCGCGGCATAGACCTGCCCGTCGCCGCTGAAGGTGGTCAGCACCAGGACTTTCGCGTCGGCGGGCAGCCGTTCGATGGCGGCTATGCCGTCGAGGTTGGGCATCCGTAAGTCCATGAGGATGACGTCGGGTCGGTGCGTGGCGGCCGCGTCGAGCGCCTCCAGCCCGTCCCCCGCCTCTGCGACGACGATTAAGTCGGGCTCGGTCTCGAGGATCATCCGTAAACCTCGGCGTACCAACGCCTGGTCGTCGGCGAGCAGAAGTCGGATCATGATGCGTCCGCAGCGACGGGAAGTACGGCGGTGATCAGCCAGCCGCCACCCGGTCGGCGTCCGGCGTCGAACGAGCCACCGAACATCCGCACCCGCTCGCGCATGCCGAGCAGTCCGTGCCCGCCTGTCGTGCCTGCTGGCGCCGTGGCTGGCCCATCACCCTCGTCGGCCACTCGCAGGGTGAGCTGAGCGGGGTCGTAGGCAAGTTCGACCAGGGTATGGCTGCCGCGGGCATGTTTCATCACGTTGGTCAGGGCCTCTTGTACGAGACGGTACGCCGAGACTTCCAACGCGTTGCCGAGATCTCGGCGCTTGCCGGTGATCAGTAGCTCAATCGGTACGCCGGACTGCCTTACCGCACTGACGAGTTCTTCGACCGCGGCGAGTCCGCGTTGCGGCGCGAGGTCCTGCCCGTCGTCGCGGAGCATGCCCAGGAGCAGGTACAGCTCGTCGACGGCGCGACGGCCACTGTCCTGGATCAGCGACAGCGCCTCGCCGGCCTGGTCCGGGTGATCACGCATGACCCGCTGCGCGGCGCCAGCCTGGATGACCATCAGCGACACGTCGTGGGCAATGACGTCGTGGAGCTCACGCGCGATCCGTTCGCGTTCGGCGACGACGGCTTCGCGCGCCTGTAGGTCGTTCTCGCGCTCGAGCAGGCTGGCGCGAGCGGTAGCGGTATCTGCTTGCGAGCGAAGGTGCTGCAAGACGCGGCCGATGACGGTGGCGAGCACGATGGCCAAGGCGTTGAAGACGACTTGACCGGCTGAACGAAAGTCGGGAGCGCGGATCGCGAACCCGCCCATTACGAGCACGGTGAAACCCGCGATCACGTAGAGGTAGCGAGTCGGCCGGTAGGCCGCGACCGCGTAGATCGCGATCATCGACGGTATGAACGAGCCGTAGAGGTCGGGCTCGTGGCCGAGCCCCAATGTTGGGACCAAGCTGCAGACGGCAAGTAGTGCGAGCACCTCGACCGGTCTGGTCCGCCACCAGACCAGGGCCAGGCAACCGATGACACCCAGCACGGTGGTCACGACAGAAGGGTGGGGCGGTTGGAACGTCGTCACGGCCTCGAGCACGACCAGGGCCAGCGGGAGTCCGACGACAGCCGCGTCGGAAGGGTGCAGGTGGGTCAGGAGTCGGGTCGAGGTCGCCTGCACGTCGTCACCCTAAGCCGGGCCGCCGGCCGCAACAATCGACGTTTGCAGTCCATGTCAACGACTTTTGGTGACTCCGATGACCCACTTTTGGTTGATGACGTCGGGCATGCCGTCACGGCAGGTTGAGCGAGGCCGAGAAACCGCTCGGTCGTCGACGTGGAGGACTTCTATGAATCGCAAGACCGCACTCGTGACCCTTGGCGTGGCCGCCGCCTTCGCGACCGGCACCATCGTGACCACTGTCGCCGTTCCCGCGCTGGCTGCAAGCAGTTCTCCCACCGTTATCCAGCACTTCGACGCCGAGAGTTCATCGGCGCCACTTCTGGTCAGCAAGACCAGCTTCGTGCTCACCGACACGGACGTCGTGAAGCACAAGACGATCGGACATGACGTCTTGTCCTGCACGGACACCGGAACAGGCACCACGCGCTGTCACGTGGTCTTCGCTCAGCGGGGCGGTCTGCTGTACGCCCGGTTCGCGCTGTCGGACAAGACCGGCAGGCTAAAGGGCGCCGTCACCGGCGGCACAGGCAGCTTCGCGCACGCGAAGGGGACGCTCGCCGGTCAGGCAGTGACGCAGAAGGACGTCAGAATCACGCTGCACTACAAGAAGTAGCTCAGCAACGCGGTCGCGTCGACCATGCAAAGCCATCGCCCTGAGAGGTATGCACTGGCATGGTCGACAACCTCGTACTGCCGGCTCACCGCGATCGAGCTGACGCTCACATGCGCGAAGCGTCCTACACGAGGTGTAGTGAAGTCCGCTCTGGGCACCAGCCCGTCATCGCGATCCCCGCATTCGTCGATTAGCGGTTCAGGGCAACGCGTCTGCCCCTCGATATCCGTCGACAGGCGCGGCGCGGCGGCCAAGTACTCGACACGCATATCTATCCGTAAGTTCGAGCGTCCGGTACGGCTTGCCGGTGTGACACACCCTCACCGGGCGGGTCAAGGGTAGGAGGTGCGGCGGATTTGTGGGGCGATCACGACGACGCCGGACATCGCTGGAGGGGTTCCTCATGCGGGCAGTCAGGTACGCGCGTGGCCGCCACGGTCGACGGCCGGACACCGGTGAGCGCTCACCGCATCGGCGACTCCACCGACCGTCTGCTGGCAAGGCCATTCAGAGTCAATCAGCCGTGAGAATTAACCGGCTGAGCTGACCGACGGGACGCAGGTCAGCGGGTAACGGCTGGGCTTTGCCCGAAACATCGCTGTGCGCCGACGGTCTCGGGGAAGCGTCTCATGACGTGAAGAGCATTGATCGGGCCAATTCGGTCGCGCGCCGCCGATCGCTGGCTGATACCGGCGACCTGAGGACGGCCGAGAGCATCGTGAGGATGATCCGCACGTCGGGCGCCGTAAGGTTCGCAGCTACGGACCCGAACTCTTGGGCTGCTTGGATGGGCTCGCGCAGGATTTCTTCGAAACGGCGACGCGCCCGGCGCAGGTCGTGCTCAGGCGCGCAGCGGGTGAGCAAGACGTCGCCGTACGGCGCGTTCTGCTGCTTGCGCGCCCATGCGCGAAACAGCTCCTCAAACTGCCCAGGACCGGGCGCGAGGCTTGCTACGAGCGCGTCCCAATGATCCAGAGCCGCATCGATGATGGCCTGCGACAGCGTCTCGCGAGTAGGGAAATGCCGGTAAACGGTGGCTCGCCCCACACCGGCAGCCAGAGCAATCTCGTCGTAGGGCAGGTCGACCTCTGCACGACTGACGATTGCGGCGGCGGCGGCCAGCAAGGCTTCATGGTTCGCTCGCGCGTCAGCTCGCTGCGAACCGCTACGCGCCTGCTGAGCCATTTCCGAATAGTAGCGAGGCGGCCTGTGAGCGAGATCTCACGCCGGATCACGGCCGAAGACACCGTCACGCCTCGGGCGTGCATATCTCCACCTAGTCTAGGTGAGACATTTCGTTCGTTTGCTCTATGGAGGCAGCGTGGCTATCCCGTCCGGTCCGCTTGCGGGTCGTTACCCGTTCGTGGCCACGATGGCAGTACTCGCACTGGTTCCCTACCTCGTACTTTCCGCGGCGTTGTCGCCGCTGATCCCGTTCATCGAGAGCGATCTGAGCATGAGCCCGCAGACGCTGTCGCTCGGGTTGGGGCTCGGGAACGCTGGTTACGCGGTCGGCACCGTCCTGGCGGTGTTGTTCGCCCAGCATCTGCCCCAGCGCTTCATGCTCGTCGTTTACGCAACCATGTCCGTTGTCGGTTCGGTGCTGTGCGCGGCCGCTCAGGACCCGGCGATGTTCATCATCGGTCACATCCTGCAGGGACTGTCCACAAGCTTGCTGCTGATCGCGGCCGTCCCGCCCCTCGCGCTCGGTTTCGGCGCTGAGAAGCTCAAACACACCGCAGTGATTTTGAGCGTATGCATCTTCGGTGCCGTCGCGGCCGGTCCGGTCTTCGGTGGGATCCAGGCCAACGCCCATGCGTGGCGTCCGCTGCTGTGGATCACGGTAGGACTCTCGGTGGCGGTGGTCATACTGGTGGTGCTGACCTACGAGCACACGCCCCCGGCCAACCGTGACGCACCGAAGGACCCGACGGCCATCGCCCTGGCGACTGCGGGGTCGATCGCGGCATTCTTCGGCGCCTCCGAGTTGACCACTCACGCGTTCGTCTCCGCCATCACGTTGATCCCCCTGCTCGGCGGGTTGCTGCTCATCCTCGTCCTCATCGTCTGGGAGACGAAGAGTCGTAATCCCCTGTTGCCGCTCGGACCGTTGCTGGAAAGCACGATCCCGGTCTCAGGTGTCACGATCGCGCTCTGTGCGGCGGCCGCGTCAGTGTCGGTGTCGGACCTCACGCTCAACCTGGTGACTGCGCAGCACGGGGCTCTGCATGCCGGCTTGCTGTTCCTTCCCGAACTCGCCGGGGCGCTCATCGCCGCGTTCGTCCTCGGCGCAGTGCTCGAAACCAAGCACCTGCAGTACCTACCGATGATCGGTATGGCGTTCCTCGCGGTCGGGATCGGAATCTTCCTCATCAAGGTTCCGTCAAGCCAGGGGTTGACGCTCGTCGGCTCGGGGTTCACCGGCGTGGGTCTCGGTGCGACGGTCTCTCCGGCGCTGTTCGGTGCAGGGTTCTCCCTGCCCGCGGCCAACCTCCAGCGCGTGTTCGCGATGATCGAACTGCTAAGAGGCGTGGCGGCGTTCATGATCGCCCCGATCTTTGTGCACTTCGTAGCGACCGTCGGAGGCTCTCCCGCAGCCGGCACCCGCGACGCGCTCTGGGTCAGTCTGGCAATCGTGGTGGGCGGTAGCGCTCTGGCGCTGGGCCTCTACTTCGCCGGTGGCGCCCGCCCGCAGACACCACAGATGACAACCTTCCTCAACGGTGATGAACCCGCCTGGCCGTCACCGCCGCTGCTGGCCCGCCTGCGCCGCACACCGGGCCGCGCCCCAGATGCCGCTGAGGACCCGGTACACGTATAAGGCCAAACTTGTACATCCGCCGCCTGTCCCTCGCGCACAAGTCCATCCCGCAGACAGAACCCACGGTCACGCAAGGCTTATCGACGCGGCATGCGGCATGCAGCCGGCGCACGCGGCAAAGCGACAGCTTTGGCACGCAGTTGCCGCAACGGCCACCGCCACTTCCGCGGTACACGAGCGCCGGTCGGCCTTCCCCCTAGAGACGAGGGTCGGAGCGACGCACAGCGGCGCGGACGCGGCTTTGCTGGGTAGCCGCGCCTGATGCGTGAAGGGGTGCAGGCCCAGGGTCTCGATCCTGGAACGGGACGAACCGGCTCGACTCCGCGTACTCACGGCGAGGGCCTACCCGTCGATATGCGCGATCTCGTGCATGGCTTGTCTCCTCACCGGCGCGCCAATTCCTCGGCGAAAGCCGCTCGCGCGAGGTGACAAGGGAAGCGCAGACTCGGCGTTCTGCGTGACCTATTTCGGCTCACCCGGGTCGGAGCGATCCGAAGTCTCGGCCCAGTTGGCTTTGTTCATCCTCGAGGGCTGAACGCGCGGCGGCTCGCCTTCCTGCTTCGGGAAGTTGGGTGGGTACGGGGCGTCGCCGACGCCGTTGGCCTCGTCACGTTCGGCCCATTCGAGCAGCGGCTCGATGTCCCACACCGCGTCGTCGATGCCTTCGTGCAGATCACCGAGCTCGGCGAAGCGGGCCGGCATGGTGGCGATGGTGAAGTCGTCCATCTCGACGTCAGGCAGCTCGTCCCAGGTGACGGGCGCGGAGACCCGGCCGACCGGGGAGCCGCGGACCGAATAGGCCGCCGCGATGGTGCGATCTCTGGCGTTCTGGTTGTAGTCGAGGAAGACCCGATCCTCGCCGCGCTCCTCCTTCCACCATGCGGTGGTGACGAGCGACGGCGCACGGCGTTCGACCTCGCGGGCAAAGGCGAGCGCGGCGCGGCGCACCTCGCGGAAGCCGAACCGCGGCTGGATGCGGACGTAGATGTGGATGCCCTTGGACCCGGACGTCTTCGGCCAACCGACGGCGCCCAGCTCGTCGAGCACCTGGTGTACCACCACTGCGACCTCCTTGCACTCGGCCAGAGCGGCCCCCGGGCCGGGATCGAGGTCGATGCGCCATTCGTCAGGGTGCTCGGTGTCGGCCCGGCGGGAGTGCCAGGGGTGGAATTCGACCGTCGACATCTGCACGGCCCACGCAAGGTCGGCGGCCTTGGTCACGCACAACTCGTCGGCCGTGCGGCCAGACGGGAAGCGCACCTGGACGGTCTCGACCCACTCGGGCGCGCCCTTGGGCAGCCGCTTCTGGTAGATCTTCTCGCCGTCCGTGCCGTCGGGGTAGCGGTGCAGCATGCAGGGCCGCTCGCGCACCGCCCGCACGATGCCCGGCGCGACCGACAGGTAGTAGTCGATCAGGTCGAGCTTGGTCTCGCCCCGGGCCGAGAAGTAGACGCGGTCGGGGTTGGTGACGCGCACGGCGTGCGGTCCTACCTGGATCTCGGTGCTCGGCGACGCCATGTGTCCCAAGCTAACGCGTGCACTGGTCAGCGTGGGTGAAGCTGGATGGACGCCGCCGTGCAGTCGGCAGCTAGGACCTGCGCCGAGCACCGAGACCTGGTGCGGCGTGAAGCCGATGGTGGCCCCGTCCGGGTCGGTGGCGAATGAATGGGCGGAGCCGCCCAGCTGGTGGACCCGGTCGGTGATGGCGACCTCGGCCTGCTTCAGCCGAACCCCGACCGCATGGGACCCGCCGCTCGTGGCGACCGCGCAGGTCACCGGGCTGGCGCCGGCGACGTCGTTGCGATCGTTCCCCCGCGCAAAGACGAGCGTCGAGACGACAGCCAGGACGAGCACCGCTGCGGCAACGAGCCCGGCAGCCAGCCAGCTGTTGTGGGGGCGGGTCGACGCGTCATTGATCCGGCGGTCGACAGTCGGTCAAAGGCACTCTCGACGCGTCGCGAGGTGTCGAGGCGAGCCACGACACCGTCGGCCGGATCAGTAGCAGAAGCAGAGGTGTCGAGCTGTGTCGCGCGAACGCTCAACCGGTCCCGACGCCCCCGTGCGCGGTGGGCGTGCAGGACGTGATTCGCTGCGGTCCGGTAAAGCCAGGGCAACGGCGGTTCCGGCACCCGGTCACGCGATCGCCAGGCCGCGGAGAACACCTCGGCCACGACGTCATCGGCGTCGGCGACCCGCCGGCGTGCGTAGGCGAGCACCGCTCCGTGGTGCGTGCGGTACAGCTGCTCGAACCATACTTCGTCGCGGGCGGGCTGACCTTGGCTCACGTCCACCTGTTCCCGGCACCGGCCCCAGCGTTACCGGACGCCGCCGGGTGCCCGAGTCAACCCTGCTCGCGCAAAGCCCGCAGGCCCTCCTTGAGCGAACCCATCGTGGCCAGGACCGCGGTGGGCTCGTAGCCGCAATGGGCCATGCAGTTGTTGCAACGCTCATCGCGTCCGCGGCCGTAGGCGTCCCAGTCCGTCGTCTCGACGAGCTCCTGATACGTCTTCACGTAACCGTCGTTCATCAGGTAGCACGGCTTCTGCCAGCCGAGCAGCGAATAGGACGGGATGCCCCAGGCGGTGCAGCCGAACTCCTTCTTGCCCTCGAGGAAATCGAGGAACAGCGGCGAGTGATTGAGCCGCCAACGCTTGCGGTTGCCGTCGCCGAACGCCTTCGAGAACAGCTCCCGCGTCTCGGTGACCCCGAGGAAGTGGTCCTGGTCGGGCGCCTTCTCGTAGGCATACGCCGGCGAGATCATCATGCTGTCGACCTGGACCTCGTCGTTGAGGAAGTTCAGCACGTCGATGATCGTCTGCGGGGTGTCGGTGTTGAAGAACGTCGAGTTCGTCGTGACCGTGAAGCCCTTGGCCTTCAAGAACTTGATCGCTTCGACTGCCTCGTCGAAGACACCGGCCTTGGACACCGATTCGTCGTGCCGCTCGCGCAGCCCGTCGACGTGGATGGCGAACGACAGGTACTCCGACGGCTTGAGGTCGAAGCGGTCCCAGCGCTTGCGCACCAGCTCGGCGTTGGTGCACAGCACGACGTACTTCTTGCGCTTGGTCAGCTCATTGATCATGACATCGATCTGCGGGTGCATGAAGGGCTCGCCACCGGCGATCGAGACGACGGGTGCGCCGGACTCCATGACGGCGTTGACCGCCTGCTCGACGGGCATGCGCTGGCGCAGGATCTCGTGCGGATGCTGGATCTTGCCGCAGCCGTTGCACGCGAGGTTGCAAGCGAACAGCGGCTCGAGCTCGACGACGAACGGGAACTTGTCCTTGCGCTTGATGTAACGCTGGTTGATCCCGTACCAACCGATGCGCAGAGCCTGCTTCAACGGAACAGCCATTACCCAGCAACTCCCTTCGGGAGGGTGAACGTGACGTCCTCCCTCGTGTGCACCCGCTCGGTGACCTCGACGGGGCCAAGGGCACGCAACGTGCCGACCACCTCGTCGACGAGATGGGGCGGGGCCGACGCGCCGGCGGTGATGCCGACGCGGGTGTGTCCGGCCAACCACTCCGGCAACAGTTCGGTGGCGTCGTCGACCAGGTGGGCCGCGACGCCGGCACGCTGCGCGACCTCGACGAGGCGCAGCGAGTTGGACGAGTTCTTCGAGCCAACCACGACGACGACGTCGGCCTCGATCGCCAGCTCGCGAACTGCGCCCTGGCGATTGGTGGTGGCGTAGCAGATGTCGTCCGTGGCCGAGCCCTCGATCGTCGGGAACCGCCGGCGCAGGGCGTCCACGGTGGCGACCGCGTCGTCAAGTGCGAGCGTGGTCTGCATCAGGTACGACACGTGCGTCGGGTCGTCGACGGCCACCCGCTCCGCCTCGGCAGGCGTCTGCACCAGCTGGATGCGGCCGGGCACCTCGCCGAGCGTGCCCTCGGTCTCGTCGTGGCCTGCGTGGCCGATCAACAGCACCGTGTCGCCCCGGGCGCTGAAGCGACGCGCCTCGGCGTGCACCTTGGCCACCAGCGGGCAGGTCGCGTCGATGACGGTGAGACCGCGTCGATCGGCCTCGACGCGTACGGCCGGTGCCACACCGTGCGCCGAGAAGACGACGGTCGTGCCGTCGGGGACCTCGTCCAACTCATCGACGAACACCGCACCGCGGCTCTCGAGATCCCGCACGACGTGCGCGTTGTGCACGATCTGACGGCGGATGTAAACCGGGTGCTGGTAGCGCTGCAGGGTCAACTCGACGATGTCGATCGCCCGTTCGACACCGGCACAGAACGAGCGTGGTTCGGCCAGCACGACCGACCGTTTCCCGGTCAGCGCGGCCCAGGACGTCAGCACCGGCCCGAGGCGACGCAGGGTGTGCAGCGCGCGCACGCCGTTGGTCACCGTGGCCGGGCGTAGCACCGGCACGGCGGCGGTGTCGACGATGACGCGCACGACGGCCACCGGCACACCGCGGGCCGCGAACGACCGTGCGATCGGCGCGGACTCCATGTCGACGGCGAGCGCCCCGGTGGCGAACAGCGTCTCGCGCTCGTCGCCGCCACCGACGATGCGGTCACGGGTCACGACCGGTCCGTGGTGCACGCGCAGGCCGAGCCGGCGCAGCTCCGCCACCAGTGGCGCGGCCGCGCGCAGCACCGTGCGGCCCTGCACGCCACGCACCTCGCTGGCCACCACGACGTCGCCGGGGCGCAGCGCCGGGTCGAGGCCGCCGGCAACGCCCGCAACGACCACCGCGTTGGGCCGCAGCGTCTCGCCGCGGGAACGGATCCAGCGCTGCACCCGCTCGGGACCCATGCCGCAGCGCTCGAGCTGCCCGCCGTCGACCTGCCCCCGCAGCGCGGCGTGCTCGGTGCGCAGGGCGGTGACGACGAGCAGGTCGGACGTCATCGACGGCCGTCCAGGCCGAGGTAGCGCCCGATCGCGCTGATGGGGAACACCAGCCGGTACATCTCGTAGCTGAGGTAGAAGTCGCCCGGGAACCCGGTGCCCGTGTAGAGCTCCTCGTCCCACCCGCCGTCCGCGCGCTGGGTGTCGACGAGCCAGCCGATGCCCCGCTCGACGGCCGTCGAGTCGTGCTCATCGGCGGCGAGCAGAGCGAGCAACGCCCACGCGGTCTGCGACGGCGTGGACTCGCCGCGGCCCGCCCACGACGGGTCGACGTAGGAGCGCAGGTCCTCGCCCCAGCCGCCGTCGACGTTCTGATGCTCGACGAGCCAGGCCGTCGCGCGTCGGATCGGCTCTGTATCGGGCGTGATGCCGGCGGCGACGAGTGCCGGCACGACCGCGCCGGTGCCGTAGACGTAGTTGGTGCCCCAGCGACCGAACCACGACCCGTCGGCCTCCTGGGCGTCGAGCAACCAGCGCACTCCCCTGGCCAGCGACTCGTCGGTGGCACCTGCATCGCAGTGCGCCAACATCTCGACGGCGTGGGCCGTGACGTCGGCCGACGGCGGATCGATGACAGCGCCGAAGTCGGAGAACGGGATCTTCTCGACGAGGCGCCGGGTGTTGTCGGCGTCGAAGGCACCCCATCCGCCGTCGCGCGACTGCATGCCCTTGACCCATGCGATACCGCGCTCGACCGCGGCCTTGACAGACGGGTCCTGGTCCTTGACGCGGTCCAGAGCGAGCACCACCTCGGCGGTGTCGTCGATGTCGGGGTAGCCGTCGTTAGCGAACTCGAAGGCCCAGCCGCCGGGTTCGAGGTCGGGACGCTTGACGGCCCAGTCGCCGGGGCGGCGGATCTCCTCGCCGACGATCCAGGTGACGGCCTTGTCGAGCACCGGGTCCTCGAGATCGGCGCCGGCGTCGAGCAGGGCGGTGGCGGCGAGGCAGGTGTCCCAGACCGGGGACTGGCAGGCCTCGAGCCAGCGCACAGGCCCCTCGGGTGTCGCCTCGTGCACGAGGAAGGTGTCGAGCCCGGCGATCGCGGTGGACAGCACCGGGTGGTCCATCGGGTACCCGAGCAGGTGCAGCGCGAGGATCGAGTAGACCCACGGCGGCTGGATGCCGCCCCACCCGCCGTCGTCCTCCTGGCGGGCGATGATCCACTCGGCGGCCTGGCGCAACGCCACACCCCGCCCCGGCTGCACCGGCGAGCGGTCGTACAGCTTCAACGCCTTGTCCAGCAGGCTGAATCCGGTGGCGTACAGGCCGCGGGGCGCAGAACGACGCCGCCCGGTCCGCAGCTCCGACACGGTGAACGGCAGTGGACGCACCGGGCGCAGCGTGGTGACGACGCAGATCGGCACGACCGTCTGCCGGGCCCAGCAGCCGAAGTCGTAGACGTTCAGCGGCATCCAGGACGGCAGCAGCACGACCTCGGGCGGCATCGACGGCAGGTCGTCCCACGCCCACTCGCCGAACAGCGCGAGCCAGATGCGGGTGAAGACGCGGCTGGCCTCGATGCCACCAAGTTCGAGGACGAACGCGCGGGCGCGGCGCAGGTGTGGCGCGTCGGCCGAATCGCCGGCGAGCCGCAGCGCGACGTAGGCCTCGATCGTCGTCGACAGCTCGCCCGGGCCGCCGGTGAAGGTGGCCCAGGTGCCGTCGGCCCGCTGCTGGCTGCGGATCCAGCGGGCCGACTGCTCGAGCTCGTCGGCGGTGAGGATGCCGAGGAACTGTCGCATGAGCAGGTCCTCGGCATCCATGGTGACGTTTGTGCGCAGCTCGCCCTTCCACCAGCCCCCCGCCGCCTGGCGCGAGTTCAGGTGCGCGCGCGCGTTGGTCAGCGCTGCCAGCGCATCCGTCCGGACATCGCTCTTGCTTGCTGTCGTCACGCCTCTACCTCCCGGGTGCGCTTGTGCGTCAACGGTTTCGTCGGATCAGGTATTCGGCCACCTCGCGGAGTTCTGCCACGGCCTGCTCGTCGGCCAACGGGATTCCGGCCAGCAGGTCCAGCGCCTCGTCCAGCAGCCGCTGCGCCTCGGCGTTGGCCCAGGCAACCCCGCCGGCCCGTTCGATGAGCTCGACGGCGCGGGCGATGTCGACCTCCGACGTCGGCGGTCCGCCGGCCAGCAACCGGCCCAATTCGTGGGCGGCCTCGCTGTCGGCGCGCAGGCTCACCACCACTGGGACGCTTCGCTTACCGGCTCGCACGTCCGAGGACGCGGACTTGCCGGTGACGGCGGGATCGCCCACGACGCCGAGCACGTCGTCGATCAGTTGGAAGGCGATGCCGATCAGCCGGCCGACCTCGTGCAGCCCGTCGACGACGCCTTGCTCCGCGCCGGCGGACAACGCGCCGAGTGCGAGCGAGCCCGCGATCAGCGCTGCCGTCTTGCCCTCCTCCATGGTCAGGATGTCCTCGACGGAGGCCGTGTCGTCGCTTTCGTAGTGCAGGTCGGCTGACTGCCCGCTGATCAGCGCCTGGACGGTGTCCAGCAGCACGGGCAGCGTCCGCTCGGGATGCGGCCCCTGGCGCAGCAGCACGTCGAACGCGGCGCCCATCATGGCGTTGCCGGCCAGGATGGCCTGGCCCTCGCCGAATACGACCCACCCCGTCGGGCGGTGCCGCCGCTCGACGTCGCGATCCATGATGTCGTCGTGCAGCAGCGAGAAGTTGTGGATCAGTTCGACGGCCACCGCGGCGGCCACCCCCGGCTCGGGTGACCCGCACACGGCTCGTGCCGCCAGCAACGCCAATGCTGGTCGGACGGCTTTCCCACCACCTGATTCAGCCGCGCCGTCGGCGTCCCACTGGCCGAGCTGGTAGCCCGCGACAAGGCGCACGCGGTGGTCGGCCAACCGTTCGACGCTCGCCCGGACCGCCGGCTCGAAGATCGGCCGGGCCCAGCCGATGGCGCTCGGCGTGTCGGCTCCGGTCGTGCTCCTCATGCGCTGCACCTCGATACGTCCCTCTGGGACGCGACTCGCAGCGCGGCGTCGGCCGCGCGGATGCCACTGCGCACCGCGCCCTCCATGGTGTCCGGCCACCCGGTGGCCGTCCATGAACCAGCCAACCAAACGCCGTTGAGGCCGGATTCTGTTCCGGGCCGCAACGCGGCCGTCCCGGCGGCCTGACGGAACGTGGCGTGCCGCTCACGGGTGACGAAGGCGTCCAGTACCTCGGCGTCGCGGGCGCCGGGCAGCAGGCGGGCCAGTTCGGGAACGAAGCGCTCAATGATGCGTGGGGCGGGTACGTCGATGAGATCGACGGCTGCGGAGACGGTGACGGCCAGGTACTGGGCGCCCGGTCGGCTCGACGTGAGGCCGGACGTCGAGGTGCGGTCGAAGAACCACTGCACCGGCGAGTCGACGCCCGCCGCGAAGTCGAGGTCGGTGACGCGGCGGTCGTAGATCACGTGCACGTTGACGATCGGGGACGTCTGCAGGTCGCGCGCGCCGGCGACGTCGGTGCCGGCCAGCTCGGGGGCCACGGCGAACGCGACGCGCGGTGGTACGGCGAGCACGACGTCGCGGGCCTGGACGACGTGCCGGTCCTGTCCGTGCCGAACGCTCACCCGCCCATCTTGGCCAACCGATTCGACGTGGTGACGCAGGCACACCATGACGCCGGCCGCCGCCAGCGCGCGTTGCGCAAGCGTCGAATGCAGTTCCCCGAGTGGTGCGTCGGCATAGCCCACGTCGCCCGCGTCGGCGCGGTCGAGCACGCCGGTTCGAAACACCTTGGCGGCCAGCGCGAGCGACGCGTCGTCGGGGTCGATGTTCAGGGTGGCGACCGCGAGCACCGCCCACAGGGCGTCGACCGTGGCCGTGGTCTGGCCGTGTCGGCGCAGGTAGTCGCCGAGGGTGTGCATGTCGAGCGTGGAATCGTCCGGGTCGAGCATTCGCAACGCGAGAGCGCCGCGCACCGCGCGCAGCCGGTCGAGCGGCGAGAGCAGCGGGTAGGTCGCGAGCGTCATGGTCAGGTGCGAAGGGGCCGGCAAACCCGGTGTACGTCGCAACCTGGCCGAGCGACCATCGGGACGCAGAACGCGGATGTCCAGGTGCGGTTGCAGGACCGTCTGCGCGGTGCCGCCGATGCGCTGCAGAAACCCGCGGTACGCCGAACAACAGCGCAGGAAGACGTGCTGGCCGTTGTCCACGGACAGCTCCCCCCGGCGAAACGACGACGCCATGCCACCCAGGCGCGTACGGGCCTCGAGCAGGGTCACGCGCGCGCCTTCGTCGGCGAGGCGCAGGGCAGCGGAAATACCGGCTAGTCCCCCACCGACCACGACAACATCAGCCATGCCGGCCCGCCAGGGCCCCGGCCGCAACGCGCAGCTTGACCGACGGGGGCAGCGACATGCGCCCGGTCATCATCTGTGCCGGGTCGGCGGCGATGCGCCGCAGCAGCTCGACGTAGATGCCGGCCATCGCGCCGCAGCACGCCGCACTGCGGCGATCGAGCAGCGGCAGCAGCTGGAGACCGCGGTCGTACCAGCCCCACGCCCGAGCGGCCTCGAAGCGGACGAGCTCGGCGAGCGCGCCGCCGCACGGGTCGAGGTGCCCGTCGCCGCGCACCGACAGCGTCACGCCGAACAGGTCGAGGTCACGCGTCGGTAGGTAGACGCGACCGTTGATCAGGTCCTCGCGTACGTCGCGCAGGATGTTGGTGAGCTGCAGTGCCACGCCGAGGGCGTCGGCATGGTCGGCGGCCCTTGCGAATTCAGCCGGCAACAGCCCGGGGGCGAATACGCCGAGCGACAGCCGGCCGATCGAACCGGCCACGCAGCGGCAATAGTGCACGAGGTCGTCGAGGTCGGCGTACTTGTGGCCGGTGACGTCCTGCTCACAACCGTCGACGAGTTCGCCGAACGCGTCGAGGGGAATCGGCAGTCGTTCGGCCGCGTCGGCCAGCGCCACGAGCACCGGGTCGTCGGGACGGGCCGACGGGTCAACCGCGTCGGCGCGGGCTCCAGCCAGCAGCTCCAGCTTGCGGTCGTCGGGCAGGTCGCCGTCGCCGATGTCGTCGATGCGCCGCGCGAAGGCGTACACCGCCGACAGCGCCCGGCGCTTCTCGTCGGGCAACAGGCGGATGCCCCAGGCGAAGTTCTTGGCCTCGGTCCGAGTGATGCGTTCGCACTCGGCGTACGCGGTGGAGACGTCCATCAGCGCCTGACCCAGAGCCAGGCCGCGGCGCGCGCCGTGCGCGCCTTCGACGGCGTAACCGGCCGAGCGAGGACCTCGTGGTCGGCGCGCTCGAGCGCGTCGGCGGTGGCCAACCCGCCCGCGACGTAGCCGGTGACGGCGAGGCGCGCCCAGCCCGACAACCGGCTCACCAGCGGCCGGCCCTGCTCGAGCAGCCCGCGGGCGCGCGTCACCTGCTCGGCCAGCACGGCCCGCAGCGCCGGGGACGTCCCGGCGGCGCGCAGCGCGGTGTCGGCCACGCCGTGCGAGCGCAGTTCGGCCGCCGGCAGGTAGACGCGACCTCGACGGGCGTCCTCGCCGACGTCCTGGCAGTGCTCGAGCACCTGCAACGCAGCGCACACGGCGTCGGAGTCGGCGATGTTTTCCCGATTGGCCGCGCCGGCGACGTGCAGCACGATCCGCCCGACCGGAGCGGCGGAGAGCCGGCAGTAGCCGAGCAGGTCGTCGAACGTCTCGTAGCTCGTCCGGCGCTGATCCACCCGGTTGGCCTCGACGAGGTCGAGGTACGTCGTCAGGGGCACCGCCCGACGGGTAGTGACGGCGGCAAGATCAACGACCGGTGGGAGCGTGGGCGTGCCGGCACCGAGCAGCAGGACGTCCTGCTCCAGGAGGTCGAGCAGGTGCAAGCGGCCGTCGGTATCGGTCGGGGCCTCGTCGCCCACATCGTCGACGAACCGGGCGAAGCGGTAGACGGCTGCGAGGTCGGCACGTATCTCAGCGGGTAGAACCCGCAGGGCGACCGGGAAGTTTTCGGCACTCATCTGGCCGGCCGAGCGTCGGGCGAGCGTGCGCAGCAGCGCTGGATCGGCCGTACCGTCAACCTCACCCGCCGCCGTCATGCTCGCACCCCCGCTCGGCATACTGATGCAACAAACTTAGCCAGGCTAACGACCTTCCTCTCACCGGTATATCAGAATGGCGCACATGGG
The DNA here is from genome assembly GCF_964244045.1 of uncultured Jatrophihabitans sp. Classification (NCBI taxonomy): domain Bacteria; kingdom Bacillati; phylum Actinomycetota; class Actinomycetes; order Jatrophihabitantales; family Jatrophihabitantaceae; genus Jatrophihabitans; species uncultured Jatrophihabitans sp. The sequence continues at coordinate 50,528 of NZ_CAXTHK010000024.1, read as the reverse complement.
CACCTCGGAACCGTTCCGGCTGGCCGACCTCGTCTCGACCCGCGGCGATGAGCGGTACGAGCTGCACCGCCGCCATCTCAACCCGCAGCTGCCGCGCATGCTGCACGCGATCGGCTTCGACAAGACCTACGTGCGCGGTGAGGGCACGTACCTCTACGACGAGCAGGGCCGCGACTACCTCGACATGCTCGCCGGCTTCGGCGTGTTCGCGCTCGGCCGGCATCACCCGGTCGTGCGGCAGGCGCTGCACGACGTGCTCGACGCCGGGCTCGCCGACCTGACCCAGTTCGACGCGCCCGTGCTGGCCGGCCCGTTGGCCGAGGCGCTGCTCTCGCACGTCCCGCACCTCGACCGCGTGTACTTCTCGAACTCGGGCACCGAGGCGGTTGAGGCGTGCCTGAAGTTCGCCCGCTACTACACCGGCCGCAAGCGGATCCTGTACTTCGGCGGCGCGTTCCACGGGCTGACCGCCGGCTCGTTGTCGGTGAACGGCGGCAAGGATTTCCGCAAGGGTTTTGGCACCATGCTCCCGGGTACGGCGCTGCCGTGGGGCGACCTCGACGCGCTCGAACGCGAGCTCGCCCACGGTGACGTCGCCGGTCTGCTGATCGAGCCGGTACAGGGCAAGGGTGTGCAGGTCGTACCGCCCGTTTTCCTGCTCGAGGCCCAGCGCCTGCTGCGTTCCTACCGGGCGCTGCTCATCGCCGACGAGGTGCAGTGCGGGCTGGGGCGCACGGGTGAGTTCTTCGCCTTCCAACGCGACGAGGGCGTCGAGCCCGACCTGGTCGCGGTGGCCAAGGCGCTGTCCGGCGGGTACGTGCCGGTGGGCGCCACACTCGGCCGTGACGAGATCTTCGGCAAGGTCTACTCGAGCATGGACCGCGTCCTCGTCCACGACTCGACGTTCGGTTCGAACGCCCAGGCCATGGCGGCCGGCCTGGCCACGCTGCACGTGTTGGAGCACGAGGACGTCGTCGAGAACGCGCGGGTCGTCGGGGCCGAGTTGCAACGCCGGCTGACGGAACTGGTGCCGCGCTACGAGCTGCTGCACGAGGTCCGCGGGCGTGGCCTGATGATCGGTATCGAGTTCGGCCCGCCCGTGTCGTCGCTCAAGCTGCGCGCCCACTGGCGGGCCCTGCAGCTTGCGCGCAAGGGCCTGTTCGCGCAGACCGTGGTCCACGCGCTGTTCCACCGGCACGGCATCCTGACGCAGGTCTCCGGCGACCACATCGAGGTCATCAAGCTCATCCCGCCACTGATCATCGGCGAGGCGGAGATCGACCGGTTCATGACCGCGTTCATCGAGGTCATGGACGACGCACACGCCGGGCTCGCGCTCACCCGCGACTTCGCGGTCACGCTGGCCGGCTCCCGTCGACGATCGGAGTGAGGCGTGGGCGCCGCCGACCTGCTGAGCTACCTGCTGGCCGCGCTCGCGGCGACCGGAAACGCGCTCGCGAACGTCATGCAGCGCAAGTCCAGCCTGGAGCAGGACCCGGAGCGCTCGTTCGGCGCGGGCCTGCTGTGGGACCTCGTCCGCTCCCCTACCTGGCTCGTCGGTTTCCTCGGTCTGGTCGGGTCGTTCGTGCTGCAGGCCGTCGCGCTCGGCTTCGGCCAGCTCTCGGCCGTCGAGCCGATCATCACCCTCGAGGTCCCGCTGACCCTGCTCGTGGCGGCACGCGTCTTCGGCAGCCGCCTGCACCGTCCGGAGTGGACGGGCATCCTGCTCATGACCGCGGGCATGATCATGCTCGTCGCAGCGCTGGCGCCGCGTCCAGGCACCGAGACCCAGGTGCGGTCGCTGACCTACGCGGTGGCCGGCGGCGCCACCGCGGCCACCATCGCGCTGCTTGTCGGGCTCGCGCGCCGCGGCGGGCCGATCTGGCGCACGGCCTGCCTGGGCATGGCCACCGGTACGAGTTTCGGACTCACCGCGACGTTCATCAAGGAGACCATCTCGCAGGCCGACGCGCGCGGCATCGTCGGCGTCCTGACCACCTGGCAGACATACGTCGCCGTCGGGTTCGGCGTCGTGGGCCTCGTTGTCATGCAGTGGGCGCTGCACACCGGGCCGCTGCTGGCCGCCCAGCCCGGCTTCACGCTCATGGACCCGCTGGTCTCGGTCCTGTGGGGTGTCCTCGTCTTCGACGAGATGACGCGCACCGGCTGGTGGCTCGTGCCGGCGACCGTCGGCGGCATGGCTGTGGGCCTCGGCGTACTGCTGCTGGCCCACTCTCCCCTGTTGGCGGATCTCAACGAGCAGTCGACCGAGCGCACCGTCGGCGAACCGGCTGCCGCCTGACCTACGCTGGCCCGGTGTGGACGACCGATCGTGACGACGAGGACGAGCCGGAAGGCCCTGTCCCGTACGTCGACGGCGCCTGGGGACGGACGGCCAACCCGAACACCGTTGAGGGCGAGCTGCAGAACATGGCCGCTTTCGGCAACGGGCTGGCCCGACTCAGCGGCCCGCGTCGCGTCGCGGCCAAAGTGGTGGTCTGGCTGCTGCTCATCGGCGTCCTGCTCACCATCGTCTACGGCGCCTTCGGGATCGTCAGGATCTGGTAAGCGACGACCTGAGCTCGGCGCAGTACCGTCGAGGGCATGTGGCGCACCAAGGAAGACCTCCCCGAAGCACCCGTCAGCAAGTCCGATGAGGAATGGCGCGAGCAGCTCGCGCCCGATGAATACGCCGTGCTGCGCAAGGCCGGCACGGAGCCCGCGTTCACCGGCGAGTACACCGACAACCACCGCGAGGGCAGTTATAGCTGCCGGGCGTGCGGGCACGAACTGTTCCGCAGCGAGGCCAAGTTCGACTCGCACTGCGGCTGGCCCAGCTTCTTCACCCCGCTTGCCGGCGAGAACATCATCGAGCGCAGCGACCGCGCGATGGGCATGGTCCGCACCGAGGTGCTGTGCGCGAACTGCCACAGTCACCTCGGACACGTGTTCAGCGGCGAGAGTTACGGCACGCCCACCGACCTGCGCTACTGCATCAACTCGATCTCGCTGACGTTCGCCGATGACACCCAGGGCGTCACCGGCTGAACGGTCTTCAGCTCCACCCGGCATGATCGACGGTTATGGCCGAAGAAGTCTGGCGCATCGCGCAGCGCTACCGCGTGCTCGGCCGGATCGGGTCGGGCGGCATGGCCGACGTCGTCCGCGCGCGCGATGAGCTCCTGGACCGTGACGTAGCGGTCAAGGTGTTCCGCAGCCTGCCGACGACGCCGGACACCGCCATGAGTGTCGAGCGCCAGCAGGCCGAACTGCGTGCCCTTGCCCGCCTGAACCACCCCAACCTCACCGTGCTGTACGACGGGTCGATCGTGGGGCAGGACGGCCCGGCCTATCTTGTCATGGAGCTCATCGAGGGTGGCAGTCTGGCCGAGGCCATCGAGAACGGCGGCCTGGGCATCGAGCACACGGCCGAGGTCGGGGCGCAGGTCGCCGACGCCCTGGCGTTCGTGCATACGGCGGGCATGGTGCACCGCGACGTCAAGCCGGCCAACATCCTGCTGGGTACAGATCGCATCGCCGACACCGACTTCGGACGGGCCCGACTCACCGACTTCGGCATCGTGCGCCTCGTCGGCGACGAGCCGTTGACCCAGGCCGACATGACTCTCGGCTCGGCGTCCTACCTCGCTCCCGAGCAGACCCGCGGATCGGGCGTGGGGCCGCCCGCCGACGTGTACGCCCTCGGCCTCTCGCTGCTCGAAGCCCTGACGGGACGCCGCTCGTTCGAGGGCCCGGCGCTCGAGGCAGCCATGGCCCGTCTGACGAACGACCCGTTCGTGCCGAACGACCTGCCGCAGCCGTGGCCCGGCCTGCTGCACGCCATGACTGCCCGCGACCCGGCGCACCGGCCCACCGCGGCGCAGGTCGCCAAAGCGCTGCGCAACACCGACACCATCGCGGCCGCACTGGCAGTACCCGTGCCGGCCCTGTTGCCCCCGCCCGGGGCCGACAACACGACGGCCTACCTCCCGCGCAGCGCGGTGGCGGCGGCAGGTTCGACGACCGCGTTGCCGCCCACCGGCAGACCTCCTGTCGGGCCGCCGCCGGTCCGGGCGCTGCGTCCCGCCGAACCTCCGCCGCCACCCCCGCGCCGGGTGCCGGTCTGGGTCGCGGTCCTCGTCGGCGTCATCGCTGTGCTGGCCCTTGTCGGCGTCATCCTGCTGGCGACGTCCGACTCCGGCAGTGGTGGCGGCGGTGCGAGCACGCCGGCGTCCACACCGCGGACCACGGCACCGACCACGCCTGCCCCGGAGACGAGTGCGGCGTCGAGTGAGCCGCAGGACAGTTCAGCGCCCGCCTCGGACAGCGCGGCGCCGAGCAACGACTCGTCGCCGCCGTCGTCCACCCCGTCGTCATCGGCGTCTACGACGCCGTCCTCGGCCACTTCGACGACCGGTGCCAGCAGCAGCGCGTCGTCGAGTTTGTCGATCCCGGCCGTCGTGGTCCCACCCGGGCAGGTCGGCAAGGCGACGAAGACGAAGAAGCCCAAGTAGCCCGCCGTTACGGCAGGGCGTCGACGATCTCGGCGACGCTGCGGCGCCGGCCGGTGTAGAACGGCACCTCTTCGCGGACGTGCCGGCGGGCGCCGGACGCGCGCAGGTGGCGCATGAGGTCGACGATGCGGTGCAGCTCGTCGGCCTCGAACGCCAGGATCCACTCGTAGTCACCGAGAGCGAACGAGGACACCGTATTGGCCCGCACGTCCTTGTAGTCGCGAGCCATCTGACCGTGTTCGGCGAGCAATGCGCGGCGCTCCTCGTCGGGCAGGAGGTACCACTCGTAGGAGCGCACGAACGGGTAGACGCTGACGTACGGACGCGCCTCCTCGTCGGCGAGGAACGCCGGGACATGGCTCTTGTTGAACTCGGCCGGACGGTGCAGCGCCATGTTCGACCACACCGGCTCGAGATACCCGCCGAAGCGGGTCCGCCGGAAGCGGGAGTACGCCTCCTGCAGCTCGTCCGAGGTCTCGGCGTGCCACCAGACCATGACGTCGGCGTCGGCCCGCAACGCCGAGACGTCGTACGTGCCGCGTACGACGATGTCCTTGCTCTCGAGGTCGTCGAACAGGTCCTGCACCTCGGTCGCCAACGACGTCCGGTCGACGCCGAGCGGGCGGGCGGAGCGGAACACCGACCAGGCGGTGTAGCGGACGACGTTGTTGAGTTCACGGGCCGACTTCGTCATACGTTCAGTGTCCTCCTCGGACGGCGCGCACTGCGGCGCGGGCGCTGGCGATGCAGGCGGGCACGCCGACGCCGTCGAACGCCGCTCCGCACACAGCCAAGCCGGGCACGTGAGCGACGTCGGCCCGCACCCGGGCGATCCGCTCGACGTGCCCGACGTCGTACTGCGGCAGGCCGCCGCCCCACCGGGTGACCACCGCGTCGATGGGCTCGGCCGTCACCCCGATCAGCGGGCGCAGCTCGTGCCGGACGAGGCGGACGAGCGCGTCGTCGGGCAGCTGCAACGCGGCCGTCTCACCGGCCCGGCCCACCGACGCCCGCAGCACAGTGCGCGCGCCCGCGTCCAAGGGCCACTTATTGGTCGACAACGTCAGCGCTTTGACGGCCAGCCGCTCCCCCGCGCCGACGAGCAGGCCGCTACCGGCGGGCACGTCGATGTCGTCGAAGGCGAGCGCGACGATGGCCGAGCTGGCGGTGTCGACCTGGTGGAGCTCCCCCGCGGCGCCCGGGGCCACGCCGCGCAGCAGCCGGGCGGCCTTCGACGGGGGAAGTGCGACGATGACGGCGTCGGCGTCGATGCACTCCGCCTGCGGGGTCGCGCCAACGGTCAGCGCGAACCCGGTCGGGGTGCGGACGAGCTTGCGGACGGTGGCCGAGGTGCGCACCGTGAAGCGTCCCGACCCGGCGAGGGCGCCGGGCAATCGGCCGATGCCGCCGCGCAGGCTGGTGAAGATCGACCCGGCGCCGGGCGCCCGCGTTCCGGCGCCCGTGACGGCGGCTCGCGCGGCCTCGACGAGCGACCCACCGTCGGCCAGCGCCTCGGCCAGCTTGGGCACCGTTGCGCGCAGCGACAGCGCGTCGGCGCGTCCGGAGTAGACGCCGCCCAGCAACGGTTCGACGAACCGGTCGACGACCTCGTCACCCAGCCGGTCACGGACGAGCGCGCCGACCGCGACGTCAGCGGTCAGCGGCGGTAACGGGTCGCGTGCGGGCTCAGCAGCGATGGCGGCCAGCGCCTGCTCCGACAGGGCACCGGACGCGCGGGCGGCCTCGACGTCGGATGGGATGCCCATCATCGTGCGGGCCGGCAGAGCGTGGTTTCGACCGCCTGCCCGTACCCGGGCCGACGTCGTGAGCGGCGCGATGCGCTGATCGGCCAGGCCGAGTTCCTCGATCAGCTGCAGCGCCTCAGGGCGCGTCGTCAACATCGACTCGGCGCCCACGTCGAGGGTCACGCCGCCCACCTGCTCGGTACGCAACTTCCCGCCGACCTGCAGTGACGCCTCGAAGACGGTGACGTCGAAGCCGGCCTCGGCCGCGGCCCACGCGGCGGTGAGGCCGGAGATGCCACCGCCGACCACGACGAGGGTCGTCATTTCAATGATTTGACGGTGTCGACGATGCGCGTGAGGACGTCCGGGTCGGTGTCCGGCGGAACGCCGTGCCCGAGGTTGAAGATGTGCCCGTCAGCCGCACGGCCCTGTTCGACGACCCGGCGGACCGCGGCGTCGACCACGGCCGGTCCGGCGCCGAGCAGCGCGGGATCGAGGTTGCCCTGCACCACCGCACCGGGCCCGAGACGGCGGGCCGCCTCGTCGAGCGGCACCCGCCAGTCGACCCCGACGACGTCGGCTCCGGCACTGCGCATCGCAGCCAACAGCTCGCCGGTGTTCACCCCGAAATGGATCCGTGGCACGGTGCCGGCCAGTGGCTCGAGCACCGCCCGGCTGTGCGGCAGCACGAACTCCTCGTAGTCGGCAAGCGACAGCGTTCCGGCCCAGGAGTCGAACAGCTGGACGGCCGAGGCGCCGGCGTCGATCTGCACGCGCAGGAACTGTCGCGCAATGTCGGCCAAGCGGGCGAGCAGTGCGTGCCAGAGGTCGGGATTGCTGTGCATTAACGACTTGGTGAGCGCGTGATCCTTCGACGGCCCGCCTTCCACCAGGTAACTGGCCAGCGTGAACGGCGCGCCGGCAAAACCGATCAGCGGCGTCGGCCCGAGTTCGCGGGTCAGTGTCTGCACGGCCTCGGTGATGTACGGGACGTCCGCGGCGTCCAGCGGACGCAGCCGGTCGAGATCGGCGGCTTCGCGGATCGGCTTGTCGACGACCGGCCCCACCCCGGCGACGATGTCGACACCGACGCCGATCGCTACGAGCGGCACGACGATGTCGGAGAAGAAGATTGCCGCGTCGACGCCATGCCGGCGAACGGGCTGCAGGGTGATCTCGGTGATGAGGTCCGGGGTGCGGCAGGCCGCCAGCATCGAGGTGCCGACCCGCAACGCGCGGTACTCCGGCAGCGAGCGGCCGGCCTGACGCATGAACCACACCGGCGGGCGGCTCGCTGGACGCCCGGTGGCCGCGCGCAGGAGCAGGGATTCCGAGGTCGTCATGACCTTGCCATCGTCCCACGCCGGTTCGCACGTCTGTTCGGCGCGCCTGCCCGAAATGGTCGGACCCGCGTGGCACGTTTGGCTTCCAGCCACGAGCACTGTTCCGCTCGTCCGGCGCAGGAAAGGAGAGTCACTGATGTCGCCCCAGCCGATATGGGATTCGTTGTTCGTGTACTGCCCGACCTGCGCCCGCGAGAGCCTTGCCGAGGCGCCGCCGTGCGCCGACGGTCACGACGACCGGTGCCCCGACCTCGTCTGCCTGGACTGCGGGACCGCGCTGTTCGATGCGCCGATCGTCGAGTTCGTCAGGCCGATGCCCGTCTCTCATCTCCGCCCGCGGCACGCGGCATGACCACCCTCCTCGTCGTCACATGACCGCCGCCACGCCGGGGGCCCGCATGACCGAAGAGCGACCCACCGATGCGCCCGCTGCCGTGCGTCCTGCGATCTTCGTCGAAGCGGTGGACAACCTCGGCGCCACCCGCATCCGTCCCGAGGTCGTTGTCGAGCCGTTGCGCCCGCCGCAGCGGCTGGCCCCGTGGAGCTGGGCGCTGAGCGCCGACATCATCGACCCGGACGGCGGCGATCTCGCCTCCGGTCGCCTTGTCCTGCTGCACGACCCCGACGGCCACGACGCGTGGGACGGCGTACTGCGCCTCGTGGCGTACGCCTCCGCCGAGCTCGACGAGCAGATGGGTGTCGACCCGATGTTGCCCACCGTCGGCTGGAGCTGGCTCACCGACGCCCTCGTCGAACGCGGCGCCGCGCACCGGGCAGCCGGCGGCACCGTCACCCAAACAACCTCGACCCGCTTCGGCGATCTTGCCGGGCCCGCGACGACGATCTCGCTCGAGATGCGAGCCTCGTGGACGGCCGACTCCGCCGACCTCGGACCGCACCTGCTCGCCTTCGTCGACCTGCTGTGCACGGCGGCTGGATTGCCACCCGAGGGTGTCACCATCCTGTCCTCGAGCTGACGTGGTCGACGACCCCGGCCCCACCGACGAAGCAGTCAACACCGAACCCGAGGTTCCGCCGGTCCCGGTATTGCGCGAGCCGCGCGACGGTGTGCCCGAGCCGCTGGTCGACGCCGAACGGCTGGACGCGCTGGTCACGTCCCTGGCGGCCGGCAGCGGACCCGTCGCGCTCGACGCGGAGCGGGCATCGGGCTACCGCTACAGCCAGCGCGCTTACCTGGTGCAGCTGCGCCGGGCGGGCACCGGCAGTGCGTTGATCGACCCGATCGCGCTGCCCGACCTCTCTACCGTCGGCGAGGCCATCGGCGAGGCCGAGTGGATCCTGCATGCCGCATCCCAGGACCTACCGTGCCTGGATGAGGTCGGCATGCGCCCGGCGCGGCTGTTCGACACCGAGCTCGCCGGCCGGCTGCTGGGCGACGAGCGCGTGGCCCTCGGGACCATGGTCGAGAAGCACCTGGGCATCGGGCTCGAGAAAGGGCACTCGGCCGCGGACTGGTCCACCCGTCCGCTGCCGTACGACTGGTTGATCTACGCGGCGCTGGATGTCGAGCTGCTCGTGCAACTGCGGGACGTGCTCGCCGATCTGCTCGCCGAGGCCGGCAAGACCGACTGGGCGCAGCAGGAGTTCGAGGCGGTGCGGTTGGCGCCCGCGTCGGCGCCGCGGGTCGATCCGTGGCGCCGCACCTCAGGCACTCACAAGCTGCGCAACCGACGGCAGCTCGCCATTGTCCGTACCCTTTGGTATGCCAGGGATTCGTACGCTGCGGAGCGCGACATCGCCCCCGGCCGGGTGCTACCCGACGCCGCGATCGTCGACGCCGCCCGCAACGCGCCGGCCTCGGCCCGCGACCTCGCCGCCCTGCCGGTGTTCGGTGGCCCCCGTCAGCGGCGCCGCCTCGACCGCTGGTACGGCGCGGTCGCCGAGGCCCGCGCACTGCCCGACGAGGAACTGCCGCCGATCACCAGCGGAGTCGGCGACGGCATGCCCGCCGCCTCGCGCTGGCGTGAGCGCGATCCCGAGGCCGCGGCGCGCCTGGCCCGGGCGCGCGATGCGATCAGCACGGTGGCCGAGGAACACACCGTCCTGAGCCAGAACCTGCTGGCCTCCGACCTCGTGCGCCGGGTGTGCTGGGAACCGACCGCCGCCGACCCCGACTCCGTCGCCGAGCGGCTCGTCGAACTCGGCGCGAGGCCGTGGCAGATTTCCCTCACGGCCGGTCCGCTCGCGACGGCCTTGACGCCGGTGACGGAGTAAGCCCGTCCGGCCTGACACGCCGCAGAAAATTGTTCAAGATCTTTCGTCGGCAGCGCTCCGGAGGGGCCTTTCTGTCGGACCCCGTCCATATCGTTTTCGGTATGGACGGGGCGGTGGTCGACGACGCGATGAACGCGTTGCGCGCTGCGGTAGACGGGGTGCTCGCGCTGGATTGCGACACCGTGCCCGCGCTGAAGCTGGCCGGGGTGCTCACCGGGTTGGAGGTGCAGCGGCGCCGCCTGGACGATGCCCGCGAGCCCTACCAGGGGGTTGGCCTGTCAGGCCGAGTCAGGGAAGGTAGGCACGACTGTTTCGCACCTTCTGGAAGGTTGTGTCGATGGCTCGTCTGTCCCCCCTCCCGACTCGGCTGCGGACGCTGCCCACGCGGGTCACCACCGGCGTTGCCGTGCTCGGGGTCGCCGGCCTGGTAGCCGCGGGCACCGCGGGGGCCTACAGCTCGCACGGCGGCCCGGCGGTCCCGGCGCCGCCGACCAGCCCCACCCACGCGAATCAGATCCAGAACATCGACCAGGTGAAGACGGCCATCAAGGGCTATTACGGCGACACCACTACCCCGCTGCCCGGCGGACCGGCCGTCGACCCGATCACCACCGACGGCGCCGACGTCACGCTGCACTACCCGTCCGTCGGCAGCGCGTACGACAGGGAGCTGGGCCGCATCACCCGCACCGCAGCCACGTACCTCGCAAAACCAACCGAGGGGCACGGCGCCAAGGCCAAGGCGAAGAAGGCAATCGTCCTGGACGTCGACGACACGACGCTCAACACCTACAACTACGAGATCTACTCGAACTTCGTCTACAACCCGGCGCAGAACGCGGCCTTCGTCAACAGCGCGGCCTTCCCAGCCGTCTTCCACATGGTGCAGCTCGTGACTAAAGCCAAGGCCGAGGGTTATACGATCTTCTTCCTCACCGGACGTGGCGAGGTCCAACGACCCGGCACCGACACGAACCTGACCAAGGTCGGGTACCCGGTGGTCGACAGCCAGGTCTACCTCAAGGACCTGACCAAGCCGATCTACGCGTCCTGTTATGTCGCCGTACCGACCTCGACCAACCCGACGTGCACGACGACCCAGTACAAGTCGTTGACGCGTCGCTACATCGAGTCTCTGGGTTACGACATCAAGGCCAACTTCGGTGACCAGTACAGCGACCTCGCGGGTGGCTACGCCGACCGGACCTTCAAATTGCCGAACCCGATGTACTACCTGCCGTAGTCACACCCGCAGCGTGTCAGTCGGCGCCGTCGGCGGTAGCACCGGCAGACACCGCCGCCTGCTCACTGGTGTCGCGGGGGAGGTCGATGCGCAGCGACAGGCCGCCGAACGGCGGCGCGGCGGCGGTCAACTTGCCGCCATGGGATTCCACGATCAGTTTGACGATAGCCAGGCCCAGGCCGGCGCCGCGGGTCGCAGTGCGCACCCGCCCGCCGCGGCGGAACGGCTCGAAGAGCCGGTCGACGTCGTCGGAGGAGATCACCGCCCCGCCGTTGGCCACGTGCAGCCAGGCCTTCGTCGACGATTGCCCGGTGGTGATCCGCAACCAACCGTCGGGGACGTTGTGCCGGATCCCGTTCTCGACCAGGTTGCCGATCAACCGCTCGAGCAGGCGCGGGTCGCCGACCACCGCTGCCGACTCGACCTCGGTCTCGATGTGGATGCCCTTGGCGTCGGCCTCCGTCGCGACGGCATTGAGAGCCGACGGGACGAGCCACGCGAGGTCGACCGGTTCGGTGACCTCGAGGCCGCGCCCACCGACAGCCTGCAATCGGGCCAGGGTCAGCAGCGACGTGACGAGACGCTGGGCGCGCTCGGTGGCGTCGGCGACCACGCTGCCCATGCGCCGCAATTCCCGGGCGTCGGCGTCCGGGTCGCTGAGGGTGACCTCGAGCTCGGTGCGGATCACCGACAGCGGAGTACGCAGTTCGTGACTGGCGTTGGCGACGAACAGCTTCTGGCTGTCGAAGGCCGCGTCGAGCCGGCCGAGCATGTCGTCGAAGGTGTCGGCGAGTTCGCGCAACTCGTCCTCGGGTCCGCCGAGGTTGATGCGCTGGTCGAGGTTCTCGGTCGACAGCGCCCTGGCCGTTTGGGTCAGCCTGGCGATCGGGCGCAGTGACTGGCGCGCGAGCATGTAACCGCCGATGGTGCCGACCAGGACGATGATGCCGAAGAACAGCAGGCCGGTACTGAACAGGTAACCGAGCGCCTGATGCTGCGCGACATCGATCGCGGCCCGGTTCTGATCGTTCTTCGCCGAGTCGAACGCGCGACTCAGCAGAATGACGCTGGTCGCCAGCAGCGATATCCCGACGAGCAGGACAAGTCCGCCGTAGAGCAGCGCCATGCGTACGCGCAGCGTCGGGCGGAACAAGCTCACTTGCCCGTCCCGGCTCCTTCGTGTCCTTTGCCGAGCACCTCGGGATCGATGCGGTAACCCGACCCGACAACGGTGTCGATGATGGCCGGCTCGCCGAGCTTGCGGCGCAACGTCATCATCGTCACCCGGACGGTCGTGGTGAACGGGTCGGCGTTCTCGTCCCACACCCGGTCGAGCAGTTCCTCACTGCTGACGACGGCACCGTTCGATGTCATCAGCGTCTCGAGGACGCCGAACTCCTTGCGGGTGAGATCAACAAGCTCGCCGTGTCGAGTGACCGTTCGCTTGGACGAGTCGAGCTCGATGTCGCCGGCCTGCAACACGGGCGGTGCCGCCGGCGTGGTGCGCCGGCCGAGCGCCCGCACGCGGGCAACGAGTTCCTGGAACGCGAACGGCTTGGCCAGGTAGTCGTCGGCGCCGAGACCCAGGCCGGTGACCTTGTCCTCGACGGTGCCGCTCGCGGTCAGCATCATGACGCGAGTGAGGATGTCCTCGTCGCGCAACCGCCGGCAGATCTCGTCACCGGACAGGCCCGGCAGGTCGCGGTCGAGCACGACGACGTCGTAGCGCGTCAGCGCCGCCTTGCGATACCCGTCGTCACCATCGGTGGCGACGTCGACAGCCATGCCCTCCCGGCGTAACCCACGGGCCACCGCCTCGGCCAGCTGGACTTCGTCCTCCACTACAAGGATGCGCATGAACCTCTCCCTCCCCCGTTACCGTGCGTCACTGCTAATCCCACTCACCGTGACGCGCAGTAACGTCCGGTACGTCTGAGGCCTCGGCGCCGCCATCGACCGCCACTGATGCTGCATGGATGGCCGCCCACTCGACGATGCGTCGCCCGATGTTCTGGGCCGTCAGCCCGACCGCCGCCTTCACGCCGGCCACGCTGTCATGCTCAAGGAAACGTACAGGTATGCCGATCTCCCGTGTGGGACCCAAGTACCCGGCGTTACGCAAATCCTGCGAGACGCGCGCCCCGACACCGCCCGTTTCGACGCCGTCCTCGACGGTGACCACCAGCTGTGCGGAAACGGCCAGCTCGACGAGCGCGGGATCGACCGGCGTCACCCAGCGCGGCGAGACGACGCGCACCGTGTACCCGGCACGGCGGACGGACGCAGCTGCCTCGAGCGCCTCGAGCGCGAGCGAACCGACAGCCACCAGCAGGACGTCGACGGACGGCACGTGATCGGGTCCCGAATCAGGTTCGGCAAGCACGTCGACGGTGCCCAAGCGGCGCACGGCGGGGATCGGATCGGGCAGCGGCGTCTTGGGGAAGCGCACCACGCTGGGGCCGTCGTTGATCGCCAGCGACTCGCCCAACAGCTCGCGCAGCGTCTGCTCGTCGCGCGGAGCCGCGATGTGGATGCCAGGGACGGCGCCGAGCAGCGCAAGGTCCCACATGCCGTTGTGGCTCGCGCCGTCCTGCCCCGTGACGCCGGCACGGTCGAGGACGAACGTCACAGGCAGGCGGTGCAGCGCGACGTCCATCAGCACCTGGTCGAAGGCCCGGTTCAGGAAGGTGGCATAGATAGCCACAACCGGATGCATGCCACCCATCGCCAGCCCTGCCGCGGACGTGACGGCATGCTGCTCGGCGATGCCGACGTCGAAGAAGCGCTCAGGGAAGCGTTCGGCGAACGCACCCAGGCCGGTGGGGTTGCACATGGCCGCAGTGATGGCCACGACGTCGTGGCGCTGCTCGGCCAGGCGCACCAGCTCGTCACCGAAGGCCGCGGTCCACGAACGACCGGAGCTCGGGCTCGCCAGCCCCGTCGAGGGGTCGAACCCCCCGGACTGGTGCATCTGGTCGGCGAGGTCGTTCTCGGCCGGGGCGTAGCCGTAACCCTTGCGGGTGTTGCAATGCACGAGCACCGGGCCGTCGAAACCGCGCGCGAGCCGCAGGGCGTTCTCGAGCTCGTCGATGTCGTGGCCGTCGACCGGGCCGAGGTATTTCAGCCCGAGGTCCTCGAACATGCTCTGCGGCTGCAGCAGGTCCTTCAGGCCGCGCTTCACACCGTGCAGTGCGTCGAAAATCGGTTGACCCACGACCGGCGTGCGCTCGAGGGTGTCGCGGACGTTGCCCAGGACCCGCTCATAACCGGGTCGCAACCGCAGCGCCGCGAGGTGCTTGGCCAACCCACCCACGGTCGGTGAGTAGCTGCGGCCGTTGTCGTTGACGACCACGATCACCGGACGGTCGGCGCCGGCGATGTTGTTCAGCGCCTCCCAACACATGCCGCCGGTCAGCGCGCCGTCGCCGACGACGGCGACGACCGGGCGCCGCTCGCCGCGCACCTCGTAAGCCTTGGCCAGCCCGTCGGCGTAGGACAGCGCAGTGGACGCGTGTGAGTTCTCGATCCAGTCGTGCGGGCTCTCGGCCCGACTCGGATAACCCGACAGGCCGCCGCCCTGGCGCAGGGTGGGCAGCTGGGCTGCCCGGCCGGTGAGGATCTTGTGGACGTAGGCCTGGTGGCCGACGTCGAACAGGATCGGTTCGGCGGGTGAGTCGAAGACGCGGTGCAGGGCGATGGTCAGCTCGACCACCCCGAGGTTCGGGCCGAGGTGCCCGCTCGTACGCGCTACGGTCTGCACCAGCAGGTCGCGGATCTCGGCGGCCAGCGTGGCCAGCTGCGGTCCGTCGAGCGCGCGCAGATCGGCTGTGGACCCCAGCCGATCGACAAGTCGCGTCACGGTCGGTCTCGCTTCGCTCGAGCCGACCGGCAGAGCTCGATGCCCACGGTTCGCTCGCAAGCTTCACTCACACCATGATCCTACGGGCTGGTGCCCATCGCGGCCGGTGTGGCCGCGCGGAGGGTTACCCGGACGGGGGCTCGAAGCGGGCCACGCACTCGACGTGGTGCGTCATGGGAAACGCATCGAACGCGCGCAGCGAGGTCAGGCGCCAGCCGGCCGACAGGGCGACCGCGGTGTCGCGGGCCAGCGCGGCGGGGTCGCAGGCGACGTAGCCGATCACCCGTGGCGCCAGGGCCATGAGCGCCTGCATCACCTCACGGCCGGCACCCGCACGCGGCGGGTCGAGCACGATCACGTCGGGTGACTGCTCGAGCGCAGCCAACGACTCAGCGGTGACGCGAGCGCGCTGCACACTCGCGTTCGGCAGGTCGGCCAGGTTGGCCGCCGCGTCGGCAACCGCGGCAGCGGCGGACTCGACGCCGAGCACCGATCCGAGCGGTCCGACGGCCTCGGCCAGCGGAGCCGTCAGCGCTCCGGCGCCGGCGTACAGATCCAGTACGTGTTCGCCCGGCCGCGGTGCCACCGCGTCGAGCAGGGCGGCGGCAAACGTCTCGGCCGCGGCCGGGTGCACCTGCCAGAAGCCGCCGGCCTGCACCCCGAACGTGCGCCCGCGAACGTCGTGGTGCAGCACCTCGGGGCCGCGGACGACACGCAAGCGGTCGGGTGGGCGCCGACCGCGCGCCTGCCGCCCGCTGCCCGGTGAGTGCACGAGCAGCGCTGCCTCGGGTTCGGTGCCGAGGGCCTGCTCGACGCCGGTCGCCCGCCCGAGGTCGGCATCGCCGGCGAGCACCGGGAAGTCGGCGATGTCGGACTGCGCCAGCGGACAGTGATCGATCGGCTCGAGGTCGTGCGAGCGGTGCTTGCGCAGGCCGTGCGCACCATCGCGGTCGAGTGCCCAGAGGATCCGGGAACGCCAGCCGAGCAACCCGCCGGGCAACTCCTCGACGCCGCCCAGCAGGTCGCCGAGCTCGAGCCTGGCCAGCCGGGTGAACTGGTCGCGGATCACCGTTTCCTTCAGCGCCCGCTGCGCTGCGCCACTCGCGTGCTGCCAGTCGCAACCGCCGCAACGGCCCGGCCCGGCGTGCGGGCACGGCGGTTCGACCCGTTCCGGGGCGGCGCTCACGATCTCGACGGCGTCGGCGAAGCAGTACGACCCGCCGCGGTCCTCGGTCACGACGGCCCGCACGCGCTCGCCGGGCAACGCGTGCCGGACGAACACCGCCCGGCCGCTGGTCGGGTCCCCGTGTCGGGCGACGCAGGACCCGCCGTGCGCGGGGCCGCCGACGTCGAGCTCGAGGGTTGCGCCGTCGAGCGGACCCGCCTCAGCCACGGAGCGGCATCTCAGCCACGACGAACCGGGACGTCCGCGTTCGGGTCCGGCAGATCGACGGGCGGCGCGGGTCGGGCCGGCTTGATCTCCGGGCGCACCGTCCGCGCCGGTGCGGACGGCCCGTCCGGGCGGTGCGACTTCGTGCGGGCGGCGTCGGAGTCCAGCAGCCACGGGACGCTGGTGACCATCACCCCCGGCACGAACAGCAGCCGGCCCTTCAACCGCAGCGCGGACTGGTTGTGCAGCAGCTGCTCCCACCACTTGTCGACGACGTACTCGGGGATGAAGACGCTGACGACGTCGCGCGGCCGGTCGGCTCGCAGCTTCTTGATGTAGCCGATCAGTGGGCGGGCGACCTCGCGGAACGGCGATTCGAGGACGGTGAGGGCGACCGGCAGGTCGTGACGTTCCCACTCGGCCTGCAGCGCGCGGGTGTCCTCGTCGTCGACGTTGACGGTGAGCGCCGTCAGCGTGTCGGGCCGGGTCGCCTTCGCGAACGCCAGCGCACGCAGCGTCGGCTTGTGCACCTTGGAGACGAGCACGACTACGTGGTTGCGCGAGGGCAGCACCAGGCCGATGTCGTCGCTGACGAGTTCCTCGGAGATCCTGGTGTAGTGCTTGTTGATCGCTCGCATGACCGCGTACAGGATCGGCATGGCGATGATCACCAGGTAGGCGCCCTTGGTGAATTTGGTCAGCACGACGATCACCAGCACCAGCCCGGTGAAGCTCGCGCCGAAGGCGTTGATGAAGCGCGTGGTGCGGTAGCTACGCCGCTGCACCGGGTCGCGCTCGGTGCGCAGCAGCCGGTTCCAGTGCCGCACCATGCCGGTCTGGCCGAGCGTGAAGGAGGTGAACACCCCGATGATGTAGAGCTGGATCAGCTTGGTGGTGTTGGCGTCGTAGATCGCGATCAGGGCGCCTGCCACAACGGCCAGGGCCAGGATGCCGTTGCTGTAGGCGAGGCGGTCGCCGCGGTTGTTCAGCTGACGGGGCAGGTTGCTGTCGCGGGCCAGGATCGAGCCCAGCAGCGGGAAGCCGTTGAACGCGGTGTTCGCGGCCAGCACCAGTATCAGCGCGGTGGTGGCCTGCAGGTAGAAGAAGCCGACCGAATGCGGGCCGCCGAACACGGCGCCGGCCACCTGCGCGATGACCGTGCGCTGCGGCGTGGTCTTGCAGTCCGGCACGCCCTGCAGCAGGCAGCTGTTCGTCGTGGGGTCGGTGATGTGCACCTTGGAGATCAGGGCCAGCGCGGTGACGCCTACGAACATGCTGATGGCCAGGCCACCCATGATCACCAGCGTCTTCTGGGCATTGCGCGCCTTGGGTGGGCGGAAGGCCGGCACGCCGTTGGCGATCGCCTCCACACCGGTCAGCGCGGTGCAGCCCGAGGAGAACGCACGCAGCGTGAGGAAGATCAGCGCCAACGCACCGAGGGAGCCGTAGCCGTGCGTCGTCTCGATCTTGTAGTGCGCGCTCTCGGACACCGGCGCGTCACCCACCAGCGTCCGGAACAGGCCCGTCGCGATCATGATGAACACGCCGGCCGTGAACATGTACGTGGGCACTGCGAACGCGAAGCCGGCTTCCCGCACGCCGCGCAGGTTCACCGCCGTCAACAGGGCGACGAACGTTAGGGCCATGAGCAGTCGGTAGCTGTGCAGGCTCGGGACGGCCGAGATGACATTGTCGACGCCGGAGGACACCGACACCGACACCGTCATGACGTAGTCGACGAGCAGGGCGCTGGCCACGATGACACCCGCCGCGCGACCGATGTTCTTGCTGGCCACCTCGTAGTCGCCGCCGCCGGTCGGATACGCCTTGACCAGCTGGCGGTACGACACGACGACCGCGGTCAGCAGGACGACCACGGCAACGGCGATCCACGGTGCCAGGTACAGGAACGCGGTGCCGCCGAGGGTCAGGACGAGCAGGATCTCCTGCGTCGCGTAGGCCACGCTGGACAGCGGGTCGCTGGCGAAGATCGGCAGCGCCAACCGCTTGGGCAGCAGGCTGTGGCCGGCGTTCTCACTGGCAACCGGGGTGCCGATGATCGCGCGTTTGATCACGCGGGTGAAACGGGCCACGTCGCATCACGATACGGCTGTCGGCGGTGGTGCTGCGCGCGCCCGGACGGGCGCACCGTCGGTAGTGTGCGGCCCGTGCACATCGTCATCATGGGCTGCGGACGGGTGGGTGCCGCGCTGGCGTTGCAGCTGGCCCCGCTCGAGCACTCGATCGCGGTGATCGATCAGGAACCGCTGGCCTTCCGTCGTCTGGGCGACGACTTCCCCGGCAGGCAGATCACGGGCGTCGGCTTCGACCGCGAGACGCTGATCGAATCAGGGATCGAGCAGGCCGGCGCGTTCGCCGCGGTCAGCAGTGGCGACAACTCCAACATCATCGCAGCGCGGGTGGCCCGCGAGACGTTCGGCGTGCAGCGCGTCGTCGCCCGCATCTACGACTCGAAGCGTGCCGAGGTGTACGAGCGGCTCGGCATCCCCACCGTCGCCACCGTGCCCTGGACGTCCGGCCGGCTGATGAAGTCGGTGCTGGGTGAGACCTCGGCCGAGGCGTGGCGCGATCCGTCGGGCGCGGTGTCGATCGTCGTCGTCGTTCCGCACGAGGGTTGGGTCGGGACGAAGCTCACCGAGTTGGAGGCCGTCTCGGGCACCCGGGCCGCGCTCTACACCCGCTTCGGGGTCGGCAACCTGCCGCTGCCCTCGACGTTGATCCAGGCCGGCGACAAGCTCTACATGCTCAGCACCGACGACAACGCGCAGTCGGTGCGCACGATTGCCACCAGCCCGCCGGAGGCGGTGCACGGATGAGGGTCGCGATCGCCGGAGCCGGCGCGGTTGGGCGCTCGATCGCCCGGGAGCTCCTGAGCAAGAAGCACCAGGTCCTGCTCATCGACAAGGACCCGGCCAAGGTCACGCCCGACCGGGTGGTCGGCGCGGAATGGCTGCTCGGCGACGCCTGCGAGGTGGCGAACCTGGAGGCCGCGCTGCTCGAGGAGTGCGACGTCGTGGTCGGCGCCACCGGCGACGACAAGGCCAACCTGGTCGTGTCCCTGCTGGCCAAGACCGAGTTCGCGGTGCGCCGCGTCGTCGCGCGCATCAACCACCCGTCCAACGAATGGCTCTTCACCGATGCGTGGGGCGTGGACACCGCCGTCTCGACGCCGCGCGTGCTCGCCTCGTTGGTCGAGGAGGCCGTCGAGGTCGGTGACATCGTGCGGCTGTTCGGCATCCGCGAGGGTCAGGCGAATCTGGTCGAGCTGACCCTGCCTGAGGACGCGCCGTGCTCCGGCAGTCCGGTTCGTGACCTGCGGCTGCCAAAGGACACCACGCTGGTGGGCATCGTGCGTGGCCGTCGAGTGATCTCACCCTCGCCGGAGGAACCGCTCGAGGCCGGCGACGAGCTGCTGTTCGTCACAGTGCCCGAGGCCGAGGACGCCCTGCGGGCCGCGGTCCTGCCCGGCGACGAGCAGCCACCCGAAGCCGACGAACACCTGTCGCTGTAATGCGTCTGTAGTGCGTCAGTAGCGCGTCAGTAGCGCGTCAGCCGCACTGTCTGCGGGCCCGCCGCACGACCAGCAGACTGAAGCCGATTGCGGCGATGAACAGCGGGTAGCCCATGGCAATGCGGGCGAACGCGAGCCAGCCGGTGGCGTTGTGTTGGTAGAGGATCAGCTGGACGACGCCGCGCACCAGGAAGACCGCGGTCGCGGCCACCGTCGCCCACGTATAGGCCATGAGCAGCGGGCGGCGGCGGTACCACGGCGTCGCCGGTTCGCCGTCGAGCGCGTCCTCGGCGGTGGGTGTGGGGTCGAGGAACTCCCACGCCAGCCCGACCAACGGGCGGCGCACCGCGACCGAGATCGCGAACGGCACCGCGTACAGGAAGCTGGTGATGATCCCCAGCAGGAAATAGCCACGCGCCTCGCCCGTGCGGGCGGCGATCACCGCGGCCACCACAACACCGAGCAGACCCGACAGCGCCTGCTGGACCGACTGCTTGCGGATCAGCCGGTAACCGGCCAGCGCCAGCGCGCTGGCGACCGCAGCGATGATCGCCGGCCGCAGCTCGGTAACGACGTTGACGATGATGAACACCGTCGTGGGGACGGCCGTGATGAGCGCGCCCGACCAGCCACCGATGCTGGCGATCGTCTGCTGGCGGTAGGTCTCGCGCAGGTCGCGCTTGTCCTCGGGCGGAATGGGTCGGGCGCCGATCAGGACCCGGGAGCCAGGAGCTCGTACCAGGGGTTGTAGATCGCCAGCCGACCGTCGTGCTCGCCGACGCGCCCGCGGGCCAGGACCCGCCGGCCCGGCTCGATGCCGGGGATGCGGCGCTGGCCCAGCCAGACGAGGTCGAGGGACTCGGTGCCGTCGAACAGGTCGGCCAGCAGGGTGGGGACGGTCTCGCTGGGCGTGTAGACGACGGCCCGCAGCCGCCCGACGACCTTGACGTAGTTGCCCCGCTGCAGGTCGCACACCGGCATGCACGAGCGGATGCCGACGCTCTCCTGCAGCTCGGCGGCGTCGAGGTTCTCGGCGCTGGCCGTCAGCCGTTGCAGCAGCGATGCGCGTCCCACCGGAACAGCGTAACCCGCGTGGGTCAGGAACCGGGATTGGGGAGTTCGACGCCGGTGGGCAGTTGCAGCGGTACCGGCTCGCGGACCGGTAGCGGCTCGGTGCCGCGCACGACGACGACCCCGCGCAGGGCCTGCTCGAACGGCTCGGCCGCCGTATCGTCGGTGGCGACCGGACCGGCGAACAGCGCGCGCAGGAACCACCGCGGCCCGTCGACGCCGACGAAGCGCACGGGCACGGTGCCCCGCCCCGTGTCGTCGGGGATCGTGCCGTGCAGCTCGGTGCCGAAGGGGCCCTCTTTCTCGCTGGGCACGGGGCGGCGCTGACCGCGTAGCGACTCGGCGATCTCGGCGCGGACCTCGTTCCAGATGCCCTCGTTGCGCGGGGCGGCGAAGACACCGAGTTGAACGGTGCCGTGCGGGCCGGCCAGCGTCGCAGCGATGACCTGCTGCACCTCGTTGACCTCGACCTGGACGTCGAAGCCCCCGTCGATGGGGATGCGCAGGGCGCCCAGATCGATGCGCTCGAGCTCGTCGTCGGGGGCGTCGCGCTCGTCGTACGGTCCGGTCGTGACGTCGGGCTCGGCTCGGGCCCGCGTCTCCCACGGTGGGGTGGCGTCGATCTTCGAGGCCTCGGTGCGTTTCTGCCTGCGTCGTCCCGGCACTACTGGGGTCCTTCCTCGGACTGATCTGCTCGAAGCGCGGCGGATCCGCCGGTCGAGCCGTGCCCACCTGTGCCGCGCACCGAGTCAGGCAGCTCGTCGACCTCGACGAAGCGGGCGAACTCGACGCGCTGCACGACAAGTTGAGCGATGCGTTCGCCGCGCGCGAGCGTCAGCGGATGTGCGGAGTCGTGATTGATGGCGATGACCTTGATCTCGCCGCGGTACCCGGCGTCGATCGTGCCGGGCGCGTTGACGAGGCCAAGGCCTGCGCGGGCGGCGAGCCCGGAGCGAGGGTGCACGAAGGCGGCGTACCCGGTGGGCAGCGCGATGGCCAGGCCGGTGGGCAGGATCGCCCGCTCCCCCGGTGCCAGGGTGACGTCGACGGCCGTCACGATGTCGGCGCCGGCGTCGCCGGGCAGGGCGTACAGCGGGAGCGGAAGCTGCGTGTCCAGGCGCCGTACCAGGACGTCCGGGCCACTGGTCGGCGCACCCGGCGCACCTGAGGTCTCCACATCGGTCGGCACGGGGCCTGAGGCTACCCTCGGGCGCATGGCCACCGGCAGTGACAGTCCCCCCGGCGCCCACGAAACGATCACCTATCGCGAGACCCTGCGCACCCCCTGGTGGTGGTACCTCGTCTCCTTCGGGGTGGCGTGCCTGCTCGCGGCCGAGTTCCACGTCGGCGGTCTGCCGCTGACCGCGTGGGTCCCGTTCGCAGTCCTGCTGCCGCTGTCCGCAGTCTTCGTCTGGTGGCTCGGCCGCAGCCGTCTCGAGGTGCGCGGCGGCGAGCTGCGCATCCAGGGTGCGCACCTGCCGCTGCGGATCGTGAGCGGCGCGGTGGGACTCGACCCACGCACCCTGCGACTCGTTGTCGGCCGCGAGGGCGACCCGGCCGCTTTCGTCCAGATCCGACCGTGGGTCGGGCCCGGCGTGCAACTGTGGCTCGACGATCCCGATGACCCCACGCCGTACTGGGTGGTCAGCACCCGCCATCCGGATCGCGTGCTGGCGCTTGTCCGCGCGGCCGGGTGAGCGCGCTAAGTTCTCGCTCATGACAGCGTCACCCGAGATCCCCGTCGTCACCCCCACCGCCGAGCATGGGCGGCGCTTCACCGGCATGGCCGCGATCGTCACCGGCGCGAGCCGCGGCATCGGGCTGGGCGTCGCCCAGCGTCTCGTCGACGAGGGCGCCCAGGTGCTGATCACGGCCCGTAAGCCCGAAGGCCTCACCGACGCGATCGAGCAGCTCGGTCCGAACGCGGTCTCGGTGGCCGGGCGCGCCGACGACCCCGAGCATCAGGACGAGGCGGTCCGCACCGCGATCGAGCGCTTCGGCCGCCTGGACGTCCTGGTCAACAACACCGGCGTCAACCCTGCCTACGGCTCGCTGCTCGACATCGAGGAGGCCGCCGCCCGCAAGATCATGGACGTCAACGTGCTGGCGGCGCTGGCCTGGACGCGCCGTGCGGTGGCGGCGGGGCTGGGTGACGCACCGGGCGCGGCGATCGTCAACATGGCCTCCGTGGCCGGCCTGTCCCCCGCCCCCGGTATCGCCTACTACGGCGTCAGCAAGGCCGCCCTGATCAACCTGACCATTCAGCTCGCGCACGAGCTCAGCCCGCGGATCCGCGTCAACGCGATCGCACCGGCGGTGGTCAAGACCCGCTTCGCCGCCGCGTTGTACGAGGCCGACGAGGCCAAGGCGGCGGCTGGCTACCCGCTGGCCCGGCTCGGCGTACCCGAGGACATCGGCGCCGCCGCGGCATTCCTTGCCTCGTCCGACGCCGCGTGGATCACCGGGCAGACCCTTGTCGTCGACGGCGGCGCCGCGCTCAGCTCGCGACTCTGAGGGAACCGCCGCTTAGACAAGCGCGCCCGGTGGCCTGTCGGTCACCGGGCGGTGTCGTGCTCGTAGTACCGGTCAGGCGCAGTCGCGACAGATGAGCTGGCCGTTCTTCTCGCGGGCGAGGCGGCTGCGGTGGTGGACCAGGAAGCACGACGAGCAGGTGAATTCGTCGCTCTGCTTCGGCAGGACCCGGACGGTGAGTTCCTCGCCGGACATGCTGGACAGGTCGGCGCCGGGCAGTTCGAGCGACTCCGCGAGTTCGGTCTCGTCCACATCGATCGAACCCGACTGGGCCTCGGCGCGGCGCGCTTTCAGCTCCTCGATCGAGTCCTCGTTCAGTTCTTCTACGTCTCCCCGACGCGGTGCGTCGTAGTCGGTCGCCATGTGGCGTCAACTCCTCCGTGGGCGAACCCACGATCGTGATCTATGCGGCGTGCTGCCGCGTGTGCGGTGCTCGTTCGTGGCTGCAGATTTCGGCCGTTCGGCGCTGCAACGCACCGCCCCGCGATTTTGTGCCCACCGGTGCGCTAACCGCCGGAGACGCTCGTCACCCTCCGGCCGCGGAACGGTACCGCGACCGTGTTTCCGCTAACGCACGGGCCGGCGAACGCAATCCCGCGTGTCGCGCCGATACGATGCCCACCCGGGAACAGGAAGGTCGTCGGTTCATGGCAAGCACCACCACGCGGCGGCCGCTGCCTGCGCTGATCGCGTTGCTGGCGCTGCTGTTGCTCACCGCATTGGTGTGGTGGCGGGTCGCGAACCGCAACGACGACAGCTCCGCGGCCAAGGCCAAAACCTGCCCGACGCCGTCGACCAGTGTCACGTCCACCGCGCCGCGCACCCTGCCGCCGCAGAAGTCCGTCGACGTGTTGGTTCTGAACGCCACCACCCGCTCTGGACTCGCGGGCAAGGTCCGCACCACGCTGCTGGCCGACGGCTTCCGCTCCACCCAACGCGCCAGCAACGACCTGACGAAGAACAAGGTCACCGGCTCGGCGCAGATCCGCTTCACCCCCGACAAGAAACCTGCCGCGTTGCTGCTGCAGTACTACTTCCCGGGCGCTCAGCTGGTGCAGCAGACCGCGGTCTCGGCACAGGTGACGGTGAGCCTCGGTCCGAAGTACACCGCGGTGCAGCCGCAGAAGACGGTCGCCGCCCGCTTGGCGGCCGACAAGGTGACCCTGACGACTGTGACACCC
The DNA here is from genome assembly GCF_964244045.1 of uncultured Jatrophihabitans sp. Classification (NCBI taxonomy): domain Bacteria; kingdom Bacillati; phylum Actinomycetota; class Actinomycetes; order Jatrophihabitantales; family Jatrophihabitantaceae; genus Jatrophihabitans; species uncultured Jatrophihabitans sp. Next base: position 25,883 of record NZ_CAXTHK010000024.1, on the reverse strand, counting down.
ACCCCTGCGGCCAGCTCGGCCACCAGCTGCTGACGCTCAGCGCAGCTCGTCGGCACGCATCTCGTCGGCCTGCAACTCGGTGAGCACGCGGACGAAGTCCTCGACGAGCTGCGGTCCGGTCGTGGCAAGCAACCGCCCGGACGGGTCCGCACCGCGTAACCCGGTAACCACGCAGCCCGCCTCGGCCGCGATCAGGGCGCCCGCCGCGTAGTCCCAGCGGTGCAGGCCTGCCTCGAAGTAGGCGTCCAGCCGGCCGGTGGCGACGTGGCAGATGTCGAGCGCAGCAGCGCCGAGCCGACGGATGTCGGCGATGCGCGGCAGCAGCTCGGCGATCACGGCAATCTGCCGGACCCGGATGGTCGCGTCGTAGGAGAAACCCGTGCCGACGACGGCGCGTTCCAGCGGGACCTCGCGCGGACCGGTCAGGCGCTGCGGCGCCCGCCCATCGCGCAGCAGCACCGCGCCACCGCCCAGCCGGGCGTGGAACGTCTCACCGCGGGCCGGGGCGCAGACGGCGCCGGCCACCGCCACCCCGTCGATCTCCGCCGCGACGGACACCGCGTAGTCGGGCAGGCCGAGAACGAAGTTGACCGTGCCGTCGATGGGGTCGACGACCCACCGCACGCGCGCGCCAACACCGCCGCTTTTCGCAGCAGCGTGCCCGGCGCCCTCCTCGCCCAGGACGTCGTCACCGGGGCGGCGCTCGGCGAGCTGGTCGACGAGCCAGCGTTCGCTGGCCCGGTCGACCTCGGTCACGAGATCGGTCGCGGTGCTCTTTGCGTCGACGGCGAACGCCTGCTCCCGTCCGGCCCGTACGACCTCGCCGGCGCCCTGGGCGAGGAGCAGCGCCAGCGCCTCGAGTTCACGGATCTCGTCGGGATCGCAGTTCACGCATGCATCCGATCACGGATGGGCCGGCGTCGGGGCATGCGGTGCGGTGCTGCCGCGACCGGGTAATAAGGTCGTGGCTTCAGTCCGGGCGACAAGCGAGGAGCGGTCCATGGTGGTCACGGGTGGGCCGGCCGGCCAGGCGTTCGGGGTCGACATCGGCGGTACCGGCATCAAAGGCGCAGTCGTCGACACCGGCACAGGCGAGCTGGTCACCGAGCGCAAGCGCATCCTGACCCCACACCCAGCCACGCCGGACGCCGTCGCGAAGGTCGTCGCCCAGCTGGTCACCGAGGCCGGTTGGCAGGGCAAGATTGGTGCGACGTTCCCCGCGGTGATCAAGCACGGCGTTGCGCAGTCGGCGGCCAACGTCGATCCCACCTGGGTGGGCACCGACGCCGACAAGACGTTCACCCAGGCCGTCGGCGGTACCAGCGAGGTGCTTGTCCTCAACGACGCCGACGCCGCGGGCATAGCCGAGGCCCGCTACGGCGCGGCCAAGGGTGTCGCCGGCGTCGTCATCCTGTTGACGTTCGGCACCGGTATCGGCAGCGCACTGCTCATGAACGGCGTGCTCGTGCCGAACACCGAACTCGGTCACCTGGAGCTCGACGGTCACGACGCCGAGACGCGCGCCGCCGCCTCGGTGCGCGACGAACACGGTATGTCTTACAAGAAGTGGTCCAAGCGCGTCGAGGCCTACATGCAGCACGTCGAGCGGCTGTTCACCCCGGATCTGTTCGTCGTCGGCGGCGGGGTCAGCAAGGCGGCCGAGAAGTGGGTGCCGCTGCTGGAGCTCAAGACGCCCGTGAAGCCGGCCCAGCTGCTCAACGACGCCGGCATCGTCGGTGCGGCGATCGCTGCCGTCGAGGGTCTCGGCGAGTAGCAGACGCGCACTCGACCACGCCGCAGTACAATGTCATTCAGGGCACAGCGCACGTTCTGGACTCGACACTGAGGCAACCAACAGACGGCCGAGAAGACCCTGCACTCCGCGTAACGCGGCTCGTTCCGCGCACGCCGACGGCGCTCCCGCTCGGCGCATCGTGCGCAACTTCGTGAGAGGTCATTCGTGTCCAGCAAGCAGACAACAGCCGAAGACGAGTCCCAGACCGGCCCGGCCAGCGACGCCGGTTCGCGCGTACTGCCCGCCGCCAGCGCCACGAAGCGCACCGCCACCGCTACGGTCGCGAAGGCCCCCGCGAAGAAGGCGCCGGCCAAGAAGGCACCGGCGAGGAAGGGCGCGGCGAAGACCACTGCGGATTCCGCAGCCGACGCACCGGTTGTCCCCGATAGCGCCGAGACCGCTGAGGGTGACACTCCCGAGGGCGCGGCGACAGAGTCCGAGGAGATCGTCTGGGACGAGGAGGAAGAGGAGTCCGAGGCCCTGCGCCAAGCGCGCAAGGACGCCGAGATGACTGCCTCGGCCGACTCCGTCCGCGCCTACCTCAAGCAGATCGGCAAGGTGGCGCTGCTCAACGCCGAGGAGGAGGTCGATCTCGCCAAGCGCATCGAGGCCGGGCTCTACGGCGCCGAGCGGCTACGCCAGGCCGACGAGGCCAACGAGAAGCTGTCCACGCAGATGCGCCGCGACCTGCGCTGGATCGTGCGTGATGGCGAGCGCGCCAAGAACCACCTGCTCGAGGCCAACCTGCGCCTCGTCGTCTCCCTGGCCAAGCGCTACACCGGCCGCGGCATGGCCTTCCTCGATCTCATCCAGGAGGGCAACCTCGGCCTGATCCGCGCGGTCGAGAAGTTCGACTACACCAAGGGCTACAAGTTCTCGACGTACGCCACCTGGTGGATCCGGCAGGCCATCACCCGCGCCATGGCCGACCAGGCTCGCACCATCCGCATCCCGGTGCACATGGTGGAGGTCATCAACAAGCTGGGTCGCATCCAGCGCGAGCTGCTACAGGATCTCGGCCGCGAGCCGACGCCCGAGGAACTCGCCAAGGAAATGGACATCACACCTGACAAGGTGCTCGAGATCCAGCAGTACGCGCGCGAGCCGATCAGCCTCGACCAGACCATTGGCGACGAGGGCGACAGCCAGCTCGGCGACTTCATCGAGGACTCCGAGGCGGTAGTGGCCGTTGACGCCGTCTCGTTCACCCTGCTGCAGGATCAGCTGCAGTCGGTGCTGCAGACGCTCTCCGAGCGCGAGGCCGGCGTGGTGAAGCTGCGCTTCGGGCTCACCGACGGCCAGCCCCGCACCCTGGACGAGATCGGCCAGGTCTACGGGGTCACCCGCGAGCGGATCCGCCAGATCGAGTCGAAGACGATGTCCAAACTGCGCCACCCGTCGCGCTCTCAGGTGCTTCGCGACTACTTAGACTGACCGGCACGACCGGGGTCATCGCTGGGCAGCACGGGCGACGGCGCGGACACTCCAACTGATATCGATGCTAAGTCTGCGAGCGTCAAGTCACGTCGAGTAGCGAAAACCGAACATTCGACGTATGTTTGGCGAGCACGGTGTGGGATCCCCCCCGTTCCTGCACCACGTGCTTGACAACCCCGGCCTTCCCCCCGATGGCCGGGGTTGTTGTATGTCCGGGGCTCGCAAATCACAACGGCTTGCAGACCACAACGGCTCGCAGACCACAACGGCTTGCAGACCACGAGGGCCCCGCCCGGACGAACCGGACGGGGCCTTTCGCGCGCGCGTTGGTGCTGGTATCAGCGCTCGTCGGCATTCGCCGTGGCCGGTACCACGACGAGTCGCTCGGACTCGTCGTGGATGTTGCTCGCAATGGCACGCAGGCGCGCTTCGTTCTCGTGGAAGTGGTGAGCACAGAGCAGCAGGTCGAACCCCGAAGCCATGGTGGCTCGGACGTATGCCTGTGCTCCGCACCGGTCGCATCGGTCGGTGGCGGTGAGCGGACTCGCGGCGATCGTCGTGGTCACGTCCACACCTCTCTTTACTGTCTGGGTGGTACTGGGCGGTACTACCTATTGAATCGGTTCGAAGTCGGACGGCTTGAGCCAGCCGCTCAGATTCTTACCTTCGTCCTCAAGACAACCACCGAATGCTGAGGCGTAGTGGCGACACCCTGAAGACGAAACCTATCTGCAACAGCCGGTGACTGATCGAAACACCCAGACCTGCATCTATCAGCAGTGTGAGATGACCTCGAGGTTCATTAGCGGTTACACCCTGTCCAACGACTGATACCCCAGCCACGATTCCCGGTATCCCCTGGCAGGCCGATCACACCACCCACGTCACACTCAAACCCCCAATAACTCCATCAACCGGTCACGACGCCGCTCCAGGACGTCGGCCGGCGCGGCAGCAGAGGCGGGCCCGGGCACGTCGCGGCGCAGCTGGGCGTGCACCTGACCGTGCGGCGCCCCGGTGCGCGCCGCGTACACCCCGACCAGCCGGTTGACCTCACGGCGCAACTCCGCGCCCGCCCGCCAGGACGGCACCGCCGACGCGCCGTTCGTCGTGTCGGTCGGCGCGCCGAGCCCGGCGACCCGGTTGCGTGCATGGGTATCGCGACGAGCCAGCAACGCGGCCGTCTGCTCCGGTGAGAGGATCCCGGGCAAGCCGAGGAAGTCCTCGTCCTCGGGGGTGAGGTTGTCCGGCGCGGCCACGACGGCGCGCCCGCCGTGCAGGAGATGCGCGAACGAGGCGTCGGCGTCGACGAGCTCGGCGCGATCGGCCTCGCCCGGCTCGGTCTCGACCCGCTCGACGTCCAGCAGCTCGTCAGACTGCTCGGCCGGCGGCGGGATGACGTGGTTCCGCTCTTCCTCGAGCTCGGCGGCCAGGGCAAGCAACGGACGTACCGCCGGCAGGAACACCGTCGCCGCCTCGTGGCTCCCTCGGGCCCGAACGACGCGCCCGACGCCCTGCGCGAAGAACAGCGGCGTGCGATAGGACGTCATCCAGGCCAGGCAGGCAGCCCGCGGCACATCGACGCCCTCGGAAACCATCCGCACGCACACCGCCATCCGCTGGGTGCCGTGGGTGAAGGCGGTGATCTTCTCGCTGGCCTTCGGGTCGTCGGACAGGATGAGCACCGGGCTCTCCCCCGTCACCTGCTCGACGATGTCGGCGTAGGCACGCGCGTCGTCCTGATCACTGGCCAGCACCAGCCCGGCCGCGTCGGGCATCCCGGAACTGCGCAGGTGCGTGATCCGTTCGTCCATCGCAGCGATGACGTGCGGCACCCACCGGCCGGCCGGGTTGAGCGCGGTACGCCAGGCGGTTGCCTCGACCGTGCGGGTGTTCGACTCGGACAGCGAGGCGGCGATGACCTCGCCGGCGCTGTTGCGCCACCGGGTGGTGCCGGTATAAGCGGCAAAGACCACCGGGCGCACGACGCCGTCGCGCAGCGCCTCGCGGTAGCCGTAGCTGAAGTCGGCCTCGCTGCACAGCCCACCCTCGGTGTCCTGGACGTAACGCACGAACGGGATGCGCTCGTCCGGTCGGGTCCGAAACGGCGTGCCGGTCAAGCACAACCGCCGGGCGGCGAGCTCGAAGGCGCCGGCGACCGCGTCGCCCCACGACAGCCCGTCACCGGCGTGGTGCACCTCGTCGAGGATGACCAGCGAGCGTTTCGCCGCGGTGCGGGCAGCGTGCAGGGCGGGCTTGGCCGCCACCTGCGCGTAGGTCGTCACGTAACCCCGCAGGTCTGCGCGCACGGGCCCGACAGCATTGGTCAGGGCGGCGTCCAGCGGTAATCCCGCTGCGTCGGCGGCCTCGGCCCACTGGGTGCGCAGGTGGTCGGTCGGCGCGACCACGATGACCCGGTCCACGACGCGCGCCGTCACGAGGGAGCGGGCCAGCGCAAGGGCGAAGGTGGTCTTGCCAGCGCCGGGGGTGGCGGTGACGAGGTAGTCGCGGCGCCGGTCGACCTCGTGGTAGGCGGTGAGCGCGGCGCGCTGCCACGCGCGCAGGCGGGGCCCGGCGGGAGTGGGTAGCGGCGCGGCAAGCGTCACGACGCAGACCCCCCGCGGTTACTCGAATTCCAGGACGTGTCGCCGGCCGCGCGCCCGGTGTCGCGGCGGGCGGGCCGCTCATCGGCACCGAGCGTCCAACCTAGTCGGCGCTCCCGCGTCCGGGTGAGGGGGCGCGCCGGGCGCCCGCCACGACAGACAGATCACCCCAATCATCGCCCCCACCACCACCCGCGGTCGACACGCAGGCCCGAACGGAGATCGGCACCATGGGTACCGGGCGGGCAGACTGTGGAGTCATGAACCCGGTGCGGCGGTTGCTGAAGGCACGCCGTTACCTGCCGGTACTGCTCAAGAAGACCGTCGTCAAGGCCTGGAACGATCGGGTGCTGGGCCTGTCCGCCGAGGCCGCCTTCTGGCAGATGCTGAGCCTGCCCTCGTTGTTCCTCGCGCTGCTGGCCACCCTGGGCTATGTCTCGCGCTGGTTCGGGCCGGGGACGGTCGATCGCACCGAGAAGCAGATCGAGAACACGCTGAGCCGGGCATTCAGCGAAGAGGTGGTCTCGCAGGTCATCGCCCCGACATTGCACCAGGTGCTGCGCGGTGACCGTGCCCCAGCCATCAGCATCGGTTTCGTGCTGGCCCTGTGGGCCGGCTCGTCGGCCACCGCAACCTTCGTCAATACGATCACCATCGCGTACGGGCAGCGCGATCTGCGGGGACCGGTTCGCAGCCGCCTGCTGGCCCTGTGGTTGTTCCTGGCCACCGTGGTGCTCGGGGTTTTCCTGCTCCCGATGCTCGTACTCGGCCCGGACCTGCTGCGCAAGTCGTTCCCGCGCGGTGCCAGGCACACCGTCAGCACGCTCATCGACAACGGCTACTACCCGGTGCTGGTCGTCATGCTCCTGCTCGGCCTGGCCACGTTCTACAAACTGGCACCGCCACGGCGGCTGCCCTGGCACCGGGGCCTGGCCGGCGCCGCGCTCGCCGGCATCGTGTTCCTGCTCGGTTCGATCGGGCTGCGCGCCTACATCGAGTACGTGTTGGACAAGAACCACTCCTACGGCGCGCTCGCCTCGCCCATCGCCGCACTGCTGTTCTTCTTCATCCTCGCGCTCGGCGTCCTGCTGGGAGCCGAGTTGAACGCGGCGATCGAACAACTGAAGCCGGCCAAGTCCAAGCCGCCGTGGGTGCTCGACCCGCGTAATTGGCAGCTGTTCACCCCGGACCAGGTGAACGGAACGAGCGGCGGCTCGACGGCAAGTGTCGAGCCGCCCGGTGGGCGCCGGCTGATCGCCGCTCGTAGCCGCAACCGGGCCAAAGCCAACGATCAGCCCTAACGCATGCTCTCGAAGACCTCTTTGCACTGCGGACACACCGGCGAGCCAGGCTTCGGGGTCTTCGTCACCGGGAACACCTCCCCGCACAGCGCCTGCACCATTGTCCCCATGACCGCGCTCTCGGCGATCTTGTTCTTGCGGACGTAGTGGAATACCTCGGACCCCGCATCGGTGTCCGAGGTGGACGGGGACTCCAGCACCTGGGTGTCGGTCATACCCCTAAGTCTGCCTGGCGGTGGCTCAGCCGTCGATGGTGCGGCCGTCGTCGCCGGCCGTCAACGCGCGCTCGGTGCCCATGCCCGGCCGGTAGGCCGGCGTCGGGACGCGCTTCTTCACGGGACCGTTGTTGGCGATCAGCACGGCGCACCACGGCAAGACCGCGCCGCCGACCATGAAGCCCATCGCCAGCCAGATCGAGGCCTGGTAGGTGCACGCGGCGGCGATCACACAGAGCCCACGAATGGACATCATCACGGCGTACTTCTTGCGGCGGCGGTCGTACTCGTCGTCGCTGCTCACCGGAGCGCTCGTGATGAGCAGTGCCTCGGGGGCGTGGGAGCGGCGCATGTCTTCATATTTGCACCGAACACACCGGAAAGCTTGCGATGCGCGGGACTGGTTGGCGGCCGGCGACGTCTGGTGCGTCACCATGAGCCGGTGCCCCGCGACGTCGTGCCTCTGCTCGCCCCGAACGACCTCGATCGACTGCGCGCGGCGCTGGCCGGATACACCGTCGACGCTGTGCACGACGCCCTGGGCCTGGCCGGTCAGGCGGCCCATTCCCGCGCCGACCTCTCCGGGGTCGCCCGGGCGCTGGGACAGAGTTTGCACCGCGGCAGCGCCGACGCCCGGCTGGGTACTCTGGTCGATTTGTTCCTGCTCGGCAGCGAGGTCGACGAGGCCGCCGCTCGCGCCGCTTTTGCGCCGTTGCCCCTGGACCGGGCGGTCACTGCAGGTGTCGTCGAGGTATCGGTCGGTTCGGTCCGGGCCACGCTCGAGATCCGGCCGTACGCCGAGACAAGCGCGACCCCGTGGCAGCCGGCGCCCGCACCCGAGCAGTGGTGGGTGGTCTCCGACCTCGGCTCGGACGTCCGGCCCGGTCCCCTGCCTCGCGATCACGTGCTCGGCGTCGGTTCGGCCTCGCTGACCCTGGCCCACGCCACCCCGCGGACATCGGTCGGCAGCGCGCTGGACGTCGGCACAGGGTGCGGCGTCCAGGCTCTGCACCTGTCCGGACACAGCGATCGGGTGGTGGCCACGGACGTCAGCACCCGAGCTCTGACCTTGGCTGCCACCACCGCGGCGTTGAGCGGGCAGGACTGGCAGCTGCGCCACGGCTCGCTGCTCGAACCTGTCGACGGTGAGCAGTACGACCTGATCGTGGCCAACCCGCCCTTCGTCGTCTCCGCGGGCGGGGACGGTTTCGACTACCGCGACAGTGGCCTGGCCGGTGACGGGGTCTGCGAGGCGCTGCTGCGCGGGCTGCCGACAAACCTGGCGCCGGACGGCATCGCGGTCCTGCTCGCCAACTGGGTCATCCCCCGGGAGGGCGAGTGGCAGGAACGGGTGACGGGTTGGTTGGCCGGTCGCGGCTGCGACGCGTGGATCTGGCAGCGTGAAGTCGCCGACCCGGGCGAGTACGTGTCGCTGTGGCTGCGCGACGTGGGCGAGACGCCGGGTTCGCTGCGCTGGACACAGCGCTACGACGCCTGGGCCGACTGGTTCGACCGGTCGCAGGTGGCCGCCGTCGGCATGGGGTTCGTTGCCCTGCGCCGGCACGTCTCGGGCGACAGCACACAGGTACTGGTCGCCGAGGACGTGCCGCAGGCGGTCGAGCAACCGGTCGGCGCCGAGGTGTCGGACTGGTTCGGGCGACAGCGCTGGCTGCGTGACAGCTCCGACGACGTACTGCTCGGGACGCTGCTGCGCGCGGCGCCCGACCTGGTGCGTGCGCGCGACGGGTTGCTGACCGCGGCCGGCGGGTGGCAGGACGCGCGCGACGTGGTGCGCCAATCCCACGGGTTGCGTTGGGAGCTCGAGGTGGATGACGCGATCGCTGCCCTGATCGCCGGCTGTGTCGGCTCGACGCCGCTCGCCCTGGACCTGGCCGTGCTCGCCGCCTCGATCGACGCGCGGGTTGAGGACGTGATCGCGGCGGCGTTGCCGGTCGTCCGCGACCTGATCGGCCGCGGCTTCCTGCTGGTCGCCGCGTGAGAGCGCTCGTGCAGCGGGTCAGTTCGGCACGGGTCGAGGTCGACGGGGTGGTGGTCGGGCAGATCCTGGGCGGTTTGCTGGTCCTGGTGGGTGTGACCCATGACGACACGTCGGCGACAGCGCAGGCCGTGGCGCGCAAGCTGCACGGCCTGCGCATCCTGTCCGGCGAGCGCAGCGTTGCCGACGACCCGGATGCCGGCGTATTGGTCGTCAGCCAGTTCACCCTGTACGGCGACGCCCGCAAGGGCCGTCGCCCGACCTGGGCGGCCGCAGCCGCAGGGCCGTTGGCCGAGCCCCTTGTCGCTACCGTGGCCGACACGTTGCGCAGCCTCGGAACCCGAGTGGAAACGGGAGTATTCGGCGCCGACATGCGGGTACATCTAGTCAATGAAGGACCGATGACGCTCCTGATCGAGACGTGATCCGAGCTGCTCGGCAGTTTGGCTCGCCGCCTGAGCCAGGCCTGAGCAGATCGATTGTCTGTTCGGTTCCGGGAACACCAGACCCGGGTCGGCACGTTGTCCTCTTCGAACTGGTCGCGAACGGATGTTCGCCTCCGCGCACCCGAGTCGATCAAGGTGGTCTGGTACATCGTGGCAACCTCTTCCAATACCACTCCGCGCGCCAGCGCACGTCGCGCGTCCGGGCCCAGGTCTGCGGGCACCGAGCAGCGCTTGTCGGCGGGCGGCCACCGCAGCGCTCGCACGACGGCCCCGGCCGACGACAGCGTCGAGACGGTCGTCGAAGGCGGCCTCGACGCCGTCGTCGAAGAGTCGCCAAGCCCTGCTCGCGCGGCCACCAAGACGGCTACCCGCCGTATTAAGACTAAGGCCGGTACCACCAAATCCGCGTCGAACGCAGAGTCCGCGACCGACGAGGACGAGCCGGCCCCGGTGCCCACCTTGCGTCTCGACCTCGACGAGGTCGCGACCTCTGCCGACCTGGTCCGCGTCTATCTCAACGAGATCGGCAAGGTCGCCTTGCTGACCGCCGCCGACGAGGTCGACCTCGCCAAGCGCATCGAGGCCGGGTTGTACGCGGCCCACCTGCTCACCCAGCCCAACGACTACACCGCCGCGCGCAAGCGCGACTTGCGGGCACTGGGACGTGACGGCGAGCGGGCCAAGGACCACCTGCTGCGTGCCAACCTGCGCCTGGTCGTTTCGCTGGCCAAGCGTTACACCGGTCACGGCATGCCGTTCCTGGATCTCATCCAGGAAGGCAACCTGGGCCTGATCCGCGCGGTCGAGAAGTTCGACTACACCAAGGGCTTCAAGTTCTCGACGTATGCCACCTGGTGGATCCGCCAGGCGATCAGCCGGGCGATGGCCGACCAGTCGCGCACGATCCGGCTGCCCGTCCACCTCGTCGAGCAGGTCAACAAGCTGCAGCGCATCCGTCGCGAGATGAACCAGCAGTTGGGCCGCGAGGCGAACCACGGCGAGCTGGCTCACGAGCTCGATATCACCGAGGAGCGCGTGCGTGAGCTGATCGACCTCTCGCGTGACCTCGTCAGCCTCGACCAGACCGTCGGAACCGACGACGACGCCTCCCTGGGCGACTTCATCGCCGACGAGCGGTCCACCTTCGCGGCCGAGACCGTCGTCGAGAGCGGCCTCATGCGCGGACACCTGCAAGAGGTCCTGAACACCCTCGACGCCCGCGAGGCGGCGGTGGTGCGGATGCGTTACGGCCTGGACGGCGGACAGCCCAAGACGCTGGACGAGATCGGGCGGGCGTTCAAGCTCTCCCGCGAGCGCATCCGCCAGATCGAGCGCGAGACGATGGCCAAGTTGCGTCACCCGTCACGCTCGCAGGTGCTGCGCGACTACTTAGACGCCTGAGCCGCCTCGGCGTGGCTAGAGTTAGCCTGGACGGCCACTGAGGAGGTGTTGATGAGTCACCACAGCGATCTGATCGACACCACCGAGATGTATCTGCGCACCGTGTACGAGCTCGAGGAAGAGGGCGTCGTCCCGCTGCGAGCTCGGATCGCCGAACGGCTGGGGCAAAGCGGCCCGACCGTCAGCCAGACCGTTGCCCGAATGGAGCGTGACGGGCTTCTGCAGGTTGCCGACGACCGGCACCTCGAGCTGACCGACGCCGGTCGCCACGAAGCAGTTGGCGTCATGCGCAAGCACCGCCTGGCAGAGCGCCTGCTCGTCGACGTGATCGGTCTGGACTGGGAAGACGTGCACATCGAGGCGTGCCGCTGGGAGCACGTCATGAGCGACGCCGTCGAGCGCCGCATCGTGGCCATGCTCGACAAGCCGCTGGTGTGCCCGCACGGGAACCCGATCCCCGGGCTCGACCAACTCGGACTGCCGTTCGCGAGCGCCGAGCAGGTTGGCCCGCTGATGAGCCTGAGCACGGCGGCTCAGCAACCCGTGCACGGCTCGGTTGTGATCAACCGCATCAGCGAGCAGCTCCAGCCCGATGCCGCCTTGATGCACCGGCTGTCCAACGCCGGTATGCGGCCGGGCAGTGTGGTGCAGATAGCGCCTGCCGGACCCGGCGTCGAGGTATGGATCGAAGGCGGCGAACGCATCCTGTTCGACCGCATGATCAGCGATCACGTGTTCGTCCGAGTCGCCTGACCCTGAGCGCGCGCAGCCCCGGCAATTCCCGGTTCCGGGGCTGGATAGACTGACCCGCTGCGAGCCGATGCCGCCTCGCCCGTGCACGTCCTGCGAGCCGAGTGAGCCTGCGAGCCCGAGAGAGAGTGTCGGTGGCCTACGACCCCCAGGGGTTCCTGAAGCACGAGCGTCAGGACACCCCCAAGAGACCGGCGCAAGAGCGGGTCCGCGACTGGCAGCCGATCTACCTGCGGGCCCGGCCCGAGGTGGTGAGTGAGCAAGCGGCGCGCTGCATGGACTGCGGCGTCGCGTTTTGCCACAGCGGCTGTCCGCTGGGCAACCTGATCCCGGAGTGGAACGAATACGTCGCCCGTGACGATTGGTCCACGGCCAGCGAGCGCCTGCACGCCACCAACAACTTTCCCGAATTCACTGGCTGGATCTGTCCTGCGCCGTGCGAGGCGGCCTGCGTGCTGGCTCTGAACACCGACCCGGTGACCATCAAGCAGGTCGAGGTCTCGATCGTCGAGCGGGCCTTCAGTGACGGCTTCGTCGACCCGCAACCTGCCTCCGAGCGCACCGGGTGCTCGGTGGCCGTGATCGGATCGGGACCGGCCGGGCTTGCCGCGGCCCAGCAACTGACCCGTGCCGGGCACGCGGTCACCGTCTTCGAGCGCGACGACCGACTGGGGGGCCTGCTGCGCTACGGCATTCCGGACTTCAAGATGCCCAAGGACATCATTGACCGGCGCATCGCCCAGATGGCGGCGGAGGGCACCACGTTCCGGGTCAATGCCGACGTCACCCCCGACGACGTCGCCCGGCTCCGCGTCGATTTCGACGCCGTCGTGCTGGCCGTGGGCGCGCTGGCTCCCCGAGAGCTGACCACCCCCGGCCGCGAGCTGCACGGCGTGCACCAGGCCATGACCTACCTGCCCCAGGGCAATCGGGTGCAGGCCGGCGACGTCGCGGCGCCCGAGATCGACGCCGCAGGCAAGCACGTGATCATCGTGGGCGGCGGTGACACCGCGGCGGACTGCCTCGGAACCGCCAACCGGCAGGGCGCGCTGTCGGTGACCGTGCTCGATCACAACCCCCGACCCGAGCCGCGACCGAATCTGGTGAACCCGCACTGGCCGGCTGCGATGAACAGCCGGGGAATGTCGCCGGCTCACGACGAGGGCGTGCACGAGGCGTGGGCCCGCGAGGTCGTCGCCTTTGAAGCTGATAACGCCGGCGCGGTGCGCGCGGTGACTGTCGAGGAGGTCGAGATCGTCCGGGTCGACGGCCGGCGCGAATTCCGGCCGGTACCCCGCTCGCGCACCGAGCTGCCCGCCCAGCTGGTGCTGCTGGCCGCCGGCTTCATCGGCACCGATGTCCCCGAACTGCTCGACGCGTTCGGAGTCGACGAGAAGCCCGGCCGCGGCTCGGTGGCCATCGACAAGCAGTGGCAGACCACCGCCGGCGGCGTCTTCGCCTGCGGCGATGCCAGCCGTGGCGCGTCGCTGGTGGTCTGGGCGATCGCCGAGGGGCGCGCCTGCGCGGCCGCGGTGGACCACGCGCTCAGCGGGGTTTCCGAACTACCGCGACCCGTCGCCCCCGGGGCCGTCGGCCTCTGACGCCCGGTTGGAAGCCTGCGTCCGTGAGACGCGGGAAGCTGCGCGGGTCGACAGCCTGGTCGAGGGCGGCCAGCAGCAGGTCGGCGGCACTGTAGGTCGGGTCACTGGCCAGCGCGCGTTCGACGGCCATGCCGGCAATGGCTCCGCTGCCGTCACGCCAGCTGGCCCAGCCCAGCAGGAACAGCGGTGCCGCGTCGTAGGGCGCCGGGCACCGACGGCCCAGATCGGTCCACAGCGGCCGGCCGTCCAGGCGGCGGCTGTCAACGGCAACCCACACCTCGTCGCGTATCGGCAGTGCGGTGAGCGCAGCGGCCAGGCGGGCAGCGGTGGCATCGTCGGGCGGCCGCCAGCCGTCGGCCGTACTCCCCCGAGCCGCCAGCATCAGCTCGCGGACCAGCTCGCGGTTGTGGCTCGACAGCCGGTCCTCGAGCACTGCAAGCACCGACGCATGCTCGGCTTCGGCGATGAGCGGCTCGAGTGCCGCCCGCCGCGCATCGGGCAACGGTTCGAGGGTCCGGGCCAGGGCCGCCCGACTGGGCAGCGCCACCACCCCGTCGACTGTCGCCGCCAGTGCATACGGCGATGGAGCGCCCGCCAGGGGACGACCCCCGCTCGGGCAGCAGTCAGCGACGTCGCAGAGGTAGGACCACCAACGGCCACGACACACGAGCAGCGCCTCGGCGATCTCGCTGCCAACCCGCCGCGCCGCGTCCTCGACGGCGGACACCGCGTCCTGCCAGGGCCTGGCCGAGGGAAGTGCGGCGCCCGGCGGCTCGCACCGGTGGTCGAACACCGCGACCACCAGCCGGTCGACGCCCCCACGATGCAGCGCTGCGACCGTGTGCTCCACCAGGTCCGGTTGCCCGGTGTCGGTGAGGTCGAGCCGAGCGGTGGCGCCGAGCAGGCCCGCGTGCACGCCGATCAGCACGAGGCTCTCGGTGGGGTGGAAGCCGAGCAGGTACGGGATGGCGTCGAGCAGCTCGGCCGGGCCCGAGATGCGCTGAGTGGGCAGCGGGCGTGTCATGCGACGACGCAGTCGGAGCAGGACAAATGGGCTTGGCCATAGGCGGCCGGAGCGAAGCGGAGGGCGGTCATGGGAGGAGCGTGCTTCGGTTGGGTCGTGCGCACCGGACCGGTTTGCGTCCTGTGGACAGCCACGGTCGCTGTGCGGTGCGGATCTGGAGTTGTCAGTGGACCGTGCTACTGGCGGTGCGGTCGACTCAATGCAGGTCGCCGGCTCGCCAGCGCGCCGCGGCCGCGGTGAGGGCCGCGGCCGCGCGGTCGTTGCGTTCGGCCCGCTCGTCAGCGTCGGACGTCGCGGGACCGTCCGAAGTTGAAAGACGGTCGGAAGTTGAAAGACGGTCGGAAGTTGAAAGACGGTCAGAAGTCGAGAGACCGTCGGGACGCAAGCTGCGCCGGCCGGCGGCCACCACCCGGAAGAATGCCGCCGCGCGCTCGAGCGCGACGTCGAGGTCGCCGCGGTAGACGCCAGACAGCACTGCGTCGGCGAGCTGCTGGACGGCCGAGACGTCGGCGTAGTCCGCCACCCCCGCGACCGCGGCCTCGGCCGGCGCGAGCGGCTCGCCGGCGCGCCACAACCGGGTGACCTCGTCGCCATCAGTACGGCACCACTGCCTCAACAGGTAGAGCGCCCACAGCGCACCAGGCAGGCTGACCGGATCGGCGTCGCGCCACAGCGCAGCCAGCGTGTCGAGCCCGACCCGGTCGGCCAGCTCCACGAAGCGCTCGTCGTCGCCCGGTGACCGGCCGGCCTGGACGAGCACGGCAGCCGTGCTCGATGCCATCTCCGCGCGGGCGTAGGGCGAGGACGAACCACCGGCGGCGTCGATGATCTCGGTGAGGTCGGCGAACAGCGCGGGCCGGTGCGGGCGCGGTTGCTCCCCCGGGGTCACCGGCTGCTCATCTGGATCACGGCTCCAGGATACGGCCCGGTTCCGGGTCGCCCGCGAGCGTCCATGACCTCGTCCTGCATCGGTGGGATCTACGGAACCGACGGTGCACAGCACTGCACGTGGCGCTTTGCATTGGTACCGTGGTGATCGACGTCGGCCCGATCCATGGCCCCCGGTCCCACAACTGCCGCCATGAGCGGCCTTTTGCCGAGAGGCGACCTGGCGGGCCGACGTCTCCACCCCGGGCCATGGCCCAACGACGGCAGGACTCACGCGTGGTCTCCAGTGCCTCCCGCACGTCGAGTGGCGACGGCAACGGCTGGGTAATCTGCGCGCACGGCCACCGGCACTGGGGTCGCTACGGCGCGGCCGGGCTGCTCGTGACCGACGGCCGGCACGTCCTGTTGCAGCACCGCGCGGCCTGGACGCACGAGGGCGACACGTGGGCCGTCCCCGGAGGCGCCCGCGACAGCCACGAGAGCGCACTCGACGCCGCGCTGCGCGAGACCGGCGAGGAGACCAGCCTCGACCCGGCCAGCGTCGAACCGGTCGAGGAGTTGCGCGTTGATCACGGCGGCTGGACGTACACCACCATCGTGGCCCGCACCGCCGAGGCCCTGGACATCGAGCCGGCCAACGCCGAGAGCACGGCCGTGCGCTGGTGGCCGATCGCCGAGGTCGCCACGCTGGCGCTGCACCGAGGATTCGCCGCCGCCTGGCCCGAGCTGCGCCCCCTCGTCGAGATTGCGTGACGACCCTCCCGGCGGCGCTGCCGTAGCGTCGCGGCACGTGCACGTGCTCCTGCCGCCCAGCGAGGCCAAGACCGCGGGCGGACGAGGGCGCCCGCTGCGCGACCGGATCGGGGACGGTCCGCTCGGCGTGGCCTGGGTCCGCACCACCGCGGCGCTTGCGCAGCTGGTCGCGGGCGACCGCACCGTTGCCGCCGACGCGCTGCTGCTGCCGAAGGGCGTGACCGAGCAGGCGCTGGCCGACAACGCCCGGGTCCTCGACGCACGCACCACCCCGGCGCTACGCCGCTACGCCGGCGTCGTCTACGACGGCCTGGACTTCGCCGCACTGACCCCGGCCGAGCAGCGGGTCGCCAACCGCAGCGTGCACGTCTTCTCGGGGCTGTTCGGCGTCGTCCGCGGCGATGAACCGGTGCCCGCCTACCGGGTCCCGGGCAAGGCCGTCCTGCCCGGCCTCGGCGTGGCCGCCACCTTCTGGCGGCCCGTGCTCGTCGACGTGCTCGGCGAGCGGTTGCAGCGCGGGCTCGTCGTCGATCTGCGTTCAGGTGACTACGCGGCGATGTGGCGCCCGGAGCGGGCGGGAGCGGATCGGGTGGTGGCCGTACGCGTGCTGTCTCCCGCGCCCAGGGGCGGGCACGCGGTGATCAGCTACACCAGCAAGTTGGGCAAGGGGCGGCTGTGCGCTGCCCTGGTTCGCCGGGTTGCCGCCGGCGGTCGGGTCGCCACCGTCGAGGACGTCACGGCGGCCTGGGCGGACTGCGACGGCGCCGGTCACGAAGAGCGCACCGACGGCCGGCTCGACCTCTTCACCAACTGACGGCGCACCCGCTACCACGGGCACCCGGCCGGGCGCGGGTGACCCGCCTACCGCACGCACCCAGCGGTGGGTCACCATGACGGCATGCGCTTGGACCACCTCTCCTACGCCGCCGGGCCCGAAGGCCTCGCCGCCTGCGTGCAGCGCCTCGGGGCCCGGCTCGGTGCCGGCTTCCGCGACGGGGGCATCCATCCGTCGTTCGGCACCCGCAACTTCGTGCTGCCGCTCGAGCACGGGTGTTACCTGGAGGTCGTCGAGGCCCTCGACCACCCGGCCGCCGACCGGGCCCCGTTCGGCCGGGCCGTCCGTGCGCGCGCCGAGAGCGGCGGCGGCTGGCTGGCGTGGGCGGTGTCCGTCGACGACATCTCGGTCATCGAGGACCGGTTGGGCCGCAAGGCCGCCCGCGGGCATCGCCGACGACCCGACGGCTTCGACCTGCTCTGGCACCAGATCGGCATCAACGACGTCTCCGAGGACCCGCAACTGCCGTTTTTCACACAGTGGGAGTCGGACGCCGAGCACCACCCGGCGCAGGGCGGGTCCACGATCACCCTGCAGTCACTCGAGATCGCCGGCGACGAGCCGACCGTCGACAACTACCTCGGCGCGTCCTCCCGCCAGCCGCTCGACGGCATCGACGTCGAATGGCTCTCACCCTTCGACGGCGACACCGGGGTCGTGGCGGCGACCTTCGGCACGCCGCGCGGCAGCGTCCGCATCGACTGACGGTCAGCGGTCTTGGGGGACGGGCTGCCACGGCCCGCTCCCGCGCGGGATAGTGGTCGCGTGCACACGACGATGTTCAGCGGCGAGCGCCTGAGCAGTGAGTGTGCGAGCCGCTGGGACGACGCGCATCCACGCCCGGATCGCTCGACGGAGTTGAGCGGCGCGGCCGACAGCGGGAAGCTTCCCGCTACCTCGACAAGCCTGGAGACCAGCTGATGTCCACCCCTGCCGGCGCGGGCCCCAGCGTCATCGCACCGCACGCCACCCCGATCGGCGACTACGGCTTCCTGTCCGACGGCGAGGTCACCGCGCTCGTCTCCCCCGGCGGGTCGGTCGACTGGATGTGCCTGCCGCGGATGGACTCACCCAGCATCTTCGGAGCGATCCTCGGTCGACATGCCGGCAGCTTCCGGGTGGCGCCGACCGACGTCACCGTCCCGTCCGCCCGTCGCTACCTGCCGGGCACGATGGTGCTCGAGACGAGCTGGGGCACCGACACCGGCTGGATCATCGTCCGCGACGCGCTGATCATGGGCCCTTGGCGTCACGAGGAGGCGCTGTCGGGCACCCAACACCGCACGCCGACCGACTACGAGGCCGAGCACGTCCTGCTGCGCACGATCCGCTGCGTCAAGGGCGAGGTGCAGACCGTCGTCGAATGCGAACCGATCGCCGACTACGGCCGCGCACCGGTGCGCTGGCAGTACTCGGACAAGGTCTATCACCAGGGCGTCGGCACGGCTCCGGGCTGGCAGCACGAACTGCTGCTCACCACCGACATGCGACTCGGGTTCGAAGGCAGCCGGGCCAGCGCGCGCACCCTGCTCAAGGAGGGTGACACCCGCTTCATCGCGCTGTCCTGGGGGCGCAAGGACCCGCCCCTGACCTACGAGGACGCCTACGGCCGACAGGTCTGGACCGCGCACCACTGGCAGCACTGGCTGGCCCGCGGCCGTTTTCCCGACCACCCCTGGCGCTCCTACCTGCAGCGGTCGGCGCTGACCCTCAAAGGCCTGACCTACGCGCCCACCGGGGCGATCTGCGCCGCCGGCAGCACGTCCCTGCCCGAGACGATCGGCGGCGGGCGCAACTACGACTACCGCTTCAGCTGGATCCGCGACGCCACGTTCGCGCTGTGGGGCATGTACTCACTGGGCTACGACTGGGAGGCCGTCGACTTCTTCAGCTTCATCGCCGACATTGCCGAACGCGACGACGACCTGCAGATCATGTACGGCATCGGCGGGGAGCGCGATCTCACCGAGCACACGCTCGACCATCTGCCCGGCTACGCCGACTCACGGCCGGTGCGCATCGGCAACGCGGCCAGCACCCAGCAGCAGCACGACGTCTGGGGTGCGCTGTTGGACTCGGTGTACCTGCACAGCAAGGCCGCCGACCACGTCGACAGCCGCATCTGGCCGATCCTGGCCAAGCAGGTGCAGGCCGCACTGAAGAACTGGCGGGCGCCCGACGCCGGCATCTGGGAGGTCCGTGGCGAGCTGCAGCACTTCACCTCGTCCAAGATCATGTGCTGGGTGGCCGTCGACCGGGGCGCGCGGTTGGCCGCCGTCATCGGCCAGGACGCCGCGGCCGGTGAGTGGGAGCTCGCGGCCCAGGAGATCAAGGCCGACATCCTCGAGCACGGCGTCGATGACCGCGGGGTGTTGACCGCCTACTACGGCACGAAGGCCCTCGACGCGTCGCTCCTGCTCGCTCCCCTGTTGCGCTTCCTGCCGCCGGACGACGAGCGGATCGTCAACACCGTGCGGGCCATCGCCGACGAGCTGACCGAGCACGGAATGGTCCTGCGCTACCGCGTCGAGGAGACCGACGACGGGTTCAGCGGTGAAGAGGGCTCGTTCACCATCTGCTCGTTCTGGTTGGTGTCGGCACTGTGCGAGATCGGCGACTACACGCGGGCGCGCGGCCTGTGCGCTCGGCTGCTCTCGCTGGCCGGTCCGCTCGAGCTGTACGCCGAGGAGATCGACGTGCATTCGGGCGCCCACCTGGGCAACTTCCCGCAGGCGTTCACCCACCTGGCGCTGATCAACGCCGTGATGCACGTGATCGACACCGCTGAGCTGGCCGACGGGGTCCCGAGCGCGACCACCCCCTAGCAGGCGTAAAGCACCCTAAACACTGTCGAGCAGGGCGGCGACGTCGTCCGGGCGGCTGGCCTGCGGCGAGTGGTCGCTGGGCCATTCCACGACGTCGGTGGCGCGGGCGGCCATCACCCGCTGCAGCGCCGGGGCCACCGTGCGGTCCTCGGTGCAGATGACGTACGTCGAGGGCACGCGCCGCCATGCCAGTGCGTTCGGGCGTTCACCGAACACCGCACGGGCGACAGGACGTAGGCGGGCCGAAGCCTGCGCGACCGCAGCTGGACTCGTGCGCTGATAGAGCAGCGTCGGTGCGAGCTCGGGATCGATCCTCACCTCGCTGCGGTCTTCGCTGAACCGCAGGGCGGCTCCCAGGCCGGTGTCGGCGATGCCGAGCTCGGGGGCGACGCGGGACACGCTCTCGCCCTCGTCGAGCAGGAAAGCGGCCAGATACACGAGCCGTCGGACCCGCCGGTGGGCCCCGGCGGCGGTAATCACCGCACCGCCGTAGCTGTGCCCGACGAGCACGACCTCGTCGTCGATGGAGTCGAGCGCAGCGCGCACGACCTCTGCGTCGTGGGCCAGCGAGCGCATCGGTAGCTCGACCGCGACCGACGGCCGCGACAACCGGGCGCAGACGTCGTCCCAACACCACGCGCCGTGCCACATGCCGTGCACGAGCAACAGGGTGGTCACCCGCCTACCCTGCCACGCGGGTCTGGTTGAGTGAGGGCATGCCCGATCGCATCGAACTGGACCCTGCCGAGCTCGGCCGCAAGGTGTATCCGTGGCTCACGGCCTCGCTCATTCCCCGCGCGATCGCCTGGGTGTCGACGGTGTCGGACGCCGGCGTCGACAACGTGGCCCCGCACTCGTTCAACACCGTGGCCGGCATCGACCCGGCGACCCTGTGCTTCGTGTCGGTGGGCGCGAAGGACACGCTGCGCAACGCCCGCTCGATCGGCGAGTTCGTCCTGAACATCGGCAGCGGCTCGCAGCTGCACCGGATGAACGACTCGGCCACGAATTTCCCCGGCGACCTCAGCGAGTTCGACGCCGCGTCGCTCGAGCGAGAGCCCAGCGTGGTGGTGCGGCCACCGCGGGTCCGTGACGCCCCGATCGCGTTCGAGTGCCGGGTGTCCGGCGAGCACGTCATCGGCGACTGCGTGATGGTGTTCGGCGAGGTCGTCCACCTGGCCGCGCACCGCTCGGTGCTGGCCGAGGACGGGTTGCCCGACGCGACGCTGGTCGACCCGCTCGCCCGGCTCGGCCGTAGCGAATGGTCACGGCTCGGCGAGCTTGTCGACCTCGATCGGATCCATTACGAGGACTGGGCCGACGGCCGTCGCTCGGCGGACTGAGCTCAGCGTCCGAGCTCGGAGCGCACGGTTCGGCTGGGCACGGTTCGGCTGGGCACGGTTCGACTGGGCACGGTTCGACTGGGCACGGTTCGGCTGGGCACGGTTCGACTGGGCACGGGGCGGCTCCCCTCGCGGTTCGGCACGCTCTTGCCGTTCAGCGGCAGGCAGGTGCGAACGAACTCCTCGCCGAAGGACGTCAGGATGACACTGCGCTGGACGATGCGCGGCATGCGACCTGCCGACTCCATCGCCGACGCGACCTTCGGTTGGGCCTCGATGACCTGGTAACGGGTCGGGTTCTTGACCGGCTCCTTGGAGAACTCCAGCATGCCCAGCCGGCTGAGGTTGGTGAGGTAGAGGTCGATGCGCTCGACGTTGCGCAGCCCGGCGTGCTCGGCGATCATGTTCATCCCGCTGGCCACCAGCTCGGAGCCGATGCCGAACGGGCGGTAGGTGCGGATGTCGAGGGCCGGTTGCGGACCCTCGAGGTAGACGTAGCGCAGGATGCGCGCTTCATCGGGAGTGATGTCGGCGAGGATGCGGGCGAAGGCCGGATGCGTGTCCTCTATGACGTGCACGTCGTTCGAGCGGCGCAGCAGGTCGGTGCCACGTCGCTGCAGGTCGAGCACCGATGACCCGCGCGGGTTTGCCTTGTCCTGCGGATGGGCGTTCGAACTCGTGGCGGTGCCCCCGGGCAGGCCGAGCGCTCGCCAGGCCACGGCCCGCAGATCTGATGCCGCCTCCTGCAGGATCGCAGTGGCCGGCTCGCCGGCGACGGCCCGCCGCGAGACGTAATTCGCCCCGGCGATGGTGGCCCCCACCGACCAGCTGACCAGGTGCCAGGCAGAGGCAGCGGCGACCCGGGCGACGTCGGGCGCCGCGCGCAGTACCGGCGGGCCGGGCATCGGGCGGCGGCGCGGTACGACCGTGCCGTCGGGCGAGACGTTCGGCACGGGCCGCGGGCGGCGCACGACGGCCTTCGCCGCGTCAGCCACCCCGGACGCAGCGCCGACTACGCCCTGGGCGACGTTGTCGACGCCGTGAGCGACGTTCTCAACGAGATTGTCGGCCAGGTTCTCGACCCGGTTCTCGGCCATGGGTCAGACTCCGAAGATCGCGAGGTGCAACAGCCCGGCGAACAGCCCCAGCACGCCGCCGTGGAAGAACAGTAGCCACTCGTCCTGTTTGATCGCCGACCGGAGCATCTCGGTGAAGTCCTCCGAGCCCATGTGTTTCATCTGCTCCGAGATGAAGGTGTAGATCCGGGAGGACTGCTGACGGCTGAACTCTGCGTCGTTGAAGGCAATCGGCGCGAACCCGGTGGCCTCGGTGGCCACCGAGGCCTTGATGTTGTCGTACTCGGCCGAACCGATCGCGATCCGCACGGCCGCCCGGGCCGGCCCCACCGCCCTGTCGACTGCGGGGCGCAACGAGTCCTCGAGCAGCTTCAGCGTGCGGTCGCTGCGCGGGCCGGTGAGCAACTCGTTGCCGATGTTCTGCAAGGTGATGACCTTGTCGGAGATCATCCGCGAGTAGAGCTCGGTGACCTCCTCCTTGCGGCGCAGAAGGAGTCCCTGGTGCCACGGGATCCATCGGTTGTAGTGCACCGGCTCGAAGATCATCTCGATGCCGATGAAGTTGGCGACCCAGCCGATGACGACACCGCCGAGCGGGAGGACCCACCACTGCGGGTAGACCTGCAGGATGCCGAAGAGCACGAAGCCCATCGGCAGGCCGAAATAGAAACCGAAGCGCTGCATGAACTTCAGTTCCTTCTTGCCCATGATCAGGAACAGCTCGTTGAGCAACTCAGGGTTGCGGCCGAAGTAGCTGATCACCATCATCTTGGCGTCGATCAGCTGATCGACGTTCTCGCCGATCTCGTCGGTGATGTTCTTGACGATGCCGGGCAGCTGAGCTCGCACCCGTGCGAACACGGCTTCCTTGATGACCGGCGGGAGGTCGTGCCACAGCTGGGGGTTCTCCTGCTGCATGATCTGCTCGACGACGTCACGGATCTCGTTCTGCGCCACCGCGGCGAGGTGCTCGGCGATCTTGTCCGGCTCGAGCTCGCGGTAGAAGTCGCTGACGCTGCCGATCTTGGCCAGGCCCTTGTCCATGCTGATGCTGGCCATCTTGTCCGCGCGGGACGGGACGATCCCCTGCCAACCGACGCGTCCGTCGTAGCGGAACAGCGGCAGCACGCGGATCTTGCGCGGCAGCACCGGGAACAGGATTTGCAACCCGGGCACGCGGATGCCGTGGAAGCGGATGGGCCGGAACAGCATCAGGACGCCGGTCCAGTTCGTGATGTAGCCGATGATGCCGGTGAAGAGCGGGATCGAGATGAGGTCGGCGATCGTCTTGCTGTCCACTACGCCGCCCACGCTCCCCTCGTCCTAGCCGCCGCCATCAGGCGACTCTAGTGATGCGGCGCCGTCACGTCGCCTTGATCTACCCGTCAGTAACAACAATCAAGCACGAGGTCAGCCGGCCGGGCGCAGCTGCGCACCCATGCGGTCGATCAGGACCTGCAATCCGCGCAGCGGGCGGACGAGGACGGTGAATTCGGTGAGCCGGTCATCGGAGTTCCAGCGCAGCATGTCCACGCCTTGAACGAACGTGCCGTCCAGGTCGGCTTCGAACTCGAGGACGGCGCTGCTCTCGTTGTGCCACTGCTCGACGTAGCGCAGCGTCGGTCCGAGTACGACCAGCGCCGCGGTCAGGTAGGCCGTCGTCAGCTGTTTGCCGGCCTGCGGCCGATGGACCGCCGGCG
Source organism: uncultured Jatrophihabitans sp. (assembly GCF_964244045.1). Classification (NCBI taxonomy): domain Bacteria; kingdom Bacillati; phylum Actinomycetota; class Actinomycetes; order Jatrophihabitantales; family Jatrophihabitantaceae; genus Jatrophihabitans; species uncultured Jatrophihabitans sp. Next base: position 1,894 of record NZ_CAXTHK010000024.1, on the reverse strand, counting down.
AGCGGAAGACGACGTAGTCGGCAAGCAGGTCGGCCAGCAACCCGGGGTCGCGGGCCTCGGCCACCTCGTGCCAGGCGCGCACGGCAGCAGGAACGCTCATGGGTGGAGTCTGGCAGGTTCGCGTTCGTTGCCAGGCCACAGGTGGCATCATTGCTGGACGCGGCGTTCAGGTCGGCGCGTGGTCCTGAGGGAGTCGCATGGGTGGGCAGCGCGGTCGACCGCGCAGTGAGCAGGCGCGCGTCGCGGTGCTCGAAGCGGCCGGTGACCTGCTGCTCGAAGGTGGCCTCGCCGCGGCGCATGTCGAGGCCATCGCCGGGCGGGCCGGCGTCAGCAAGGCCACCATCTACAAGTGGTGGCCCAACCGGGGCGCGGTCGTGCTGGACGGCTTCCTCGAGCGGGTGCGTCACTCGCTGGCCATTCCGGAAGGGCTCCGCACCGTGGCGGCGCTCGAGTTCCAGATCGGGGAGCTGGTGGCCCTGTTCCGGGACCCCAGAATCGGCTCTGCCCTGCGCGGTATCGCGAGCGAGGCGCAGTCCGACCCCGAACTGGCCCGCGCGGTCCGCGAGCGCTGGCTGGCGCCGCGCCGCGCGGTCACCACGGCTGTGCTCACCGCCGGCGTCGCGGCCGGCGATCTGCGCCCCGATCTGGACGTCGAGCTCGTCATGGACCAGCTGTACGGCCCGCTGTACTTCCGGCTGATGTTCGGCCACGGCCCGTTGCCCGACGACCTGGCGCACCGCCTCGTGAACCAGTTGCTGCATGGCATAGGTCACCAGGACTAGCGTGTCACCATTCCTAGCCGTAGCGTTCAGTAAATGAACCGCGCGTCCGACAAGCCCCCGCGTCCCTCCGGCTGGTCACGATCGTGCTGGCCCTTGCGTGCGGGCTCACGGTCGCCAACCTGTACTACGCCCAGCCGCTGCTCGACCTCATCTCGAAGTCCTTCGACGTGGGCCAGGGCACCGCCACCCTCGTCGTCACGCTGACCCAGGTCGGCTACGCGTTGGGCCTGCTGTTCGTGCTGCCGCTCGGCGATCTCGTCGAGAACCGCACGCTCGTCACGCGGGTGCTGCTGGGCACTGCCGTCGCCCTGGTGCTGGCCGCGTTGTCACCCGTCTTCGGGGTGTTCGTCGCCTTGTCGGTGCTCGTCGGGCTGACGTCTGTGGTCGCGCAGATCCTGGTGCCGCTCGCCGCGCACCTCGCGCCGCCGGAGCACAGCGGTCGCCTGGTGGGCCAGGTCATGAGCGGGCTCCTGCTCGGGATCCTGCTCGCCCGCACCGCCGCGAGTCTGGTGGCCGAGTGGCTCGGTTGGCGGGCGATCTACCTGATCTCGGCGGCGCTGATGGCTGTCCTGGTCGTGCTGCTGCACCGGGTGCTGCCCACCCGGCGTCCAGATCACACCGAGGGCTACCGTTCGCTGCTCGCGTCCGTGCTCGAACTGGTTCGGCACGAGCCGATCCTGCGGGCCCGCGCCCTGTGCCAGGGAGCGATGTTCGGCGCCTTCACCGCCTTCTGGACGGCGATCGCCTACGAGCTCGTCGACGAGCACGGCTTGTCGCAGGGCGCGATCGCGGTGTTCGCCCTGATCGGCGCCGGCGGTGCGACCGCCGCACCCGTCGGCGGCTGGTTGGGCGATCACGGGTACGGGCGCGCCGGCAGCGGGCTGATGTTGCTGCTGGCCGCGGCCGCGATCGGGCTGGCCGGGACCGGCCACCGCAGTGTGGTCCTGCTTGCCGTTGGCGGGGTGCTGCTCGACCTCGCCGTCCAGTGCCACCAGGTGATGGGCCAGCACGAGATCTATTCGCTGCGCCCCAGCGCACGTGCTCGCATCAACACCGTCGGGACTGCCCCCGGTTCGGTTGACTCCTTGCCTGTGAGGATTGCTCCTCGCTGG